>NZ_KB898996.1:0-359560 GCF_000377965.1 Streptomyces sp. CNB091
TGACTGGTACTAATAGGCCGAGGGCTTGTCCTCAGTTGCTCGCGTCCACTGTGTTAGTTCTGAAATAACGAACGGCCGTGTTTTCATCCGGTGTTGGTTAATTTCATAGTGTTTCGGTGGTCATTGCGTTAGGGAAACGCCCGGTTACATTCCGAACCCGGAAGCTAAGCCTTTCAGCGCCGATGGTACTGCAGGGGGGACCCTGTGGGAGAGTAGGACGCCGCCGAACAATTTTTCCGGGAAAGCCCCGCACCTTTTGGTGCGGGGCTTTTTTGCGTTCCAGGACCTTGGGTGTGCCCTGTTCGACCTCCACCCCCGTGCACCGGACGGGGGAAGCTGAGGGTAGGGTCAGGGAGCATCATCGGCACATTCTTCACAGGAGGCCCCCGGGTGGAGGTCCAGGAGACTCGGGTCCAGACGGACCGGGTCCTCACCATCCCCAACATCCTCAGCATGGCTCGCCTTGTCGGGGTACCGCTCTTCCTGTGGCTGATTCTTCGCCCCGTGTTCGGAGGGCCCAACAGCGACAACTGGGCGCTCCTGGTGCTGATGCTCAGCGGCATCAGCGACTACCTCGACGGGAAGCTGGCCCGCAAGTGGAACCAGATCAGCAGCCTCGGCCGGCTCCTGGACCCGGCGGCTGACCGTCTCTACATCCTTTCCACCCTTGTAGGCCTCACCTGGCGTGAGATCCTGCCCCTCTGGGTCACCGCGGCGCTTCTCGCCCGGGAGCTGATGCTCCTGGTGATGGTGGCCATCCTGCGACGCCACGGGTATCCGCCTCCGCAGGTCAACTTCCTCGGAAAAGCTGCAACCTTCAACCTGATGTACGCGTTCCCCTTGTTGCTGCTCAGCGACGGGAGTGGTTGGCTGGCCACACTGGCAGCTGTCTTCGGATGGGCGTTCGCAGGATGGGGTACAACGCTCTACTGGTGGGCAGGAATCCTCTATGTGGTTCAGGTCCGCCGGATCGTGAAGGCGGACGCAGTAGCCGATTGAGCTCGTTGATGCGGTGCCGCGCAGTGTGGCCGGCCCGCGGCAGATGGTGTGAATGATGCCCCGACGGGCGCACTCGGCTGACCGTCGTCTCTTCTAGGAGGACGTTTCCGACATGAAGGCCGTCGTGATGGCTGGCGGCGAAGGCACACGCCTTCGCCCCATGACCTCGAGCATGCCCAAGCCGCTCCTGCCCGTGGCCAACAGGCCGATCATGGAGCATGTCCTGCGGCTGCTCAAGCGGCATGGGCTCAGTGAAACCGTAGTGACCGTCCAGTTCCTCGCCTCCCTCGTCAAGAATTATTTCGGGGACGGCGAAGAGCTCGGGATGGAGCTCACCTACGCCAACGAGGAGAAGCCACTCGGCACCGCGGGCAGTGTGAAGAATGCAGAAGAGGCGTTGAAGGACGACACGTTCCTCGTCATTTCCGGTGACGCGCTCACCGACTTCGACCTCACCGACCTCATCGCGTTCCACAAGGAAAAGGGCGGACTCGTCACGGTCTGCCTGACCAGGGTTCCCAATCCCCTGGAATTCGGGATCACCATCGTGGACGAGAACGGTCAGGTCGAACGGTTTCTGGAGAAGCCGACCTGGGGACAGGTCTTCTCGGACACCGTGAACACGGGCATCTACGTCATGGAGCCCGAGGTGTTCGACTACGTCCAGGCCGACACCTCGGTCGACTGGTCCGGTGACGTCTTCCCTCAGCTGATGAAGGAGGGCAAGCCCATCTACGGCTATATCGCCGAGGGCTACTGGGAAGACGTAGGCACCCACGAAAGCTATGTGAAGGCCCAGGCGGACGTCCTGGAGCGCAAGGTCGACGTGGAGCTCGACGGCTTCGAGATCTCGCCCGGCGTGTGGGTCGCCGAAGGGGCTGAGGTCCACCCCGACGCCGTGCTGCGCGGACCGCTGTACATCGGCGACTACGCCAAGGTCGAGGCGGACGTCGAGATCCGCGAACACACGGTCGTGGGGTCGAACGTCGTCGTCAAGACGGGCGCCTTCCTCCACAGGGCCGTGGTGCACGACAACGTCTACATCGGACAGCACAGCAACCTCCGGGGCTGCGTGGTGGGCAAGAACACCGACATCATGCGCGCGGCCCGGATCGAGGACGGCGCCGTGATCGGGGACGAATGCCTGGTCGGCGAAGAGTCGATCATCCAGGGCAACGTCCGGGTGTACCCGTTCAAGACGATCGAGGCCGGTGCGTTCGTCAACACCTCGGTGATCTGGGAGTCCCGAGGGCAGGCGCACCTCTTCGGGGCGCGCGGGGTCTCCGGAATCCTGAACGTCGAGATCACCCCCGAACTCGCCGTGCGGCTGGCCGGCGCCTACGCCACGACCCTCAAGAAGGGCT
Source organism: Streptomyces sp. CNB091 (assembly GCF_000377965.1). Classification (NCBI taxonomy): domain Bacteria; kingdom Bacillati; phylum Actinomycetota; class Actinomycetes; order Kitasatosporales; family Streptomycetaceae; genus Streptomyces; species Streptomyces sp. CNB091. Next base: position 2,364 of record NZ_KB898996.1, read on the forward strand.
CGACGGTCACGACCGCACGTGACCACTCCCGAGGCGCCCGCGCCCTCAAGCGGGCCGTCATCTCGGCCCTCCAGGCCAGCGCCATCGACGTCCGGGACCTGGAGAACGTCCCCCTGCCCGTGGCGCGCCAGCAGACCGCCCGGGGCAGCGCCGGCGGCATCATGATCCGTACGTCACCCGGGGTGCCCGACTCGGTGGACATCATGTTCATCGACGAGCGGGGCGCGGACCTCTCACAGGCGCAGCAGCGCAAGCTCGACCGGGTCTACGCGCGCCAGGAGTACCGCAGGGCCTTCCCCGGCGAGATCGGGGACCTGCACTTCCCGTCCAGCGTGTTCGACTCTTACACGGGATCCCTCCTGCGGAACGTCGACGTCACCGGCATCGCGGACTCCGGACTCAAGGTCGTCGTCGACGCCTCCAACGGCAGCGCCGGGCTCGTCCTGCCCAGCCTGCTCGGGCGGCTCGGCGTGGACGCGCTGACGATCAACCCAGGACTCGACGAGGCGCGGCCCACCGAGTCGGCCGACACCCGGCGGGCCGGTCTCGTGCGGCTCGGGGAGATCGTGTCCTCCGCACGGGCGGCCTTCGGCGTGCGGTTCGACCCGGTGGGCGAGAGGCTCTCCCTCGTCGACGAACTGGGCCGGATCATCGAGGACGACAGGGCCCTGCTGGTCCTCCTGGATCTCATCGCCGCCGAGCGGCGCAGCGGTCGTGTCGCCCTGCCCGTGACGACCACGCGCGTCGCCGAGCAGGTGGCGGCCTACCACGGCACCCAGGTGGAGTGGACTACCACCTCGCCGGATGATCTGACCCGGGTGGGCCGTGAAGAGGACACCATCTTCGGAGGAGACGGGCGCGGCGGGTTCATCGTTCCCGAATTCAGCAGCGTGTTCGACGGGAGCGCCGCCTTCGTCCGGCTCATCGGGCTCGTCGCGCGCACCCAGCTCACGCTGAGCCAGATCGACGCCCGTATTCCCCGGGCGCATGTCCTGCGCCGCGACCTGGCGACTCCGTGGGCCGTCAAGGGGCTCGTCATGCGCCGGGTCGTCGAAGCGGCCGGTGACCGCAGCGTGGACACCACGGACGGGGTCCGTGTGGTCGAGGCGGACGGACGGTGGATCATGGTCCTGCCCGACCGGGCGGAGGCCGTCACCCATCTGTGGGCCGAAGGCCCGGACGACGCCTCGGCCCAGGCACTGCTCGACGAGTGGGCCGCGGTGGTGGACAGCGCCGGGGACTGACGCGCATGCGGTGCGCCGCGACGCCCCGGGCAGGGGGTCGCGGCGCACCGGTGGGGCCATTCGGCGGCAGCCGCGATGACGTGCGACGATGTGCGGCATGTCGCAGCAGTCCCCCGATCGGAGCACCGCCCCGCCGCCCGCACGCCCCGACGCCTCCATGTCGCTGCTGAACAACGTGATGGACCACAGCCTCGACGACGGGTACGCGGAGGCCTCCGCACGGCGCAGGGCCGACGGGAGCGCTGGGCTGCCCCGTACGCTCAAGTCGAAGCTCGGCCTGGCCGCCGGACTGGTGGTGGCCGCCCTGGTGGTCACCCTCGGCGCCGCCGAGGCGCGGATCTCCGCGCCGGTCGTCGCCAAGGAGCGCGAGGAGCTGATCGACCGCATCGACGCGGAGACAGAGGCAGCGGACACATTGGAGTCGGAAGTCGAGGCCCTCCGCCGCGATGTGAGTGAACGTCAGCGCAAGGCACTTGAGCAGCACGGTGGGGACCAGGGGCAGCTCGTGGCGCTGTTGGCCGGAGCGACGCCGGTCGAGGGCCCCGGCGTGAAACTGGTCGTCGACGACGCCAAGGACACCGACCAGGGCGGCGGCGGTCCGCGCGAGTCGACGGGCTTCGCCGACACCGGGCGGCTGCGCGACCGGGACATGCAGCGGGTCGTCAACGGCCTGTGGGAATCCGGGGCCGAGGCGATCGCCATCAACGGGCAGAGGCTGACGGCCCTGTCGGCGATCCGGGCCGCCGGCGACGCCATACTGGTCGACAACAGACCGCTCGTACCGCCGTACACGGTGCTCGCGGTGGGGGACGGCAAGAAGCTCGCGACCGCCTTTCAGGACAGCGCCGACGGCCAGTACCTTCAGGCGCTCAAGGAGAGCTTCGACATCCGCACCAGCATCTCCGATCAGGCGAAGGTGCGGCTTCCGGCCGCGCCGAGCCTGATCGTCCGTACAGCAGAGCCGAAGGCCGCCGGCAGTGGTGCGGCAGACACAGGGAAGGGCACATCGTGATCGCCGTACTGGGCCTCGTCGTGGGAGTCGTGGTCGGACTGTTGGTCCGGCCCGAGGTGCCGGCGGTGGTCGAGCCCTATCTGCCGATCGCGGTGGTCGCCGCGCTCGACGCCGTCTTCGGCGGTCTGCGGGCCATGCTCGACGGCATCTTCGTCGACAAGGTCTTCGTGGTCTCCTTCCTCTCGAACGTCGTGGTGGCCGCGCTGATCGTCTTCCTCGGCGACAAACTGGGTGTCGGCGCTCAGCTCTCCACCGGTGTGGTGGTCGTGCTGGGCATTCGGATCTTCTCCAACGCCGCCGCGATCCGCCGGCACGTCTTCCGGGCTTGAGGCCGATGAACAACGACGAGAATTCCCGCAGCGAACAGCCGGAGAGCGGCGCGTCCGCCGTCGTCCCCGATCCTCCCGCGCCGCCGCCCGTCACGGAGGTGTCCGGTCGGCAGAGGCTCAAGGCGGGCCTGTGGCCGCCGCGGTTGAGCCGGGCCCAACTGATCGTCGCGTTGCTGCTGTTCGGGCTCGGGCTGGGGCTCGCCATCCAGGTGCGGTCCACCAGCGACGACAGTGCGCTGCGCGGAGCCCGGCAGGAGGACCTGGTCCGCATCCTCGACGAGGTCGACGACCGGACCCAGCGTCTGGAGGACGAGAAGCAGCGTCTGGACGATCAGCGCACCGAGCTGGAGAACAGCTCCGACCAGGCCGAGGAGGCCCGGAAGCAGACGCTGGAGAAGGAACGTCAGCTCGGTATCCTCGCGGGCACCGCGGCGGCGCAGGGCCCCGGCATCACGCTGACGATCACCGACCCCTCGGGGGCGGTCGCGCCCGACATGCTGCTCGACGCCATTCAGGAACTGCGGGCGGCGGGAGCCGAGGCGATCCAGGTCAACGGGGTGCGGGTGGTGGCCAACACCTATTTCTCCGGTGACGCCGGAAACGTCCAGGTGGACGGGGAGAAGATCGAGGCGCCGTACGAGTTCACGGTGATCGGCAAACCGCAGGATCTGGAGCCCGCCCTCAACATTCCCGGCGGTGTGGTCCAGACGTTGGAGAAGGAGCAGGCCACCGTGCTCGTGGAGCGGTCCGACGACATCGTCGTCGATGCCTTGCGACCGGCGCAGCGGCCTGACTACGCTCGGTCGTCTTCCCCGTGAGCCGGGCGAGTGTGGGGGCCGGTGGAGCGGGTCGGACGGTTGCGGGGGGTCGGCGCACCGGATTGGTGGTGCGTGGTGGAAACTGTCGGGTGGATACGGACGTTGTGAAGATGTCCGGGTCGGCAGGTGTGTTCAATCAGGGTTCGTCCTGCCCCACGGGCGGGTCTATGTCGGTCAAGGGGAATCGCCCGTGAAGTTGTTTGCGAAGTTGTTCGGGAAGAGTGCACGCGAGGACAGCAACAGTGCTGCCCGCCACCGCGCGCCGCGCCACGGTCAGGGCGAGGAGCAGGAGGCGGAGCGTCCGCTCTTCCGCGACGAGGTCTCCGGCGCCCCGGGGGGTGACGGCGTGTCGTCTGTTGACCCTGCCGGTGCCGGACGCATAGGTTTCGGCGCACCATCAGCCTCGAGTACGGGTGGAGGGTTCACCCCGGAGGGCTCGTCGATGCCGGTCTGTACGAGGTGCGGTCACCGCAACGCGGAGGCCAGCAGGTTCTGTTCCAACTGCGGGGCGCCGCTGCGGGGCGGTGTTCCCGAGCGTCCCTCGGAGACGACGTCCACCATCTCCATCTCCGGCCTGGAGGCGTACGAGGCGGAGGCGACGGGTCAGACCGCTCTGCCCTCGCTCTCCCCGGAGGCCCAGGCCGCGGTCGACGCGCTGCCCGGGGGCTCGGCGCTGCTGGTCGTGCGGAGGGGCCCGAACTCCGGGAGCCGCTTCCTGCTCGACAGCGACCTGACCACGGCCGGCCGTCACCCGCAGAGCGACATCTTTCTCGATGACGTGACCGTGTCGCGGCGTCATGTGGAGTTCCGCAGGAGCCCGGACGGTAGCTTCACCGTGGGTGATGTCGGCAGCCTCAACGGCACCTACGTCAACCGTGAGCGCATCGATTCGGTCCAGCTGTCCAACGGCGACGAAGTCCAGATCGGAAAGTACCGCCTGGTCTTCTATGCGAGCCCGCGGGGCGTGTGACCAGCCCCCGGACTCCGTCCGGGGGAACCCCGAGGAAGGCCCATGCTGCGAACACCGACAGGCGGTGCCGGACACGGCACCGCCACCGCGGAAGCGCGCCCGATGAGCATCGGTACGGTGCTCATCCAGCTGCGCGAGGAGTTTCCCGAAGTCACCATCTCCAAGATCCGGTTCCTGGAGGCCGAGGGGCTCGTCGAGCCGCAGCGCACTCCTTCCGGATACCGGAAGTTCGCCCCGCGTGATGTGGAGCGCCTGGCCCAGGTGCTCCGCATGCAGCGGGACCACTACCTGCCTCTGAAGGTCATCCGGGAGCACCTGGACGCCCTGGCCAGGGGGGAGCAGCCCGTGCTGCCCTCGCCCGGCGAGCGGCGGGACCTGGCCGACGGGGTGTGGGAGACCGGCCCCGGGACGGCGACCGCCGCCCGGGTCGGACGGGCCGAGCTGCTCGCGGCGGCCGAGGTCGACGAGGACCGGCTGGCCGAGTGGGAGTCCTACGGACTGATCGTCCCCGCCCCCGAGGGCGGCTACGACGCCGAGATGGTGACGGTCGCCAAGCTGGTGGCGGACCTGGGGCGTTTCGGCCTGGAACCGCGTCATCTTCGGGCCATGCGGGCCTCCGCCGACCGGGAGGCGGGGCTGGTGGAGCAGCTGGTCGCGCCCTTGCGCCGGCACCGTAATCCGCAGACCAGAGCCCATGCCGAGACCACCGCGAACGAGCTCGCCGAGCTGTCCGTACGGCTGCACGCGGCCCTCGTGCAGAGCGCTCTGCGCAGCCGTCTGCACTGACCTCGGCGGAGCCCGACTACCCAAACATGGCGAGCACGTCCTAGGGTTGCTGTGTGAACGAGCTCGACGTTGTCGGTGTCCGGGTGGAAATGCCCTCCAACCAACCGATCGTTCTCCTGCGTGAAGTGGGAGGCGACCGGTACCTCCCCATTTGGATCGGTCCTGGGGAGGCGACCGCGATTGCCTTCGCCCAGCAGGGCATGGCTCCCGCCAGGCCGCTGACCCATGACCTGTTCAAGGATGTGCTCGAGGCCTTGGGCCAGGAGCTCACCGAGGTCCGCATCACGGACCTCCGCGAAGGGGTCTTCTACGCGGAGCTCGTCTTCGCCAGCGGAGTGGAGGTGAGCGCCCGGCCCTCCGACGCCATAGCGCTCGCCCTGCGGACCGGCACGCCGATCTACGGCAGTGACGGCGTGCTGGACGATGCGGGTATCGCGATCCCCGACGAGCAGGAGGACGAGGTGGAGAAGTTCCGCGAGTTCCTCGATCAGATCTCTCCGGAGGACTTCGGTACGAACAGTCAGTGACCGTCCCGCAGGGGTGCTGTCAGCGCATCCGACAAGCCGTTCCCGGAAACGAGACACGGGAAACCACCCTCAGGGTGATTATCACTCGGCGTGCCGAGTGTGGCGATCGTTGACGCACCCCGAGTGACTGCCTACCTTCGAGTGGGCAGGTCAAGGACGGAGGTCGGCGTGAGAAGCAGCGGCGACGGTACGGCGGCGGGTGGGCCGTATCCGCAGCACGGCAGTGGAGCCGACCACGCCATCAGGCAGCCGGTTCAACCGGCAGCGGTGGCAGCGGGCGGCGTGGCAGCGGCGAGCGATGCCGACGACATCGGCTATCGCGGACCGACGGCGTGCGCGGCGGCGGGGATCACCTACCGCCAGTTGGACTACTGGGCCCGTACGGGACTGGTCGAGCCCAGTGTGCGCCCGGCCTACGGGTCGGGGACCCAGCGTCTCTACAGTTTCCGGGACGTGGTTCTCCTCAAGATCGTCAAGCGTTTCCTGGACACCGGGGTCGCTCTGCAGAACATCCGCACCACGGTCCAGCACCTGCGGGCCCGTGGTTTCCAGGATCTTGAGCGCATGACGCTGATGAGCGACGGAGCCACGGTCTACGAGTGCTCCTCGCCCGACGAGGTCGTCAGCCTGCTCCAGGGCGGGCAGGGAGTCTTCGGGATCGCCGTCGGCGTCGTCTGGCGGGACGTGGACGCGGCGCTCTCGCAGCTGCACGGCGAACGGGTCGACACCGGCGAGACGCTCGTCGGCCACAACCCCGCCGACGAGCTGGCGCGGCGCCGCAACCGCGCCGTCTGAGCACCCCGGAAGCACAGCACGGCGGGCAGCACGAAGAGGACGACGGGACGGTCCGGTACCCACGGGGTGCCGGACCGTCCCGTTGTCAGTGCCGTAGGGCAGCATCGACGGTGTGAGACCCGCGCCCACCATCCTTCACCTGGACATGGACGCCTTCTACGCGTCGGCGGAGCAGGCGGCCAAGCCGAGCCTGCGCGGCAAGGCGGTCGTGGTGGGTGGTCTCGGACCGCGCGGAGTGGTCGCCACCGCCTCGTACGAGGCCCGGCGCCTGGGCGTGCACTCGGCGATGCCCACCGCACAAGCCCGGCGGCTCGCACCGAACGCCGCCTACCTGGTGCCCCGCTTCTCGCTGTACCGGACGGTGAGCGACCAGGTGATGGAGCTCCTGGGGCGGCTGTCGCCCCTGGTGGAGCCGCTCAGCCTGGACGAGGCCTTCGTGGACCTGGAGGCCGGCGGGACGGCCGACGACGCGGCGTCGGCCCGTGCGACGGGTGAGGGGTTGCGGACGGCGATCCGCGCGGTGACCGGCCTCAGTGGGTCCGTCGGGCTGGCCGGTTCCAAGATGCTCGCCAAGATCGCCTCCGAGGAGGCGAAGCCCGACGGGCTGCTGCTCATCGAGCCGGGCACCGAGCGTGAGCTGCTCGCCCCCATGTCCGTGCGCATCCTGCCGGGGGTGGGACCGGCCACCGGCGACCACCTCAGACGCGCCGGGATGACCACCGTCCACGATCTGGCCGAGGCGGGCGAGGCGGAGCTCGTACGGCTGGTCGGCAAGGCCCACGGCCATGGGCTCTACCGGATGGCGCTGGGGCTCGACGACCGGCCGGTGGTCGCCGAGCGGGACGCCAAGTCCGTATCGGTGGAGGACACCTTCGACGTGGACCTGCACGACCGGGTGCGGGTGCGGGCCGAGGTGGAGCGGCTGGCCGTCCGGTGCGTGGAGCGGCTGCGCGCCGCCGACCGGTCGGGCCGCACGGTGGTGCTGAAGGTGCGCCGCTACGACTTCTCCACCCTGACCCGCTCCGAGACGCTCAGAGGCCCCACGGACGACCCCACAGTGGTCCGTGAGGCGGCGGGGCGGCTGCTGGAGTCCGTCGACACCACGGGGGGCGTACGGCTGCTGGGGGTCGGTGTGACGGGGCTGGCCGACTACACCCAGGAGGACCTGTTCGCCCAGGCCGCCGACGCCCGGGAGCTCGCTCAGCGGGCCCAGGAGGAGCACCGGGCGCCGGTGGAGGGCGACGAGGAGAACGTGGCGGCCGAGCCCGGGCCGGAGGGCGCGGAGCTGCTCGCCGCACGGCGCTGGCCCGCCGGGCACGACGTGCACCACGAGGAACACGGGCACGGCTGGGTCCAGGGGAGCGGCGTGGGCCGGGTCACCGTCCGGTTCGAGGAACCGTGGAGCGCACCCGGCCGGGTGCTGACGTTCCGTGTCGACGATCCGATGCTGCGGCCCGCCGACCCGCTGCCGCTCGTGCGTGAAGCGGCCGACTACTCCTCCTGGCCCGCCAGCCTGCCGAAGTCCCGGTCGGGCGCCGACTCCGCCGGGGGCGGGGAGTCCAGCCCGTAATGGCGGTAGAGCTGCAGTTCCTGCTCGGGCGAGAGGTGCCGGCCGACGCCGAAGTCCGGCGCGTCCTTGATCAACGCGCGGTCGAACGGAACGCGCAGCGCGTCCTCGACGAATTCGCTGGGTTCCAGGGGGACGAAGGCGTCCCTGCTGAACAGGCCGGTGCGGACGGCCGCCCATTCGGGCACGCCCGTCGCGTCGTCGAGATAGACCTCATCCACCGTTCCGATCTTGGCGCCCTGGCGATCGAATGCCTTGCGGCCGATCAGGCGGCGCGGATCGATATCGGTCTGCACAGTGCCTCCCACTGGTCGCAACTGCTCAGGGTGGACGCTGTCGCTCCACCAGCACCACACAAGTGCAGATCCGTGGCGTCGGCCACTCGAGAAATCCGGCGCGGGGGCCGCTGGTAGGCTGACAGTGGCTGCTGACCCCGTGCGGGAGAGTCCTCCGGTGCAGAATCCGGAGGCGCCGAAGGAGCAACTCCTCCCCGGAATCTCTCAGGCCCCCGTACCGCACGGACGAGGTCACTCTGGAAAGCAGGGCGATTCCGCGCGGGCGCAGGCAGGCCCAGGCGGACTCGACCCTCACCGACGGTGAAAGCCGGCACGCCCCCGGGCGCGCCGGTGAAGCTCTCAGGTTGAGATGACAGAGGGGGAGGCCGTTCGGGCACCCGCGCCGTGGTGCCCCTCGCAGGTCGTGACAGACCAGGAGGCCTCCACCATGACCCCCCGTCGCACTCCGCTCTCCCAGCTGGAGCAGGGCATTCCGTTCGAGCAGCGCCACATAGGGCCCGATGCCGGAGCCCAGGCGAAGATGCTCGCCCAGGTCGGCTACGGCTCCCTCGACGAGCTCACCGCCGCCGCGGTGCCCGACGTGATCAAGAGCGCGGAGGCCCTGAACCTTCCCTCGGCGCGCACCGAGGCGGAGGTCTTGGCCGAGCTGCGGTCACTGGCCGACCGCAACGAGGTGCTGGCCCCGATGATCGGCCTCGGCTACTACGGCACCTTCACGCCGCCCGTCATCCTGCGCAACGTCATGGAGAACCCCGCCTGGTACACGGCCTACACGCCGTACCAGCCGGAGATTTCCCAGGGCCGCCTGGAGGCCCTCCTCAACTTCCAGACGATGGTCGCCGAGCTGACCGGGCTGCCCACCTCCGGCGCCTCGCTGCTCGACGAGGGCACCGCGGCCGCCGAGGCGATGGCCCTCGCCCGGCGCGTCGGCAAGGTCAAGAAGGGCGTCTTCCTGGTCGACGCCGACACCCTGCCGCAGACGGTCGCGGTGATCGAGACCCGCGCCGAGCCCACTGGTGTCGAGGTCGTCGTCGCGGACCTGAGCGACGGCATCCCCGCCGAGATCGCCGAGCGCGGCGTCTTCGGCGTCCTGCTCCAGTACCCGGGCGCTTCCGGTGCCGTGCGCGCCATCGAGCCCGTGATCGAGCAGGCCCACGAGCTCGGCGCGATCGTCACCGTTGCCGCCGACCTGCTGGCCCTCACGCTGCTCACCTCGCCCGGCGCGCTCGGCGCCGACATCGCGGTCGGCACCACCCAGCGCTTCGGCGTCCCGATGGGCTTCGGCGGTCCGCACGCCGGCTTCATGGCGGTCCGCGAGAAGTTCGCCCGCTCCCTGCCCGGCCGCCTCGTCGGCGTCTCCGTCGACGCCGACGGCAACAAGGCCTACCGTCTGGCCCTCCAGACCCGCGAGCAGCACATCCGCCGCGAGAAGGCCACCAGCAACATCTGTACCGCGCAGGTCCTGCTCGCCGTCATGGCCGGGATGTACGCGGTCTACCACGGCCCCGACGGGCTGCGGACGATCGCGCGGCGCACCCACCGCTTCGCCGCGATCCTGGCCGACGGCCTGCGGAGCGCCGGTGTCGACGTCGTGCACGGCGCGTTCTTCGACACCCTGACCGTACGGGTCCCCGGAAAGGCGGCCGCGGTCGTCGCGGACGCCCGGGAGCGAGGCGTCAACCTCCGCCTCGTCGACGCCGACCAGGTCTCCATCGCCTGCGACGAGACCACCACCCGCGCGCAGATCTCCGCCGTCTGGGCCGCCTTCGGCGCCGAGGGCGACATCGAGGCGCTGGACGCGACGGTCGCCGACGCGCTGCCCGAGGGGCTGCTGCGCTCCGACGACATCCTGACCCACCCGGTCTTCCACCAGCACCGCTCCGAGACCGCGATGCTGCGCTACCTCCGCAAGCTCGCCGACCGCGACTACGCGCTGGACCGCGGCATGATCCCGCTCGGCTCCTGCACCATGAAGCTGAACGCGACCGCCGAGATGGAGTCGATCACTTGGCCCGAGTTCGGCGCGCTGCACCCCTTCGCCCCCGCGGACCAGGCGCAGGGCTTCCTCTCGCTCATCCGTGAGCTGGAGGAGCGCCTCGCCGAGGTCACCGGCTACGACGCGGTGTCCATCCAGCCCAACGCCGGCTCCCAGGGCGAGTTCGCGGGTCTGCTGGCCGTCCGCGCGTACCACCGGGCCAACGGGGACGACCAGCGCACCGTCTGTCTCATCCCGTCCTCCGCGCACGGCACCAACGCCGCCAGCGCCGTCATGGCGGGCATGAAGGTCGTCGTGGTGAAGACCGCCGACGACGGTGAGGTCGACATCGCGGACCTGCGCGCCAAGATCGAGCAGTACCGTGACGAGCTGGCCGTGCTCATGATCACCTACCCGTCCACGCACGGGGTGTTCGAGGAGCACGTCGCCGAGATCTGCGGCGAGGTGCACGACGCGGGCGGTCAGGTCTACGTCGACGGCGCCAACCTCAACGCGCTGGTCGGGCTCGCCAAGCCCGGCAAGTTCGGCGGCGACGTCTCGCATCTGAACCTGCACAAGACCTTCTGCATCCCGCACGGCGGCGGCGGCCCCGGCGTCGGCCCGGTCGGTGTCCGCGCGCACCTCGCCCCGTACCTCCCCAACCACCCCCTCCAGCCCGCCGCGGGCCCGGAGACCGGTGTGGGCCCGATCTCGGCCGCCCCGTGGGGTTCGGCGGGCATTCTGCCGATCTCGTGGGCGTACGTCCGTCTGATGGGCGGCGAGGGGCTCAAGCGGGCCACGCAGGTCGCCGTGCTGGCCGCGAACTACATCGCCAAGCGGCTGGAGCCGCACTTCCCGATCCTGTACAACGGTCCGGCCGGTCTGGTCGCGCACGAGTGCATCGTGGACCTGCGCCCCATCTCCAAGGCGACCGGCGTCTCCATCGACGACGTGGCCAAGCGTCTGATCGACTACGGCTTCCACTCGCCCACCATGTCGTTCCCGGTGGCCGGCACGCTGATGATCGAGCCGACCGAGAGCGAGAACCTCGCGGAGCTCGACCGGTTCTGCGACACCATGATCGCGATCCGGGCCGAGATCGAGAAGGTCGCCTCGGGGGAGTGGAGCCAGGACGACAACCCGCTGAGCAACGCCCCGCACACCGCGGCCGCGCTCGGTGGCGACTGGGACCACGGTTACAGCCGCGAGGAGGCCGTCTTCCCGGCCGGAGTGTCCGCCGCGGACAAGTACTGGCCGCCGGTGCGCCGCATCGACGGCGCCTTCGGCGACCGGAACCTGGTCTGCTCCTGCCCCCCGCTGGACACGTACGACGACTGAGTGGGGCTGCGGTAGGGCGTGCGCCGTGAGCGGTGCACGCCGGACATGCGTCGGGGCCGGTGCGGAGATCTCTCCGGGCCGGCCCCTGTTCGTCGGCCCGTCCTCAGGCGGCCTTCACCGCGCGGCCGGTTGCCAGGCTCCGGTGCGGGGCGATGATCTGTCCGTCGGGCAGCAGTTCGCCGGTGTCCTCGAAGAGCAGGACGCCGTTGCACAAGAGGCTCCACCCCTGTTCGGGGTGGTGGGCCGTCAGGCGGGCGGCCTCCCGGTCGGGTGAATCGGCGGTGGGGCAGGGTGGCTGGTGCTGGCACATGGATGGGTTCTTTCGCTGCGTCGAGTCGAGTGTCCTGCGGCTGGATGAGGTGTTCATGGCCGCCCCCGTATCAGTCGGTCCGGTCCCAGTGTTGCCCCACGGGGAGGATTCCGCAGGGATTTGGTCGCAGCACCCGTACTCCTCTCATGACGCATCACCCGCGCGGACGGTTCATCGCAACCGCACTGTCCCTTTGGGTGGTTCGGGGTGGCCGGATGGGGCTAGGCCCTGTCGTCGAACTCCCGTCTGCCCCGCGGTGCCATGCACGCACTCTCGCCGCGCCGGGCACACGCCCGAGTACGGTCCAGTACGCGGACGTGAGCCCGGCAGGCCGAGAGCACGCACCTGACCCCGCAGGGCCGCCCTCCGGGCGACGACGGGAGTTCGACGACAGGACCCAGCCCTCGGTGGGCAGCCCAGCGCCCCCGCAGTGACCCCTGCCCCGCCCGGTGTTCGGGCGGGGCAGGATGGGGTCGCTACGGGGGCGCTGGGCCGGGGTGGCGCTCCGGTCAGGCAGATCTGAGGAGCGGGCCGGGGGCCACGCGCAGCGAGATGACGGGCAGCAGATCGGCGACCCGGTGCGGGCGGTGGGCGGTGATGCCAGGCGGGGCCGGCGCCAGGGGCACCAGGACGTCCGTCGGCGCGAGCATCCCGCCGGCGGGATCGGCCTCGGTGTCGCCGTGCAGCCAGAGGGTGAGCATGTACAGCTCCGGGATGGACAGCAGCCGGGCCTGGCAGGCGGTGGACGACCCCTCCGCCTGCCGGAGGGCCAGCTCGGTCGAGGCGAGGTAGGGCCCCTCGAAGAAGTGTGAGAAGGCCCAGCCGTCGGGCGTGAGCACGGTGTCCGCCGCGGCGACCGCGCGGCCCTCGCTCCGGATCAGGAAACGCCAGGCCGCGAGGCGTGTCAGAGGTGCTGTTCCGGTGGGCGCGATCCGGTCCAGCACATGCACGGGAAGCGGTAGTTCGGGGCTCAGCGGTCCCTGGACGGACCGGAGAGCGGATGTTCGGGCCTCGCGGACGGCGGTGGGAGAACCGAGGGCCGCGAGAACACTGCGCAGGGCGGGCGCGGGAGCCGGGGGAACATGCAGCGGCATAGTGGGTCGCCTCTCACTTCGGAGACACGGTGGCGCTTGGGCGGGTGCAGACAGCGCTGTCGGCATGAGGGCCGGAGACGGCCGGTGACGGGCGAGTCGCATCAACACTCTGCCTCGTTGAGCGGAGTTTATATGACGTGTGTTCACACAGTGTTTCCACTAGCGGTCGGAGGTATGTCGCGCAAGGCGTCATCCGGCCTTCGCATTGTGGTATTCCTGGTGATTTGAACTGCTGCGGGCGGCCCCGACCTGGCGTTCTTCCGGTGGAGCGGTCGGCTGGAACCCGTCGGTGTTTTCACCGCGCATACCCCGGCCGAAAATATGGGGAACCACATGCCTCCGGAATGTGCCCCCGGTCTCCTTCCATCAGACTATCGGGTATCGGAGGCCCGTGGGGGCGTTACGGATCACTCCCGCTGGGCATTATCGATCGTGATGCGAGCGGCCTGGGCCGCCGGCCGCCCACTGGAGGAGGGACCCCTCGATGGGGGAGAAGGTCGTGGCGGAAGCCTTTGACCTGTCCGATCGACAGGCGTACCGCGCCAAGCTCAACCAGTGCCTGGAGGGGCTGGGCAGACTCCTGGCGGAGCGGAGGTTCGACCGTCCGCGGAACCTGATGGGGCTGGAGATAGAGCTGAATCTCGCGGGTTCCGACGGGATGCCCCGGATGATGAATCAGCAAGTGCTCCAGCGCATCGCGAGCCGGGATTTCCAGACCGAACTGGGGATGTTCAATCTCGAAGTGAATATCGTCCCGCACCGACTCGGCGGCCGGGTTTTCGATCAGCTCGCGGAGGAGTTGCGGACCGGTCTCGCCTATGCGCACCGCAAGGCGGGGGAGGTGGACGCGGGCATCGTGATGATCGGAATCCTGCCCACCCTGGGCGAGCATGACGTGGTGTCCGCCAATCTCTCGGACGTGGACCGTTACACCCTGCTCAACGATCAAATGGCGGCCGCCCGGGGGGAGGATTTCCTCCTGGATATCGAAGGCGTCGAGCGATTGGTCTGCACCTCGCCCTCCATTGCCCCCGAATCGGCCTGCACCTCGGTACAGCTGCACCTCCAGGTGACGCCCGCCCGGTTCGCCGACGTGTGGAACGCCGCCCAGGCGATCACCGGCGTCCAGATCGCGCTGGGCGCCAACTCCCCCTTCCTCTTCGGCAAGGAGCTGTGGCGGGAGTCCCGGCCGCCCCTGTTCCAGCAGGCCACCGACGTGCGGCCGCCGGAGCTGGCCAACCAGGGAGTGCGCCCCAGGACCTGGTTCGGGGAGCGTTGGATCGGCTCCGCCCACGAGCTCTACGAGGAGAACCTGCGCTACTTCCCGCCGCTGCTGCCGATCTGCGACGACGAGGCCCCCCTGAAGGTGCTGGACGAGGGCGGGGTGCCCGAGCTGGCCGAGCTGGTGCTGCACAACGGCACCGTCTACCGCTGGAACCGTCCGGTGTACGGGATCGCCGACGGCGTCCCCCATCTGCGGGTGGAGAACCGTGTGCTGCCCGCCGGGCCGACGGTCACCGATGTGATCGCCAACGCCGCCTTCTACTACGGGCTCGTACGGGCGCTCGCCGAGGAGTCCCGGCCGGTGTGGAGCAGGCTGCCGTTCGAGGCCGCCGAGGAGAATTTCACCGAGGCCTGTCGGCACGGCATCGAGGCCGAACTGCTCTGGCCGCGGTCGGGCCGCTCCGGCGGGCCGGCGAGGATCCCCGCCGTACAGCTGGTGCTGGACGAACTGCTGCCGCTGGCCGCCGCGGGGCTGGACGCCTGGCACATCGAACCCGCCGACCGGGACCGCTATCTCGGGGTGATCGAGGAGCGCTGCAAGCGGCGCGTCAACGGGGCCTCCTGGCAGGTGGCCACGTACCGCCGGGCCCTGGGCGCCGGGCTGGGGCGGGACGCGGCGCTCGCGGCCACCACTCGCCGCTATGCCGAGCTGATGCACGCGGGGGAGCCGGTCCACACCTGGCCGGTGGGCTTCCCGGCGCCCTGAGACCCCCGGGAAGCCGGCGCCGCTGCCCCCGGCGTCCTTCCGCCGCGTGGCTGTCGGGCAAGCTAGGACGTCCCATGCCGGTGGCGCCCCTCGTTGAGGACGAAACAGGGAAAAGGGGACCGCACCATCAGTGAGGGTGGTCGTCCCCCGGCCTGTCGCGCATGATCTTCGTACCTCTATTCGAGACCCTGGTGCGGCGGTCGATGGGATGAGACGTGATTGCGGAACACAAGGCAGGTGTACAGGTGGAGGCCGGGCGAGTGGCTGATTCTTTTCCCCAAGAGGCCGTGTCGCGAAGGATCTCCCGGTCCGAGGTGCTGCTGGTCCTGGCGCTCTCGCTGGGCGCCAGCGCGGTGTCCTCTCTCATCAGTTTTGTCGGATCGCTGACGAAACCGGGGGGTTTGAAGGACCAGGCGGCGACGCTCAACGGTTCGTACGCTCCGGACCGTCCATGGCTTGATCTGTCATGGCAAATGTTCGGAATCGCCACGGCGCTGGTGCCGGTCGCGCTGGTCGCGCACCTGCTGATCCGGGAAGGGGCGGGGCTGCGGGCCATCGGTTTCGACGTGACGAAACCCTGGTTCGACCTCGGCCGCGGAACCCTCGTCGCGGCCGGCATCGGCAGCGCCGGCCTCGCCTTCTACCTGGTGGCCCGCGCCACCGGATTCAACCTGACGGTCGTTCCCGAGTCCCTCCCCGAGGTCTGGTGGAAATTCCCCGTACTGATCCTCTCGGCGATCCAGAACTCCGTGGTGGAGGAGGTCATCGTCGTCGGCTATCTGCTGCGCAGACTCGGACAGTTGGGCTGGACGCCGATGGCCGCGCTGGTGGCCAGCTCCGTGCTGCGCGGGTCGTACCACCTGTATCAGGGGATCGGCGGCTTCATCGGCAACGTGGTGATGGGCGTCGTGTTCGTGCTGCTGTACCGACGCTGGGGCCGGGTGGGCCCGCTGGTCGTCGCGCACGCACTCCTGGACATCGGGGCGTTCGTCGGATACGCCCTGCTCGCCGGCCGGGTCGACTGGCTGCCGACGCCGTGAGCGCGGTGCCGTCAGGGGGTGCGCCGGAAGTTTCGGCGCACCCCCTGACGGCCGTCAGAGCGTGGTGAGCAGTTCGCCGTCGATCACCGTGACCGCCGTGCCGGTCAGCAGGGTGCGCTCGCCGCGCAACGCGGTGCGGACCAGCCCCGAGCGGGCGGACGCCTGGAGACCGGTGAGGTCGTCGCGGCCGAGGTGGGCCGACCAGAAAGGGGCCAGCGCGGTGTGGGCGCTGCCGGTGACCGGGTCCTCGTCGATGCCGACGCCCGGGAAGAAGCCGCGCGAGACGTAGTCGTATCCCCGGGCGGGGTCCTCGGCGGCGGCGGTGGCGATCACACCGCGCCGGGAGTGGGCCGCCAGCGCGGCGAAGTCCGGGGCGAGTGCCCGTACGGCCGCCTCGTCGCGGAGCTCGACGAGCAGGTCGCCGATGTGCTCACCGGTGTCGTGCACCGAGACGGGGTCCGCCCCGAGGGCGTCGGCGAGGCCGTACGGCACCGGCTCCTCGGTCAGCGGGGAGGTGGGGAAGTCGAGGGTGAGGGCGCCGTCCTGCCGGGCGGTCGCGGTCAGGATCCCGCAGCGCGCGGCGAAGCGCACCGGGCCCGTGGCCAGACCCGTGGTGTGCAGGACGTGGGCGGTGGCGAGCGTCGCGTGCCCGCACATGTCCACCTCGGTGGCCGGAGTGAACCAGCGCAGCGCCCAGTCGGCCGTGCCGCCCGGCGGCAGCGGGTGGGCGAAGGCCGTCTCGGAGAGGTTGACCTCGGCGGCGATCTCCTGCAGACGTGCGTCGGCCGGGAACGTACCGCTGTCCAGCAGGAGTACGCCGGCGGGGTTTCCGGAGAAGGGGCGGTCGGTGAACGCGTCGACGATGCGAATCCTCATGGGACGACCGTAGATCGCCGGGGCGGAGGCGGGCCAAGGCCAATTCCGGGTGGCCGGCCCCTGACCGCCGTGTCGGAGCGTCCGTGCCGCCGACGGTTCTCGGCTCACCGATGACTCCCCGGGCCCGACGGAGTCACCAGAAGGAGAACGTACGCGTCCAGCGCCGGAGCGTACGGGTCCAGTGCACGGGAGAGAGTGGCATGCGCACCCTTGCGATCACGCAGAACATCACCGTCGACGGATCGATCGAGATGATCACGGACTGGTTCGATCCCCAGGGGCAGGCGGGCGTGGACATGAGCGACGTCCTGGAGGAGAGCCATCGGCAGGACGACCGCGCCGACGCACTGCTCCTGGGACGGCGGACGTTCGAGGACTTCCGCGGCTACTGGCCGCTGCGGACCGATGACTCCACGGGTATCACCGCCTACCTCGATCAGGTGTCCAAGTACGTCGTCTCCGGCACGCTCACCGACCCCGGGTGGCAGAACTCCACGGTGCTGACGGGCGACCCCGTCGAGGAGGTCCGCCGGCTCAAGGCCGAGGAGGGCGGCAAGGACATCGTCCTCACCGGCAGCATCACCCTGGCCCACGCGCTGATCGCGGCCGGATCGGTCGACGAGCACCGCCTCTTCGTCTACCCGGCCGTCCAGGGCCGCGGCCGGCGTCTCTTCCCCGAGGGATACGAAGTCCCCCGGCTGCGGCTCCTGGAATCGAGGGAGTTCCGCAGCGGGATCACCCTGCAGCGGTACGCCCCGGCCTGACCCGGCCGGGAACACCGCACGCCTGCGGGACCGGAAGCACCCGTCCCAGGCGAGCGAGCGGGACACGGCCATCAGGACCGGCGACAGCATCATGCCCCCGGCCGACACCAGGAGGCCGGTGCGCAGACCCCACCCCTGGGCGAGGAGGCCGCCGAGCAGCGAGCCGAGCGGGGTGAACCCCATCCCGGCGAAGGTGATCGTCGCGGCCGCGCGCCCCTGCATCCCGTCCGGTGTGACGGCCTGCCGCACTGACTGCATCCCGTCCGGTGTGACGGCCTGCCGCACCGACATGACCGTGACGTTCACCAGTTGGCTGAACGTCCCGAACACGAAGTTGACGGCGAGGAGCGCGAGCACCGTCGCGATCGAGGAGCGCGAGCACCGTCGCGATCGAGGAGCCGTGCAGGGCCGGTACGCACAGCAACGCACCGTTGCCGAGCACCGCGGCGGACACGAGCACCGCACCGTGACCGAACCGGCCCGGCAGCCGCGCGGCCAGGAAGGAGCCCAGGAGCGCGCCCTGACCGGTCGCCGCGAGGGCGAGGCCAACGGTGACGCCCGTCAGCCCAGGGCTCCGACGGTGAACGTCACCATGAACAGCGCGGGCAGGCCGAGCAGTCCGAGGAGACCGGCCACGGCCGCCGCCCCCAGGGGCACGGCTCGGCCGGCGTCGGTGAGCACCATCACCGTACGGGCCCGCCACCGGTCCACCCAGGCACCCGCGAGGAGGGAGAGCAGCAGGATCGGCGCCTGCCCCACGGCGCGGAGGGCGCCCAACTGGCCCGCGCCCGCGTCGAGCGTCAGGACGGCGAAGAGCGGCAGCACGACAAGAGCGTCGTGTGTTCGCCGAGCTGGGAGGCCGTCTGACCTGCCCAGAGCCTGCGGAAGTCGGCGTCCCGCCAGGGACCGGACCGGCCGGCCCCGTCGGTGACGTCAGCGCGCGCTCGGACGACCGACCATGTCCCTCCGCTCCTGGTGGGAACACTCCTGACGAGTCATTCGCCGCCCGGAACGCTAGTGCTTGCCGAGCGGGGGCGAAAGGCCATTACGGGGGGCACGGGAGGCGGGCCCGGCCTCGGACGGGTGTGACCGGGCGGTGCCCCTCGGCGTCCGCGATGCAGAGCACCGGGGAACGGATCACCGCCCTGCGGTTCTCACCGTTCGTAACGCTCCCGCCGTCCTGCCGTTCTCACCGCCGTAACGCTCCCGCCGCCCTGCCGTTCTCACCGCCCGTACCGTTCCCCGCCGGTTCGGGCGACGGAAACCGTGCGGGCGGTGAGGCCGCATCACGCGACGGCGGTGCCCTCAAGCTCGACCAGCTGGCCGGGGACCGCCAGTCGCGTCACCCCGAGCAGGGTGCTGGCCGGCGCCACTCCGGCCGCGCCGAGCCGCCCCGCCAGCGCGCCGTAGTGCCGGAGGAGCAGATCGGCGTCGGTCGTATAGACGTTGAGGCGGACGAGGTTCGCGAGAGACATGCCCGCCTCGCTCAGCACGGCCTCCAGGTTGTCGATGCTCAGCGTCAACTGCGCCGCCATGTCCCCGTGGTGCTGGGGCTTGCCGTCGTCGCTCATCGAGGTCTGCCCCGAGACGTACAGGGTCCGGGTCTGCCCGGAAACGACTACACCCTGGTTGAACCCCAGGTCCACCGACCAGGTCACCGGGTTCACGGCCGTTCGTTCCAGTGCCACTTGAGCTCCATTCGATTCATGGGAGTACGGAGGTCCGTCGGCCCGGCGGGCGCCGACCTCGACGTCGTACGGGGGGAGCCTTCCAACAAATGACGACACCCTTGGTCGTGTATTTCGCTACCGTTCCCGCATGCGCGCCGACCGTTTGGTCTCGTTGGTACTGCTGTTGCGTCAGCGCGGTCGGCTGACCGCCGACACGCTGGCCCGTGAGCTGGAGGTGTCCACCCGTACCGTGCTGCGCGACATCGAGGCACTGTCCGCGGCCGGAGTCCCGGTCTACGCCGAACGCGGCAGGCACGGCGGGTTCGCCCTGCTGCCCGGTTTCCGGACCGAGCTCACCGGGCTGAACCACGACGAGACCCTCGCCCTGCTGGCCGCCGGATCGGGACGCGGGGAGCAGGTGTTCGGCCTCGGACCGGCGCTCGCCTCGGCCATGCGGAAGGTGGTCGACGCGCTGCCGGAAAGCCATCAGGCCGCCGCGAGCGACGCGGCCCAGCGGTTTCTCGTCGACCCGGAGACCGACCTGCTCTCGCGCCGGCCGGTCGTCGACCAGGTACCGGGCACCGCCATGATCGAGGTCCGCCGGGCCGTGCTCTCCGGCCGCAAGCTGCGCATCCACTACGCGGCCACGGGCCGGGCGCCGCAGTGGCGCACGGTGGACCCGATCGGCCTGGTGACCGTACGGGACCGGGGCTACCTGCTGGCCACCAGATCAGGCGCGGACCGCACCTACCGGCTGTCACGGGTGCTGGCCGCGGAGGAACTGCCCGAACCGGCCCAGCGGCCGAACCGGGTCGACCTGGACCGGATCTGGCGGGACCGTTCCGCGCGATTCCTCGCCGGCGGCGACCACGTCACCGCGCTGGTGCGGGTGCATCCGGCGCGGCGGGAGGAACTGATGGGAACCGTGCTGGCCGTCCGCGCGGAAGATCCCGAGACGGACGGCTGGCCGCGGCTGGAAGTCACCTTCCAGGACGCCCGGCACGCCGAATGGGCACTGTGGCGTCTCGGTACGGATGCGGAGGCCCTGGCCCCGCAGTCCTTGCGCAGCGCGCTGCGCGACGTCGCCGTCACGCTCGCGGCCCGCTACGGGACCTAGCCGGTGTCGTGCCGATCGAGGCCTGCCGCGGTTCAGCGACCGAACGGACGAAGGCGATCGTGCGTGAGCGCAAGCCTTCCCGGCGCGAGGCGATGATCTCGTCGACCGGGCGGTCGAAGGCTTCGCGGACCGGCTTGCCGTGCACCTTCACCGCGCAGTCGAGGTCGGTGCACAGGAGGAGCCCGATCGCGTCGAGGCGTTCACGTTTGTCACGTGAGGGGCGTTGGGCGGTGAACAGCGAGACCTCGTTGAAGCGGCGGGCGAACCGGCACAGGTCGCACATCACCGCGCGCGAACCGCGCGCCGAGTCGTTCGGGGCCTGGCGCAGCAGCACTCCCCGCGCGCTGCCGTCGACCTCGGTGACGAGGTGGGCGAGGGCCGGGGCGCGCAGGTCTCTCCAGCCGAGGTAGTCGATCCGGTGCCATCGGACGTCGTCGAACCGGGCCGGCAGGCGGATCTTCTTCGCGGCCGGGTCCAGGTTCACGATCGCGCCGCGCACCTCTTCCCTGGTCATGGGGCGCATGGCTTCTCCTTGCGAGTCGCACACGGGTGCGATCTGTAGGGGGACGGGGGGTGGGGGAACCCCGAGCGTCAAGATGTGGAGGTGGTGGGTGCCGTGTGCCACGGCATCGCGCGGGACGGCCGGGTCACGGCGCGAGCCGCATGCGATGGGCGACGCCCGGGTCCCGCAGGGGCTTGAGCGCCAGGCGCACCAAGGCCAGTGCGTTGTCGTCACCGGCGATGCGATTGGCGCTGAGCTCGCCGCAGGACACGCACTGGTGGATGATCATCCACTCGCCGTCGGGCCTGACCGACATGCCCAGGGCTTCCATCCGGGCGCGGCAGTCCGCGGCCCGGTCGCCCGGCACCCGCCGGTCGACGTGCAGGCTGACCAGGCAGTTCGGGCAGTGATTGCGGTGCGTGGTGCCGGGGGCTTCCAGGGACACGTCCAGTCGGCAGCCCGCGCACCGGAAAGCGTCTCCCCGGTGCCCTCCCTGGCTGTGCAGGACGTCCTTGTACCGCTGCGGCCGTCGTGCGGCCCGGGCACGGCGACGGGTGTTCTTCGCTCGTCTCGGCATGGCCGGTCCCCTCCTCTCCTTCCGGTTCAGAGGTCGCCGAACGCTTCGAGCGGAAAGGGAGGTTGTGCCAGTGGCCGGACGGCCAACCGCATCAGGATGAGCTGGTTGTCGTCCGTGCGGGTGGGGTGGGAGGTCAACTCGTCGCAGCGCACGCAACGGTGGATGACCACCCAGCCGCCCGTACGCGGCACGGCGACGGCGATCGGCGACATGCGGCCCCGGCAGTCACTGGAGCCGCCGTCGGCGGGGTCGAGAACATGCCGGCTCTGCAGGCACGACGGGCAGTGATGGCGCCGTGCGCCGTCGCCTTCACCGTCGTCGGCGGAAACGGTCCGGCCGCACCACGAGCAGGAGAATGCGCTGTTCAGGGTGGTGTGGGGAGTGCTGGAGAGAGTTCTGTTGGTGCTGGACACCCGGGGTGCTCCTTGCTGGGAAGTCTGTGATGACAGCAAGAGCAGGCCGAGCGGCCTCGACGAAGACGCCCCCCTCGTACGACGCGACATGCGTGCGGGCGGAGGCAGGGGCTGATTCAGTGCACCGGAGAGTCACGTCCGGGCGCCGTCCGAGAAGGAGGGCAGCGGAAAGACGGACTACTGGCTAGACGGTGCAGCGAGGCGCGCGCGGCGCGGGCCGGAACATAAAAATCTCTCTTTTCCAGGGCGCGGAAGCCCAGAACAGACCGAGGAACGCCGTCAGCGTATCCACGGCTCGGCCGGGGGGCCAGTGATTATTCCGGGCACCGCACCACCGGCTGCCCGCACCGCAACCGCACGCCGGCCGGCGAAGCGGTCACGGTCTTCGAGGATCGCCGCGACGCCGAGCGCGGCCGACGGCTCGACGACGAGGCCGGCCTGGTCGAGGAGCATCCTCATACCGGCGATGACCGACGCCTCCCGGACAAGGACGGCGTCGTCGGCGACCAAGGGGAGGTCGTCCAGGACGGCCGGGACGGGATACCGGCCGGCGACGCCGTCGGCGATGGTGTCGGTCGAGTCGGTGGTGACGACGCGCCGTTGGCGCCACGAGCGTGTCCCACGGAATCGTGCCGCGTGCCGCGTGCCGCGTGCCGCGTGGGCGTGGGCGTGGTCAGGAGGTGACGAGCCCGGCGAGCTTGCGCAGTGACTCCTGGAGCGCCGCCGTCGCGGAGTCCTTGAGCTTGCCGCCCATCAGTGAGACCGCCGCACCGGTGAACTCCCCGTCGATGCGCATCGTCGTGGCGTCGCCCTCCGGGGTCAGGGAGTACCGCATGGCCAGGTTGACCCCCATCGGGCCCTTGCCCCGGGTCGCCAGCAGGCGGCCCTCCTCCAGGCCGTCGACCGTCCAGATCACTTCGGCGGGGAAGCCCATGAGCTTCATGTTCTCCTCGTAGGTGGCCGCGAGTTCCAGCTCGGCCGGGCCGCCCCGGGGGAAGCTGGTGTGGGTGGCGTTCCACTCCCCGTACGACGAGAAGTCCGTCAGGCGGCCCCAGACCTTCCCGGCGGGCGCCTCGATGCGTGCCTCGGCGCTGACTTCAGCCATGCGACCACCCCTGGTTCGTCCGGTTTCGGTGTCGCGGAAGGTAGCGGCGGCCGCGCCAACATTCAATACTGATGAGCCGTCAGGTCTGTATGGGGCTGTCTGCTCCGCCAGATCACCGCGGAGTCGAACCTGTCCGAAGCGCGGGGGTGGGGGCCCTCGTCGTGGCAGTGGAAGGCCGCCCAGAAGAGATCGGCGGGCAGGGCGTCGTCGGGTGCGTACACGCGGTAGACGTACTCCAGCCCGTCCCGGGCGAGCAGCGCGACCATCCAGAACACCCGTTCCTCCCCTCCCGCCCCCGCCGCGTCCGTGTGGCGTGAGGGACGTGCGCGCGGGGGCCCGCGGTTGCCGCGGGGGCGTGAGACGCAAGGCGGCGCGCGCTCCGGGCCGTCATGGTTGTGCCGTTCGGCACGATCTCATCCGCAAGGATGACGGACGGCTGCGGTGTCCCCAACTTCGGTGGGATGCCCAATGGGTCGCTCCGGGGATGTCTTCCGGCCGTGGGACTGATGGGGTAGAGGTGTGCAAAACCGGACGCCGCGCATGCCTGACCAGCCCGCACCGAACCACGCGGAGAACGATGCCCGCTTCACCGTGGAACTGGCATCGGTGCTCAACGGTGCGCGCAGGCGCGCGCTGCGCGACGGTGACCGGCAGATCGACACCGCCCACCTCCTGCATTCGCTGATCGAAACGGACCCCGATGTCCGCGAGGTCTTCGACGGTGGGCCCCAGCTGGCCAAGGTCCTCGGTTATCTCGTCCAGCGCAGCATCGGCTACGGGCTCCGCTGGCAGGGCTCCGTCGAGGACTCCGGCGCCGTTCCGGTGGTGCGCGACCCGGCGGTCGACGGCTGGTCGCCCTCGGCCCTCGCCGCGATGGAGGGCGCGCTGCACCGTTCGGCGGCCCGCGGCGAAGCGCGCGCCGCCGGCCTCGATCTGCTCGCCGCCCTGGCTGCCGACGCCGAGTGCCGTGCGGTGGAGGTGCTCGCCCGCGGGGGCGTGGGCGCGCGGTGGCTGGCGGACCGGGTGGTCGTGCTCACGGCCGAGGCGGCGCGACACGCTTGAGCCGCCCCATGGTGGCGATGCCTCACCTCACCGCCTGCACGCGGTCGCGGCCGAGGGCATCTCGACAGGTGTCACGGGGATGGCGGTGCTGTCGACTGCTGCCATGATGTGCCGATGCAAGCGTCTTCGGGATTTCAGGGCAGAAGTGCCGGGCTGGGCCTCGCACTGGTCTCGGCCTTCGCCTTCGGCGGTTCGGGAGTGGCGGCCAAGCCGCTGATCGAGGCGGGGCTCGACCCGCTGCACGTGGTCTGGCTGCGTGTCGCGGGAGCCGCCGTCATCATGCTCCCGGTCGCCTGGCGGCACCGGAATCTCGTTCGGGAACGCCCCGCGCTGCTGGCCGGGTTCGGCCTGTTCGCGGTGGCCGGGGTCCAGGCCTTCTACTTCGCCTCCATCTCCCGTATCCCGGTCGGTGTGGCGCTCCTGGTGGAATACCTGGCGCCCGCGCTGGTCCTCGGCTGGGTCCGCTTCGTGCAGCGCAGGCCCGTCACCCGGGCCGCCGCGGTCGGTGTGGTGCTGGCGGTCGGCGGCCTGGCGTGTGTCGTCGAGGTCTGGTCCGGGCTCAAGTTCGACCTGCTCGGCCTGTTGCTCGCCCTCGGCGCGGCCTGCTGTCAGGTCGGCTACTTCGTTCTCTCCGACCATGGCGGGCAGGACGGCCGGGACGGCGAGGGCAAGCACGCCGAGCCTCCGCACCCCGTCGGGGTCATCGCGTACGGACTGATCGTCGGCGCTGCCGTCCTCACCGTCGTCGCCCGCCCCTGGGGCATGGACTGGTCGCTGCTCGGCGGCAGTGCGGGCATGAACGGCGACGAGGTCCCCGCCTGGCTGCTGCTCGGCTGGATCGTGCTGCTCGCCACCGTGCTCGCGTACGTCACCGGGGTCGTCTCGGTCCGGCTGCTCTCGCCCCAGGTGGCCGGAGTCGTCGCCTGCCTCGAAGCGGTCATCGCGACCGGACTGGCCTGGGTGCTGCTCGGCGAGCACCTCTCCGCACCGCAGCTCATCGGCGGATTCGTGGTCCTGACCGGCGCGTTCATCGCCCAGTCCGCCGCGCCGAAGCCCCCGTCGGGTCCCGTCGCCTCCGGCGCCGGTGCCGGAGCGGTGGCCGGCGTCGCCGAGGGCGAGTTGTCCGGCGGCCGGGCCCCGCATTAGTGTGACGGCCATGCATCTGACTGTGCTGCCGCCCCCTGCCGCCTAGCGCGGGCGGCCACTCCTGACGAAGACCGGGCTCGGGCAGTCCCCGAGCGGTTCGTCGCTGCCCGCGTGCGGAGCCGAGCGACCTGCCACCCTGTCCTCCTCTGGAGAAGTCATATGTCCATCCCTGTTGCTTCCGCGCTGCCCGTCGGGCGGAGCATGCTGTATCTGGTCGTCGCCGGAGTCGCCTGGGGCACCGCGGGCGCGGCCGCGTCCCTGATCTTCCGGGTCAGCGATCTCGGCCCCCTCGCCCTGTCCTTCTGGCGCTGCGTGGGCGGTCTCCTCCTGCTGGCCGGCGCGCTCGCCCTGCGCCCCCGCCGGACGCCCCGGAAGGCCGAACCCCGGCGTCGTCGGCTGCTCCGGATCCTCGGTACCGGCATCGGTCTCACCATGTTCCAGACCGCGTACTTCGCGGCGGTCGAGGTCACCGGCCTTGCCGTCGGCACCGTCGTCACGCTCGGGGCCGGGCCCGTCCTGATCGCCGTCGGGGCGCGTCTGCTGCTGGGGGAGCGCCTCGGCCGGGGCGGCCTGGCCGCCGTGACCGGCGCGCTGGCCGGGCTCGTCGTGCTGGTGCTGGGCGGCGAGGGCGGCGACGTCGTGCCGGCGGGGGTGCTGCTCGCGCTGTTGTCCGCCTCCGGGTACGCGTTCATCACGCTGCTCACCCGCTGGCTCGGGCGGGACGGCGGCGGCGGTGACGCGCTGACCACCAGCGCCTGGGCGTTCGGCATCGGAGCGGTGGGCCTGCTGCCCATGGCCATGGCCGAGGGGCTGGTGCCGCACACCGCCGAGACGGGACAGGTGCTGTGGCTGCTGGTCTACGTGGCCGCGGTCCCCACGGCGCTCGCCTACGCGCTGTACTTCGCCGGGGCGGCCGCCGTCCGATCGGCCACCGTCTCCGTGATCATGCTCCTGGAGCCGGTGAGCGCGGCCGTCATCGCGGTGGCCGTCCTGCGGGAGCGGCTGACGACGGCCACGGTCCTCGGGACGCTGCTCCTGCTGACCGCCGTGGCCGGACTGGCCCTCGCGGAGGCGCGCGGCGCGGCGGCGGCCCGTCGGAGGGAGGGCCTGGCCGTGTGACGAGCCTGCGCGGCGGCGCGGCGGGTGCAGGTCGCGGCGGCCAGGGCCGCCGCGACCTCGGTCGGCCGGCGCGCCGCCGCGCCCTCCGTCAGAGTGCGGACAGGTACTCCGGTACGGCGATGGCCGGATCCATGTCGTCCGCGGGGACCGGTGCCGCATAGCCCCGGGTGAGCGGCACGATGCCGGTCCAGTGGGGGAGGGCGCTGTCCTCGGGCTCGTCGTTGGGCCCGCCGGTGCGGACCTTCGCGGACACTTCGTTCAGGTCCAGCCGGATCACCGCTGTCGCGGCGAGTTCCTTGGCGTCGGCCGGCCGGGAGTCGCGGGAGCGGCCGGGCACGACCTGGTCCACGATCGCGTCCAGGGCGAGCCGACGCTCCTCGGGGTCGGTCACGGTCACTGCCGTGCCGTGCACCACCACCGAGCGGTAGTTCATCGAGTGGTGGAAGGCGGACCTGGCCAGCACGAGGGCGTCGACATGGGTGACCGTCAGGCAGACCGGCAGCCCCGGGTCGGCGCTCCTGGCCGACCGCAGCGGTCGTGAACCCGTGGAGCCGTGGACGTACAGCCGCTCTCCTATCCTGCCGAAGAGGGTCGGCAGGACGACCGGGGCGCCGTCACGCACGAAGCCCAGGTGACAGAGGCAGGCCTCGTCGAGGATGGAGTGGACCAGCTCGCGGTCGTAGGAGGCGCGCTCCTTGGACCGGGTGGGGACCGTGCGGTCGGTGGGCAGGTAGGGGGCGGCGACGCCGGAGCCCGTGTCGTCGGGCGTTGCGGTGTGCTGCATTGCTTACTCCATTGCACTAGTGCATACTGTTGTTTGTGCTAGGAGAGTATCGGATCAGTGGGCGGCGCGCAGCGGAGATCGCCGCCAGTGTGGAGCGCGGGGTCGGCTCCGGAGACCTTCCGCCGGGCCATGTGCTGCCCCCCATGCGGGAGCTGGCCGCGCGTCTGGAGGTCAACCCCAACACCGTGGCCGCCGCCTACCGGACCCTGCGCGAGCGCGGCGTGATCGAGACGGCGGGCCGGCGGGGGAGCCGGGTGCGTCCGGCCCCTGCCAGCACGTCGCGCGGATCGCTGCGGATCGAAGCGCCCCTGGGCGTCCGGGACCTCGGCGAGGGCAACCCCGATCCGGAGCTGCTGCCCGACCTCGGGCCGGCGCTCGCCGCGGCCGCCGCGGCCGACGAGGAGAGCCGTGGTCTGTACGGGCAGGCCGCGGTGGTAGCCGAGTTCGCCGCGTACGCCCGCGCCGTGCTGGACGCCGACGGGGTGCCCGCCGGGCCGGTCGCCGTGACGTCCGGAGCGCTGGACGCGATCGAGCGGGTCCTCGCGGCGCACCTGAAGCCGGGTGACGCCGTGGCGGTGGAGGACCCCGGCTGGGGCAGCGTGCTCGACCTCGTACCGGCGCTCGGGCTGCGCGCCGTGCCGGTCGGCGTGGACGACTCCGGTCCGCTGCCCGCGGATGTGGAGCGGGCGCTGCGGGCCGGGGCGCGGGCCCTGGTGGTCACCGACCGGGCGCAGAACCCGACCGGCGCCTCCCTGGACGCGCCGCGCGCCCGGGAGCTGCGCGCGGTCCTCGGACGCCACCCGGACGTGCTGCTGATCGAGGACGACCACGGACACGCCATCGTCGACCTGCCGCTGCACCCACTGGCCGGGGTGACGGCCCACTGGGCGTTCATCCGTTCGGCGGCCAAGGCGTACGGCCCCGATCTGCGGGTGGCCACGCTCACCGGGGACGCCGTCACGGTCGACCGGGTGGCGGGGCGGCAGCGGCTCGGGCCCGGCTGGGTCAGCCGGCTGCTCCAGCGTGCCGTGCTCCAGCTGTGGACCTCGGGCGCCGTCGACACCCGTGCGGTCTCCCGCTCCTACGGGGACCGCCGGGACGCGCTCATCCATGCGCTGGCGGAGCGCGGCGTGAGCGCCCGGGGCCGCAGCGGTATGAACGTGTGGGTGCCCGTGAGCGACGAGACCGGGGCCGTCGCCCGGCTGCTCCACGCGGGCTGGGCGGCGGCCCCCGGCGCGCGCTTCCGGCTGGACACCCCCCAGGGGGTGCGGCTCACCGTCTCCCCGCTGACCGCGGCGGACATCGGCCCCCTGGCGGACGCGGTGGCCGCGGCCGCGGGTCCCGCCCGGCCGGTCAGCTACGGCTGAGACCGGCGGCGTCCACGTCCGGCGGCACCGCCCGGTCCGCCGCGGGCTCCGGTGGGGCGGCGACGACAGCTTCCGCGGGCTCCGGTGGGGCGCCGACGAGAGCTTCCGCGGGCTCCGGTGGGGCGCCGACGACAGCTTCCGCGGGCTCCGGTGGGGCGACCGGGCGGGCCCGGCTCTGGGTGAGGGCCGCCCCGACGAGGACGATCAGCGCCCCGACCGGGGTGTTCCAGCTCAGCTGCTCGCCGAGCAGCGCGACGCCTGCCGCCGTCGCGATCACCGGGATGAAGTACGTGACCATCTGGGCCGTCGTCGGACCGACCTCCTGGACCAGGCCGTACTGGAGCAGGACGGCGAGGCCCGTGCCCAGCGCGCCCAGGGCAAGCACCGAGACCGTCGGGAGCAGCGGAAAGGACGTCGGTGCCGAGGTGAACAGCGGAGTCACCACAGCCAGTTGCAACGTACCGAGGAAGAGCTGGCTGCCCGTCAGCGCCAGCGTCGACGACCCGGTCCCGGCCAGGGTGCGGCGTACGTAGATCCAGCCGACCGGATAGCAGAACGAGGCGAGCAGCGCCATGCCCGTACCCGGCAGGTCCAGGCCGGGGAAGCCCTGCCAGGCGCCCAGCACCGTGAGGACGCCGAGGAAGCCGACGCCGAGACCGCCCACCCGGCGGCGGGTCGGGCGGTCCTCCGACAGGGCGATCACCGAGAGCGCCATGCCCCACAGCGGCGAGGTCGCGTTGCAGATCCCGGCCAGCGTCGAGGGGATCGTCAGCTCCGCGTAGGAGAAGAGCGAGAACGGCAGTGCGTTGAGGAGGAGCGCCGCGACCGTGAGGTGCCCCCAGGTCCGGGCGGAGCGCGGAAGGCGCTCCCGGCGCATCGCCATGGCGACCACCAGCACCGCCGTACCGGCCAGCAGCCGACCGAAGGTGACCTGGAACGGGGCGTAGCCCTCGGTCCCGACCTTGATCAGCAGAAAGCTGAACCCCCAGATGAGCGAGAGCCCCGCGAACCGGATCCGCCAGTCGAGGGCGGGGCGCCGCACGGCGGGCGCGGTCGGGGCGGGCGCAGGAGGTGGCGGGGGAGGCTGCGGGGGAGGTGCTGACGCCGGGGCCGTGGCCCCCGGCTCGCAGGGAGCGCTCATGAGGTCAACCCTGACGAAGATGACGTCGTAGGACAAGTGAATCTTTCTGTGCTCGTTCGCGTAGCATTGCTTACATGTTGAACCTGGAGCGGCTGCGCACGCTGGACGCCCTCGCCCGGCACGGCTCGGTGAGCGGGGCGGCCGACGGGCTGCACGTCACGACGTCGGCGGTCTCGCAGCAACTTGCGAAGCTGGAGCGTGAGGTCGGGCAGCGGCTGCTCGCCAGATACGGCCGAGGCGTCCGGCTCACCGACGCCGGCCGGCTGCTCGCGGACCACGCCGCGCGGATCCTGTCGCAGGTGGAGCTGGCCCAGTCCGACATCGAGGCGCAGCGCGGCGAGGTCGTCGGCGAGGTGCGGATCTGCGCTTTCCCGACGGCGGCTCGCGGGCTGTTCCCCGCGATGCTCACCGCCCTGCGCGCGGACCACCCCGATCTCGCCGTCCGTACCCGGGAGCTGGAGCCCGAACAGGGCCTGCGCGCGGTGCTCCGCGGAGACGTCGACCTGGCCGTCGTGCTCGACTGGAGCAACAAGCGGCTGCCCGTGCCCGGCGGTCTGGCCAAGGCCGAACTCCTCGACGACGCGCCGGACATCGCCATGCCGGCCGGGCATCCGCTGGCGGACCGTGACGAGGTGGAGCTGGAGGACTTCGCGGACGACCCGTGGGTGTCCTGGCCCGAGGGTGAATTCTGTTACGAGTGGCTGATGTTCACGCTGCGCTCCCGTGGCATCGAGCCTCGCATCGCCCATCTGGCGGGTGAGCACCACACACAACTCGCGCTGATCGCGGCCGGGTTCGGTGTCTGCGTGGCTCCTCGGCTGGGGCGCGGCCCGGTCCCCGAAGGCGTGCGACTGGTGCCGGTGCGGCAGACCATGCGGCGGCACGTCCACGTGGTCTGGCGCAAGGACGCGGACCGTCGGCCGTCGGTCCGCGCCGCGGTGAAGGCGCTGCGGGCGGCGGGGGCAGGTGTGGGGGTGGGTGGGGCGGCGGACGGTGGGTGAGCCCCGGCCATGGGGGCGTTGGGGTCGCGGGCGGGAGCTCAGGCGAGATCGGCGAGCTTGCGGAAGTCCCAGGAGGTGATCGTCTCCGGGGTGAGCCGCAGCCAGGCGTGCCGTCCGTCGTGCGGCATCTCCGTCACGCCGAAGTACTTCACGGGGAACAACCGCTCCGGCTCGACGAGTTCGGGGCAGGGCTCGCCCGTGCGGGGCGCCTCGCCGACGAACTCCGCCCGACCGGTGAGCTCCACGCCGCGCAGCTCCTCGTACCCCCCGCCGTCGTCCACGACCACGGCGATCCTGGCGTCCCCGCGCAGCTGGGACCAGCGCAGGCTGCGCGTGATGGAGTACAGCCAGAGGGAGTCGCCGTCCCAGACGAACCACAGGGCCCCGACGTGCGGGGCGCCGTCGGGGCCGAGCGTCGCCACCCGGCAGATGCGCTGTTCGCCGAGATAGGCGTCACGCTCCAAGGGCGTCATCATGATCCGGCGGCCTCGTCGCTGGGTGTCGGTCATGGTCGCCCTCCTGGTATCTGACTGTACGTCAGGAATCATGGACACTCTTCCTTCGTGACGCAATGGCCGCTACTCTCACGCGCCCGGCCCGTCCGCGGAAGTCCGTCCACGGAAGTCCGTCCACGGGAGCCCGTCCTCCCGGGCGCCGGTCACAGAGAAGGAGGGAAGCGCCCGTGCCGTCGAGGTCATCACAGGAGCGGCTCACCGAACTGCTCGATCCCGCCACCACCGTTCTGCTGACCGTCGAGTGCCAGCAGGGCGTCGTGGGACCGGACAGCGCCCTGCCCGAACTCGCCGCCGCAGCCCGCTCGTCGGGCGCGCTCGACAACATCGCCCGCCTCGTCGCCGCCGCCCACGGGAGCGGGGTCCAGGTGATGCACGCGGTCGCCGAGAGCCGACCCGACGGCCGTGGCGGCAACCACAACGCCCGGCTCTTCCGCGCCGTCGCCCGGCTGCCCGTCCAGCAGCACACCGGCAGCACCGCCGTCCGGGTCGCGGCCCCCATCGAGGTGGCCGACGAGGACCTCGTCGTCCGTCGGCTGCACGGCCTCTCGCCGCTGGCCGGCACCGACGTCGACCCGCTGCTGCGCAACCTCGGCTGCCGGACGCTCGTCGTCACCGGCGTATCGGCCAACATCGCTGTCCCCAACGCCGTCTTCGACGCGGTCAACCTCGGCTACACGGCCGTCGTCCCGGCCGACGCCATCGCGGGGGTGCCCGCCGAGTACACCCCCGCGATGGTCCGCAACACGCTCGCCCTCGTCGCCACCGTCACCACCACGGACGCCGTACTCGGCGGCTGGAAGCGACCGCGCAGGCAGGGGGCGGGGCAGGGAGCGGCTATGCCAGCCTGATCGAGTCGCCCTCGACGTTGATCTCACGGGCGGGCAGCGGTCGTGTGGCGGGCCCGCCGGTCGGGCTGCCCGTGGCGGCGTCGAACGTGGAGTCGTGACAGGGGCACGTGATCGTGCCGTCCGAGACGTCCTTGACCGCGCAGCCCTGATGGGTGCACGTGGACGAGAACGCCTTGAACTCGCCCGGCTGCGGCTGGGTCACCACGACCTTCTGCGCGGCGAAGACCACCCCGCCGCCCTCCGGGATGTCCGCGGTCGCGGCGAGCACCTCTCCACCCTTCCCGCCGCCGCTCCCGGGCTGCTCGACCGCGTCCGAACCTCCCGAACCCCCCGAACCGTCCGATCCGCCGCACGCGGTGAGGGCGGCGGCCGCTCCGGCCGCTCCCGCCGCGGCGACGACCGTGCGGCGTCCGAGGAGGCTCCGGTGTTCCTGCGTCGCGCTCATCGCGGCATTCCCTTCGTCGGTCTTCCTGTCGGTCTTCCCGGCTCGGTCACTTCGGTCAGGGGTACGTGCCCCGGGGACACGGTGTTCACGCCGGGATCCCGCGATGTCGGGATGCCGCTGGACGGCCCCGTCGGCCGGGGGTAGTTTCGCCGTCATCTGCCGCCGCCATCAGGGGAGTCCGCATTGGTGCTGGTCGGACGGACCGGAGAACTGCACGCCCTGCTCGACGCGATGGCCCACCCGCCGTCGGTCGCCCTGATCGAGGGGGAGGCGGGCGTCGGAAAGACCCGGCTGATCCGGGAGGCCGTCGGACACCCGGTGCCCGGCCCCGGCCGCCCGCCCGGCACCCGGGTTCTCGCCGGGGCCTGCCCGCCGCTGCGCGAGCCCTTCCCGTACGGTCCCGTCTTCGACGTCCTGCGCACCCTGGAGGGCGCGGTCCCCGAGCGGCTCAACCCGGTCTGCGGAGCCCTGCGCCCCTACCTTCCCGAACTCGCCGGTCAACTTCCCGCCGAACCGGCCCCGTTGCTCGATCCGCAGGCGGCGGCCCACCGTCTCTTCCGGGCTGTGCGCGCTCTGCTCGCGGCGGTGTCCCCGGTGGTCCTCGTCGTGGAGGATCTGCACTGGGCCGACGACGGCACCCGGGATCTCCTCCGCTTCCTGGCCGACGACCCGCCGCCGGGCCTGTCCACCGTCCTCAGCTACCGCCGCGAGGACCTCAGGAGCGGGGCCCTGCCGCTGGGCCGGGCATATCGGCACCCGCCGGGCGTCACCTCGGTGGTCCTCCCGCTGAGCCCGCTCGACGTCGCCGGAGTCAGGACCCTCACGGCGGCGCTGACCGGCCGTGACGTCCCCGCCGTCGTGGCGCGCCGGCTGCACGAACGCACGGCCGGCATCCCCTTCGTCCTCGAGTTCGTCCTGGAGGAACCGGACGAACTCGACGGTTCCCAGGGGGCGGTGCCCCTCCTCCTGCGCGACGCCATGGCCGAGCGGGTGGCGGGCCTCTCGGAGCCGGCGGCGGCCGCCGTGCACGCCGCCGCCGTACTGAGGGTGCCCGCCGCCGAGGAGCTGATCGGCGCGGTGGCGGACCAGCACGGCGAAGAGGCGGCCGACGCCCTGCGCGAGGCCCTGCGCGCGGGCGTGCTCCACGACTGCGGGGAGGACCGCTACGGGTTCCGGCACGGTCTGGCCGAACAAGCGGTCTACGAGGGGCTTCTGAGGCCGGACCGACGACGGCTCCACCGACGCGCCACCGCCGTGCTCGCCGCCCAGGACCCCCCGCCACTGGTCCAGCTCGCCCACCACACTCGCCAGGCGGGCGACCTGAACGCCTGGCGCACGTACGCCGAACAGGCCGCCGAATCCGCCCGGAAGCTCGGTGACGCGGCGCTCGCCGTCGAGCTCTACGAGGGAGTCCTGGACGACCCCCTCCTCCCGGAGGCGGACCGGGCACGGCTCGCGGTGCGCCTCAGCCGGGCGGCCCTCTTCGGACTGGCCCACCGGCGTTCCAGCCGGCTGCTGCGCCGCGTCGTCTCCTCGGCCAACTCGGCCGAACTGCCGGACGCCGTACGGGGGGAGATCCGGCTCAACCTGGGGCTGCTGCTCAACAACCAGGCGGGCCGGCACGAACAGGGCCGCCTGGACACCGAGCTGGCCGTGGACGAGCTGCGGACACGCCCCGAGCTGGCCGCCCGCGCCATGGCGGGCCTCGCCATGCCGGTCTGGGGTGAGCACCCCGTCGCCGTCCACGCGCACTGGGCCGAACGGGCCGAGGAGCTCGCCGCCCGGCACGGTGACCGCGCGCTGCGGATCGCGGTGCGGGGCAACCATCTGACGCTGCGGGTCTGCCTCGGCGACGGCGAGGCGGTGCGCGGGGAAGCCGAGAAGCTCCTCGCCGACGGGCGGAACGCGGCCGAGCGGGTCGAACTGGCCCGGATGTGCGCCAACGCGGCTGACGCCTTCGCCTGGGTGGGCCGGTCCGCCGACGCCGAACGCTTCCGGGACGAGGGGGTGCGACTGGCGGAAGCGGCCGGAGCGCCCTTCCTCAGCGGCATCATCGAGGGCACCGCCCTGCGCATGGCCTGGACGCGCGGCGCCTGGCGCGGCCTCGCCGACCGGGCCCGTACGGTCCTGGCCGACGCGCCCGGCGTCTCGGGCATCGCGTCCGACGCCCACCTCGTCCTCGGGCTGCTCGCCGAGACCCACGGCGAGTGGGACGCGGCGCTGGAGAATCTGGACGCGGCGGCGCTCGGGGACCCCGTCAACGCCCCGGCGCCCGTACTCGCCGCCGCGTCGGCCGCCGCCGTACGGATACGGCTGGAGCGGGGCGAGAGCGACGAGGCGTGCGCGGAAGCCGTGCGGGCGCTGGACCGGGTCCGCCGCAAGGGCGTCTGGGTCTGGGCCGCGGAGCTGGTTCCGGCGGCGCTGACGGCGTACCGCCGGGCGGGCCGCGCCCCCGAAGCGCATGCCGTGCTCGCCGAGTTCACCGCCGGGCTCGGTGACCTGGACGTGCCCGCCGCGCGCGCCGCGCTCGCCGCCTGCCGGGGCGACCACTCCCGGGCCGCCGAACAGTACGCGGCGCTCCCGGCCCCGTATCCGGCGGCGCTGTGCGCGGAGCGGGCCGCCGAAGGAGAGGTGGAGCGACTGCGTGAGGTCGCCGCGCGCTTCGAGGCGCTGGGTGCCGTACGGGACGCCGCGCGCTGCCGCAGCGCCCTGCGGGAGCGGGGCGCGGGAGCTCCGCCCGGGCCCCGGCGGGGGCGCAGGGGATACGGCAACGAACTGTCCCCGCGCGAACGGGACGTCGCCCGCCTGGTGGCGACGGGACACACCAACCGGGAGATCGCCGACGTGTTG
Source organism: Streptomyces sp. CNB091 (assembly GCF_000377965.1). NCBI lineage: Bacteria > Bacillati > Actinomycetota > Actinomycetes > Kitasatosporales > Streptomycetaceae > Streptomyces > Streptomyces sp. CNB091. The sequence goes on from NZ_KB898996.1 coordinate 37,757, forward strand.
TTCCTGTCGCCGCGCACCGTGGAACAGCACGTCGCGAAGGTGCTCCGGAAGCTGAACGTCTCCGCCCGCGGGGAGGTGCGGGAGACCCACCCGGAAGGCGGCCCGGATGATTCCGGGCGTACGGGGGCCATTGAATAGGTGGCGCTACGCAGTGCCGTACGGATTGTTCCGGCCCGGGCCGGACCGGAGAGTTGCCCCCGTCGTCGCACCGGGCACACACCCTGCCCCACGCCCCAGCCCGGAGCGGCGGCTCCTGTGTCACCCGTGCCGGGCCGCCCTCCCCAACTCTCGGCGGCCCGGCACGGTTCCCCATCACACGGAGCCAAGGGAGCAACCAGATCATGCGCACAACCAGCAGACCGCGCCTCGTCGGCGCACTGTGTACCGCGGCCGCCGCGGCCATGGCGCTCGGACTCGCCGGAACCGCCCCCGCCCACGGGGCGACCGCCCCGGCCCCGCCCGCCGAGGGCCGCGTCCTCGGCGCGGACCGGGCCGAGGCCATACCCGGCCGGTACATCGTGGCCCTCGACGACGCGCCCTCGATCGCCGCGGGCACGGCCGCCGCCGACCTGGTCGCGGAGCACGGTGGCACGGTGCGCACCGTGTACTCCACCGCCTTCAAGGGCTTCGCGCTGAAGGCGACCGCCGCCCAGGCGAAGAAGCTGGCGGCGGAGCCCGGCGTCCGCTACGTCCAGGCCGACGCCGAGGTCCGGGCCACCGGGGCCCAGCCCAACCCGCCCTCCTGGGGCCTGGATCGGGTCGACGGCGTCAAGGACGCCTCGTACGCCTACCCCAACGAGGGCGAGGGCGTGACCGCGTACATCGTGGACACGGGCCTCTACCGCCAGCACACCGACTTCGAGGGCCGGGCGTCCTCGGGGTACGACTTCATCGACAACGACGCCGACTCCGCCGACTGCCAGGGACACGGCACTCACGTCGCCGGCACGGTCGGCGGCAAGAGCTACGGCGTCGCCAAGAAGGCGAAGCTCGTCGGCGTCCGGGTACTCAACTGCCAGGGCACCGGATCGACTTCGCAGATCGTCGCGGGCATGGACTGGGTCGTCCGGAACGCCCAGAAGCCGGCCGTCGCCAACCTGTCGCTCGGCGGCGGCGTCGACCGGGCCATGGACGACGCGGTCCAGGGTGCGATCAACGCCGGCATCCCGGTCGCGGTCGCCGCCGGCAACGACAACCGGGACGCCTGCAGCACCAGCCCCGCACGGCTGCCCGCCGCCATCACCCTCGGCTCCACCGACAGTAACGACGGCCGCTCCAGCTTCTCCAACTACGGCCGCTGCCTGGATCTGTTCGCCCCCGGAGGCTCCATCGTCTCCACGCGCATGGGCGGCGGCACCCAGACCATGAGCGGTACGTCGATGGCCACCCCGCACGCCGCGGGCGCGGCGGCGATCCACCTCTCCGCCCACCCCGACGCCACCCCGCAGCAGGTACGGGACGCCCTGGTGAACAACGCCCTCTCCGGCGTCGTCACCAACCCCGGCTCCTCCTCCCCGAACAGGCTGCTGGACGTCACCGACCTCGGCGGCGGCCCGTCCGAACCCGGCAAGCCGGTCGCCACGTTCACCGCCCAGTGCTCCACCACCACCCCGGCCTGCACCTTCGACGCTTCCGGCTCCACCGACCCGGACGGTGACATCGCCTCCTACGCCTGGGACTTCGGCGACGGAAGCGAGGGCGAGGGCGCGAAGCCGTCCCACACCTACACCAAGGCCGGCACCTACGCCGTCAAGCTCACCGTCACCGACGACAGCGGCGAGAGCGGCACCCTGACCAAGCAGGTCACCGCCGGCACCACCGAGCCCTCGCCCGGCCAGGCCCCGTCCGCCTCCTTCACCCTCTCGTGCTGGTACGGCGACTGCTCCTTCGACGCCTCCGCCTCCAGCGACCCGGACGGTGACATCGCCTCGTACGCCTGGAAGTTCGGCGACGGCACGACCGGCTCCGGCGCCACCGTCGCCCACCGCTACCCGTCCGCCCAGCGCACCTACACCGTGCAGCTGACCGTCACGGACCGGGGCGGCCGCACCGGCACGACCTCCCGCCAGGTCTCCTGCTTCGCTTTCACCGGCGGCCAGCCGCTCTGCTTCGCGGGCTGACAGCCGTACGCACGCAAAGCCGCGAGCCGCGGCGGGCCCGGAAGTCTCCCGGGCCCGCCGCGGCTCCGCCGTACGCCGGAGGTCCCCCCGAGAAGGCCGAGGTTCCCTCCGGCGTCCGAGCCGGCGCGGACCGCGGTCCGGCTCGCGCGGAAACCCGGGCCGGCCGTTGGGCTGCCGGCCGTCGCGGGCCGGGCCCCAGTGGCCTGTAACCGCCGTCGAACACGTAGACTCCGTGAAATGAGTGTGCGCCGTATCACCCCTGGACGCCCGCGAACCAAACCCGCGGAGGAGCGGCGTGCCGACCTTTTGGACTCGGCCGAGAGGGTGTTCGTCGAGCGGGGCATCGACGCTGCCCGGATCGATGAGATCGCTGAGGGCGCGGGAATCGCGATCGGCACCTTCTACCTGTACTTCAGCTCCAAGCGCGAGATCATGCTCGCGGTACAGGCCCGCTTCATCGATCGGCTGGTCGAGCGGCAGAACGCGGCGGTGCGGAGCCTTCCCGCCGACGACTGGGTCGGACGCGTGGACGCCTGGCTCAGTGACGCGGTCCGCGTCTACCTGGAACATGCCGAGCTGCACGATGTGCTGTACGGCCACACCCCGATCAACGCGTCGACGGAGATCGAGGTCAGTCCCACGAACGCGCACGTCGAAGCGTTCCGGCAGCTCATCTCCGAGCGCCCCGACCCGCCCGCGGACGCCCCGGACCCCGCCATGGCGGCGCTCTTGATCTACAGCGCCTGGTACGGCGGCACCCACGCGCTGCTGCATCACGAGGCCGAGGACATCGACCGCCTGGCCGAGGGGCTCATCGCCGACATCACCGACCTCGCCCACCGCTACCTGCGCGCCGAGGTCTGAGCACCGGGTCCGAGCACCGCGAACCGACCTACGCTGCCGTCGCCCCCCGGTGCGGGGGGCGACGGCAGCGGTGCGGTTCGGGCGACGGGCGGCCGGTGGGTTGTTCCCCGGGGATCCGTCACGTGTCGCCGGTCAGCCGCTCACCGGGGCGATGCGCCAGTGACGGGCCCGCTCGTACTGTGAGCTCAGCCGTGAGAACGCCCCACCGGCGCGCAGCAGTTCGTCCCTGGTGCCGGCCTCCACGACCCGGCCGTCGTCGAGCGAGACCACGTGGTCCGCGGTGGCCAGGGTGGCGGGACGATGGGCGATCACGATCACCGTGCGGTCCGGGTCGTCGCCGAGGTTGGCGATGGCCCGCGTGACCGCGGCCTCGTTCTCCGGGTCGAGGGCGGAGCTGGCCTCGTCCACCAGGACGATCCGCGCCCGCTTGAGCATCGCCCGGGCGATCGCGACGCGCTGGCGTTCGCCGCCCGACAACTGCGCGCCACCCTCGCCCACCCGGGTCTGCCAGCCGGCGGGAAGCCGCTCGATCACCTCGTCGAGCCGTGCCGCGGCGGCGGCCTCCCGCAACTCGTTCCAGGTCGCGTCCGGGCGTGCCAGGCGCAGGTTGTCCTCGATGGTGTCGTCGAACAGGTAGACGTCCTGGAAGACGATGGCGATCTCGTCGAGCAGGGTGCTCGGGTCGAGTTCGCGCACATCGACGCCGCCCACGCGCACCTGGCCCGAGTCGACGTCGAAGAACCGGGCGATGAGCCGGGTCGCCGTCGTCTTCCCGGACCCCGACGGCCCGACCAGGGCGGTGGTGGTGCCCGGTCGGCAGCGCAGGGTCACGTTCTTCAGAGCGGGGGTGTCGCCGCCCGGGTAGGTGAAGGTGACGTCCCTGAGCTCGACGTCGGCCTCGGCGATCAGACGTACCGGCTCGGCCGGAACCGGCAGAGCCGGAGTGGACAGCAGCTCCTCGATGCGCCCGATCTGGTTCCGCAACGCCCGCAGCGCGCCGATGAGGTCGATGAGATTGCCGAGCGGCTCCAGGAAGCGGGCGGCGAGCACGAGCAGCACGATCGCCGTGGCGACCTCGATGCGTCCACTGAGCATCAGCTCGGCGGTCAGGGCGAGCACCGCGACGAACCCGGCCATGATCACGCCGGTGTAGACGAAGAACGGCTGCCGCGCACGGCGCATGCCGTCGCGGTAGGTCTCGCGATGGTCCTCCAGCGCGGCGCGCATCCGGGGCGTGCCCTCGGCGTGGCCCGCGGCGCGCAGCACCGGCTGGGCCTGGCCCAGCTCGATCGCCCGACTGGCCACCCCGGCCGCCGCCTGCTCCAGCTCGCTCTCGGTGATCTCGGCGATGCGCGCGGCCCGCTGCAGGGCCAGGTAGGCGACCAGCGCGATCGCGCACAGCAGCAGCGCCATCCGCCAGTCGACCGTGAACGTCACGACGACGACCGTCGCGGGCAGCAGCGTCGAGGTGATCACGGGCCCGCCGATGGTGACGGCCAGATGGGCGGCGCTGCCGACGTCCGCGGTCACGCCGCGCGCGAGCCGGGCCTTGTGCTCGGCGGTGAACCAGCCCAGCGTCAGCGTGCTCACATGGTGCATCAGCCGTCGGCGCAGTTGCGCCGCGAGCGCGCCCGCCGCCGCGAAGCCCACCGGGGTGGCGATGATGCTCAATGCCGCGTACAGCGCCGCGCCGATCCCGCTGAGCACCAACCACGGGGTGGCGGCGCCGACGTCCGGTTCGGGCCGCACGACCGCGTCCAGAATCGGGATGAGCAGAGCGAGCAGCAGACCCTGAAGGACCGCCTGCGCCGCGGTGAGCAGCCACAGGCGGGCCAGCAGCTTCGGATTCGGCCAGAGTCGGTACAGGCGGCGGATCACGCGAGCACTCCTTCCTGTGCCGCCCACAGCCGGGCGTACAGCCCGTCCCGGGCGAGCAGTTCGTCGTGGCGGCCCTGTTCGACGAGCCGTCCGTTGTCGAGCACGAGGATCTGGGCCGCGCCCGCGATGGTGTGCAGCCGGTGGGCGATCACGATCACCGTCTTGCCCACCGCCAGGTTGGACAGCGCCTCCTGGACCGCGGATTCGCTGTCGGCGTCCAACGCGGCCGTCGCCTCGTCGAGGACGACGATCGGCGCTCCGGACAGGATCGCCCGCGCGATCGTCAGCCGCTGGCGTTCACCGCCGGACAGACTGCCGCCGCCCGAGTCGAGCAGCGTGTCGTACCCGTCGGGCAGGCCCGCGATCACCTCGTGGATGTGCGCGGCCTCCGCTGCCGCGCGGACCTCGGCGTCGCTCGCGCCGGGGCGGCCGATGCGGATGTTCTCCGACACGCTGTCCCGCAGCAGGGCGACGTCCTGGAAGACCAGCGACATCGACGCCAGCAGTTTCGCGGACGGGATCGAGCGCACGTCCACCCCGCCGACCCTGATCGCCCCCCCCTCCGACACCTCGTGGAAGCGGGGCAGCAGGCCGGCCAGGGTCGACTTGCCGGCTCCCGACGGGCCCACGATGGCGGTCACCCCGCCCGGCGGACAGACGGCGCTGATGTTCTCGACCGCGTTGGTCACCCCGTCGTACGAGAAGGAGACCCGGTCGAACTCGACGCCGTGACCGTCGGGCGTCAGCGGAGTCTCGGGCTCGGGCAGCGGTGTGCGCGACAGCAGCTGCTCGATGTTGGACGCGCCCATCCGGCCCTTGCGCACGCCTTGGGCGGCGGTGACGGCGGGCAGGATGGAGTTGGGCAGCCCGATGGCGACGACCAGGAACGTCACCAGGTCCGCGACGCCGAGCGACCCGCGGTCGACGAGGAACAGACCCACGGCCGCCACGGCGGTGAGGACGGCCATCTCCGAGCCGAACAGCCGCGAGACCGCGGAGCTGTGGCGTACCTCGGCGACCCAGGCCGCGAACGCCTGGGTGTGCTCGTCCACGGCGTCGTCGTAGCGGCGCAGGACACGGCCCCCGGTGCCGAACGTCTTGACCACCTGGATCCCGTCGGCGTACTCGACACTGGCGGCGCTGATGCGGGCGTCGGCGGCGACCAGTCGGTTCATATGGCTCGTCATGGAGCGCATCGAGATGCGGAAGAAGACGCCCATCAGCAGGAGCACACCCAGCACGACGAAGGCCATGCGCACGTCGACGAAGAGCAGATAGCCAGTTGCGACGGCCGTCACGGTGGTCGCCCCGATCAGCTGTCCCAGTGCGTGCGCGATGACCTCGTGCATCTCCTCCAGGTCACCGGTCATCGCCCGCTTGACCTTGCCCGAGCCGGCCGAGCGGAACCAGCCCAGCGGCAGCCTGCCGAGATGCTTCACGATCCGCACCCGTACGTCGTGCAGGATCTTCGCGTCCGCGTAGTGCCCCACCCGGGCGGACTGCACGAACAGCACGAGCCAGAGGCCCGCCCCCGCGGCCCCGATGCCGACCCAGGTCCAGATGGCGGTGTGCGACGGAGTGGGGTCGTCGAGCATGACCCGCGCGATCTCGGCCACGGCGATGTAGGGCACGATCCCCGCCGCCGCGCTCAGGCACGAGAGCACCGCACAGATGACGAGATGGTTGCGGATCGGGGCGAGCAGACGCATTAACGCGCCGGGCCCGGCTAGCCCCGGAGTCTGTGATGTTGGTCGCTTCATTAGGGTAACCTAACATGGCGACTGAGCCTCATTCAATAAACATGCACGTCATCCCGGACGCAGCTCCGTCCGGGATGTCGCCCTCACGGCCTTCACCGAAGGGAACGTTTCGTCATGTTCCGACCGCACGTCGACCACCCGTCCGCGAGCCGCCGCTCCCGCGCCGCTCCCCACCGCCCCCGCGCCGCTGTGGTCGGCGCGGTCGTCGCTCTCACGGCGGTCGGCGCCACCGGGTGCGGGGGCACCGGAGCGGGCCCACGCCACGACGACAAGGCGAGCCGCGTCACCTTCGAGTCCTGTAGTCGCACCGTCCACCTCGACCGGGCCCCGCAGCGGGTGGCGATCACCACGGACGCCATAGCCGACACCCTGTTCGCGCTCGGCGTCGGCGACCGGATCGTCGCGAAGACCCGCGGCGAATCCGCCCCCGCGCCCGAGCTGAAGGAGCGACTCGCCGCGCTGCCGAGTCTCGGGACGCGTAATCCGAGCGTCGAGGCGCTGATCGCCGCCAAGCCCGATCTCCTGATCACCGATCAGGTCGAGAAGGTCTCCGGCAAGCAGGGCAGCCCGAGCATCGCCGAACTGAGGGAACTGGGGATCGCGACCTACGTGGTCGGCGGCGGTTGCGCCGCGGACCTGCGCTCGGACACCTCCGGACTGGACGCGCTCGACGCCGACCTGCACCAGCTCGGCACGGTCTTCGGCGTGGAGGACCACGCGCACGAGCTGGCCGACGAGCTGCGCGGCGAACTCGACGCCGTACGCCGGAGGACCGCGAAGGAGCCCGAGCGTAAGGTCGCCGAGCTCTCCCAGGTCGCCGGTCAGCTCTACGTGACCAGCGGCGGTCTCGCCAACGACGTGCTCGAACGGGCCGGCGGGACGAACGTCTTCGCCGACCTGCCGGGCCAGTTCGCCCCGGTCAGCCCCGAACAGATCGTCGCGCGCGACCCCGAGGCCCTCGTCGTCGACAACTTCACCGCGACGGAGAAGGGCCGGAACGAGGCGCTCGCGTTCCTGAAGCGCACGTTCCCCACCGTCGAAGCGGTCAAGAAGGAGCGCGTGCTCGTCATCGACGCGGCCAAGACCGGAGCACGCGGCAGTACGCGACCGGTGTCAGGCGTCACCGAGATCGCGGCCTTTCTGCACCCGATCCCGTCCCGCTCGCAGTAGGGGCCCGCGATGCACAGGCAGAGATCCAGCCCGCTCCTCACCGGCGCCGACGAGAGCCCGCGGGGCGGCCCCGGGCCGACTCCGATCCGCGGCGGCCGCCCCCTCTCCCTCCCCGTCGTCGTACCCCTGCTGCTCGCCCTCCTCCTCGTCACGGTCTGCGTGGCCGTGTCCGTGGGATCCGTCGGTGTGCCGTTGGGAACCGTCACCCGGGTCATCGCCCACCACCTGACCGGGCTCGGGGCGCCCCCCGGCGTCATGGACGACCAGATCGTGTGGAACCTGCGGATGCCGCGGGTCCTGCTGGCCGCCGCGGTCGGGGCGGGGCTCGCCGTCGTCGGTGTCACTCTCCAGGCGACCGTCCGCAATCCGCTCGCCGACCCCTATGTGCTCGGCGTCTCCGCGGGCGCCGGGCTGACGGCCTCCATCGCCATCACCCTCGGATCGGTGGCGGTGGCCGGGCTCTCCACGTCGGCGGCGGCCTTCGTCGGCGCGCTCGTGGCGATGGCCGCGGTCCTCGGACTGTCGCGCCGCGCCGGCCGCGTCCTCCCGAGCCGCCTGATCCTCGCCGGGGTCACCCTCTCCTACCTGTTCAGCGGAGCCACCAGCTTCGTCATCTTCCGGAGCGGCAACGCGGACGCGGCGCACTCGGTGCTGTTCTGGCTGCTGGGCTCCCTCTCGGAGTCGTCATGGTCGAACCTCGTGCTGCCGGCGGCGGCCGTCCTGGTCGTCGGCGTCCATCTGCTGGCGCAGACCCGGACGCTCAACGCCCTGGCGGCCGGTGACGACGCGGCGCTCTCGCTCGGCGTCTCCGTGCACCGTGTCCGCATCCGTCTCCTGGTCGTCGCCTCGCTCCTGACCGGCGTCCTGGTCGCGGTGTCGGGCGGGATCGGCTTCGTGGGTCTCATCGTTCCCCATCTCGTACGGCTGGTCGTGGGCCCGGACCACCGCCGGCTGCTTCCCGTCGCCATGCTCGTCGGCGCGGTCTACCTCGTCGTCGTCGACCTGCTCTGCCGCGTTCTCGTCCGCCCGGAGGAACTGCCCCTCGGGATCGTCACCGCCGTGCTCGGCGCGCCGGTGTTCCTGTGGCTGCTGCGACGTTCGGAGGCGTCATGAGACTCGCCCTGTCCGGCGTCGGCGTCCGCATCGGCTCCGCCCCGATCGTCATGGAGTGCGACCTCGCCGTCGCCGACGGCGAGCGCGTCGGCCTCGTCGGGCCCAACGGCAGCGGCAAGACTTCGCTGCTGCGTACGGTCTACCGCGCGCTCGACCCCTTCGCCGGCCGCGTCGCCCTGTCCGGGGACGACGTCACGGATCTCAGCCAGCGCGAGGTCGCCCGACGGGCGGCGCTCGTCGCCCAGGACAGCACCCCGGACTTCGACTTCACCGTGGAGGAAGTCGTGGCCATGGGGCGCGGGCCGTGGCTCGGGGCCTTCGAGTCGGCCACCGGCGGCGGGGGCGCGAAGGTCACCGCCGCACTGGAGCGGGTCCGCCTGACGGAGCACCGCGCCCGCAGGCTCTCCACACTGTCCGGCGGTGAGCGGCAGCGGGCCCTGGTGGCGCGTGCGCTGGCCCAGGAGAGCCCGCTGCTCCTCCTCGACGAACCGACCAACCACCTCGATGTGTACGCGGCGCTCGAACTCCTGGAGCTGGTGAGGGATCTGGGGCGTGCGACGCTGTGCGTGCTGCACGACCTCAATCTCGCGGCCGCCTACTGCGACCGGCTCTACGTCCTGCACCGCGGGCGGATCGTCGCGGACGGCCCGCCGGCGGAGGTACTCAGCCCCGAGCTCGTCCGGACGGTCTTCGGAGTCGCCTGCACTCATCTGACCCACCCGGTCACCGGCGGCCTGCTCCTCGCGTTCTCACCGCACCAGGGCGCCTCGGCCGACCCGGTCGCCGCGCTCGGTGAGGGAGTGAATCGATGAGCAGCCTATGCACGGCGTCACCCCACCGGAGTTCCGGGCGGAATGCGGCAGTGACCATCGTCATGAACACCGCAGCGAGGTAGCTGCATAAGCACCTTTCGCGACCCGTCACAGAGATGGCCGGGCGATCTGACAACAGGTCGCCACAGCGGTCTGTACGGGCTGCGTCGGCACCATGATTCCTCCTGTTGACGGCAGTCGAAACCGTGGTAAAAATTCCCTCCAGGCTCCGGATCCCCTGTCGGTGAACATCATCGGACCGGCTTTCCGGGGCGCTCTTGGATTACCTCGGATTACGCGAAGTCATCGGCATCGTGAAGTGATTCTCATGAAGCCGTAAACCTGAAGCGCTCGTTCCCATGCGTCGTCCAAACGAAAGGCGAATCACCCGATGGTTGATCGTGTGAATGTCATACCGTTAACGGAACGCCAGGATGCAGACCAAGCCCAGGCGGCCATCGTGCAGATCGACGAAGTGCTGATCCTTCTCCAGGAGCTCGGTGACGTCGCACGCCGCGCACGCAAGGATCTGGTCTCACCGCGGCACCGGGGCTCCCATGGCGTCCTGGCCCAGGCGACGCCCCCTGGAGCGCCACGCCCTCCGGCGCGGTCCGAGGGCGATTCCACCGGCGAGGCCGGGGCCCGGGACAACCGGCCCGGCGCCACCCAGAAGCCCCTGACGCTCACCCGGCGTCAGGAGGAAGTGCTCAGTCTGCTGGCCCAGGGCCTGTCCAACCGCCGGATCGGCCGGGCCCTGCATATCACCGAGCAGACGGTGAAGGCCCATCTGCACATGGTTTACCACAAGCTCGGCGTCGCGGACCGTATGGAGGCCGTGGTCCTGGCCATGCGCCAGGGACTGGTCCAGAACCAGCGCCGGGAGGACACGCCTACCTGACCGGCCCGCACGCGGGGGCGATCGCCGCCTCCGGAAGTGATCAGCCGTGACCGGTGAGAGGGCGCGGGCGGGTGAGAGGGCGCGGGCGGTGAGAGGGCGGGGGCGGTGAGAGGGCGGGGGCGGTGAGAGGGCGGGGACGGTGAGAGGGCGGGGACGGTGAGAGGGCGCGGTCCCGGCCGGGCGCAGGCTCGGCCGGGACCGCTCGCCGTCAGACCGCGCTGTCGGGGACGGCCTCGATCAGCGACGCGTTCAACTCCTGGGCCAGCGGTGCGACCTGGACGACACGCAGCCCCGCCCGGGCGCAGAGCGTGGCGTACTCCGCCCTGGTGCGCTGCCGGCCGCCGATGGTGACCAGCATGTGCAGATCGGTCAGATACGGGTTCTCCAGGGCGGCGTGGTTGAGGCTGTCCGCGTCGGCGACCTCGGGCAGCACCGGCTCGGCGATGAGCAGCTTGCCGTGGTCGGGCATGGCGGCCCGGACCCGGCTCAGGATCGTCGAGGCCCGTTCGTCGTCCCAGTTCAGCACCACGTTCTTGATGAGGTAGAGGTCGGCACCCTTGGGTACTTCGGCGAAGAAGTCTCCCGCGACCGCGCGGCACCGCTTCTCCAGACCGGACGCGGTGACGGTCTCCCGCGCTCGCGCGGTCCCGGCCTCGGTCTCGTACACGGTGCCGGTCAGCCGCGGGTGCCGTTCGAGGAGCGCGGCGAGCAGCGTGCCGTCGCCGCCTCCGACGTCGACCACCGTGCCGAAACGGCTCAGGTCGTAGGCCCCGGAGATCGCCTCGGCCATTTCCACCGGCAGATGGCGCTTGCTCATCGCCGCGTGGAACAGGGCGGCCAGTTCCGGCTTTCCCGACAGGTAGTCGTACACCGGCTCGCCGAAGTGCGTGTCGAATGCGGGCCGGCCTGTGCCCAACGACTCCGCCAGATTGAGCCAGTTTCGCTGGAAGACGTCGTGAGTGAGGAAGGCGGCGAAGTCCAGCAGCGACGCCGGGGTGTCCCGGCGCAGCAGTGCCCCCGCCTCGGTGAGTGCGAAGCGTCCGGGCCGGGACTCGACACACAGACCGAGGGAGGCCAGGGCGCGCAGCAGCCTGCCCAGCTGTTCGGCGGGCACTCCGCAGGCGAGCGCCAGTTCGTCGGTCCCGGCCTCGCCGTCGCCGATACGATCGGCCAGCTCCAGCCGCGCGGCAGCTCCTACGGCCTGGGTGGCCAGCGTCCCGAAGATCGCCGATATCACGGTGCGGCGGGCGTCGGCCTCGGTCGTCATGAACTCACCATTCCCTCTGCGTCGTTGCCTGTGGGCTCGTGATGGACAAGGCGTGGTGGAAGATGTTCAACGGATCCCATTTCGCCTTCACTTCTTGCAGCCCGGGATAGTTCTCGCCGTAATACAGCTCGTGCCAGGGAACGTTGGACGTGTTCCACTCCGGGTTCGCCAGGTCGGTGTCCGCGTAATTGATGTAGGCGGTTGGCGTCGTTCGGCACCGATGTCGAGCAGGGCCAGGACCAGGACCACGAACTCCGCGCGGTTCGGCAGTTGCACCACCACCCGGTCCCCGGCACGGACGCCGAGCCCCTCCAGGCGCCGGCCGGCCGCGGTGACCGCCGTGTGCAGTTCGCCGTGGGTCAGCCGTGTCGTACCGCTCACCACGGCGAGCCGGTCGGGGTGGCGCAGGCGCGCCTCGCGCAGCAGATCGGCGACCCGCTCCTCGCGCCACAGCCCGGCCCGCAGATAGGCCTCGGCCCGTCGCCGGTCGATCACCGGGACGTCCCCGTCCAGCGGCCGGGTCCCGAGCGGACTCATCGGGGGGCCTCCGCTATCCCGCGGGTCAATTGCTCCACCGTGTAGTCGTCCTTGTCCCACAGATCCATCCTGACTCCGAACCGTTCGCGCAATTGAATCTCCAGGTCGGTGGTCTCGACAGAGTTGAGACCGATGTCGGCGCGGAGCCGGGTATACGGTTCGACCTCGCTCAGCGTCTGCTCCGAAATGCCGATATCGAGCAGCAACTGCTTGATGACGTCCACGGACACGGCGGCTCCCTGATTTTCGATGTCGAGGATGAGGGGCGGTGGCGTTCCGCCGTTTGCGCGAAACTCCGTATGGAGCGCAGGTCGAGGCTAATCGACGCCCGTCGGCCTGACAACGGACTAGTACGCCGGTACTAGGGCCGCGTTCCGTTCCCGGCCCGGGCCACGGAGGTTGTCCATCGTTGGGGGAGAACCGGGGTGTGGAAGGCGTAGACCGGCCTTACACCAAGCGGTGTATTTCCGATTCCGGTGAGATTTGAGAGTGTTGCGCTTGTGCCGGACGAATATCGCAAGCCTGCGGTCCGTTCCGGAGGATGGCCGCGGGAAATTCGACCCGTTGATCGGCGCGTTGCCGATTCGGACTGGAGCCTATCGATGCCCGAATGCTCGGGTGACACGTGTTCAGGCGGTCGGGAAGTCATGGGGGTAGACGGTGCAACAGTTGTACGAAATTCCTTACCCGGAGCTGGGGTCCGTACTGGGGGAGCAGGAAATCGGCGTTCTGGCCCGTTTGCTCGAATCCGGTGAGAACCTGTCGGGGGAAGATACCGAGAGGAGTTCGAGCGGTTTTTCCGCGAGTACCTCGGAGTGCCGCACGCGCTCTCGGTGACCAGCGGGACCGTGGCGCTGGAGATCGGGATACGGCTGCTCGACCTGAATGAGGGCGACGAGATCATCGCGACCCCGCAGACGTACAAGGCCAGTGTGCAACCGCTGCTGAACTACCCGGTGAACGTGCGCTTCTGCGATGTCGAGCCGGACACCCTCAATATCGACCCCGACCACTTCGCATCGCTGATCACCGACCGGACCAAGGCCCTGATCCTCGTGCACTACGGCGGGCTGCCCTGCGACATGGAACCTTTTTCAACCTCACGCTGATGCGTGGTGAAGGACGAGGACGGCCTTCACCACGTCGGTGATTCGGTTGGTGCTGCAGCGGAGCTTCCGCAGGAGGCGCCAGCCCTTGATAGTGGCCATGGCCCGCTCGCCGAGGCAGCGGATCTTGGCGTGGGTGGTGTTGTGGCGACGCTTCCATCGCTTGAGGCGGCGGCCCCGAAACGGTACGCGGACGGGTCCGCCGGCGCCTTGATATGCCTTGTCCACCCAGCATTTGAGTTCCGCATCGGCGAGGGCTTCGATGATGCCGTGCTGCCGCGCGGCGGTCAGGTCGTGAGCCGAGCCGGGCAGAGTCGGCGAGGCTCAGAGCAGCCGTCCGAACGGATCGGTGAGGACCTGGACGTTCATGCCGTGGCGTTTGTGTTTCCCGGAGTAGTACGGGGTGTCGGCGGCGATGCGGTCGATCGGCAGCGGGGTGCCGTCGAGGATCACGAACGCCGTCGTTCGGATCGTCTTCATCGCCTCGGCCAGGGACGGGGCGAGGGCGGCCAGGGCCTCGACGGCTTCACGTATGTAGCGGTAGACGGTCGCGATCCCGATGTCGAACCCGGCAGCGAGCTGGGCGTAGGTGTCACCGCACCGTAGATGGGCCAGGGGGAGCAGTGCCTGACGTGCGGCGGGAAGGCGCCGCCACGGCGTTCCGATCTCCTGCCGCCGGGCTGTCAGTTGTCCGGTCAGGAACCGCAGGGTGCGGCTGGACAGATTAATCGAGGACGGGTAGACAAGCACGCGAAGCTCCTGGCGGATAAGGGTGATCTTGGTCGAGAACCCATCTACCAGGAGCTTCGTCGCTGCGCAGGACGGTCCAACTCGTGGTCAGGCAACGCAGCTTGAGGAGGGCTCACTGCCTCCATCGTGGCCGATGGGGCGCTGGTGGAGTGGGGACCTGCGTCGGTGTGGCGTGCCGCGGTTTCCCACGAAATCCGGTGGAGTCTCAGCGGCCGGAAGTGGTTGGGTCCTGCTCAATGCTTCGCTGACACGGCCCGGCACAGTGCGAGGCGCAAGGTCCGAATCGCAGGGCGGTCTAGCCCGCGCGTTGTCGAGTGGTGGAGGTTATCGCGGTGGCTGGTTATGGGGCGCTTTCCGACGTATACGAGTGGCTGATCGGGGACGACAGGTTGACCCCCGCCCAGGCAGCCGCGGTCTACTACAGCGATGTCGTGGGCTATCTGCCGCCCAACGCGCGCGTCCTCGACTGCGCGTGTGGAACCGGACAGCTCGCCGTCGGTCTCGCGAGTCTTGGCCTTGACGTGGTCGCCGCAGACGCCAGCAAGGGGATGGTTCGCCGGACCGAGAAGGCCGCCGACGAGCAGGGCGTCTCGCTTCGAGCCCTCCGCGCGAGCTGGGACGAGCTGCCCGACCAACTGGAGGACTCCACGTTCGATCTGGTGTTCTGCGTCGGCAACTCACTCGGGCACGCCGAGGGCGCAGCCGGGCGCCTGACCGCACTGGAAGCGATGTCGCGGCTGCTGAATCCGGACGGACGCCTCGTGCTCCACTCACGCAACTGGGAGCGCGTGCGCTCCGCCGGCTCACGGGTAGACGTTCGCGATCGACTCATCCGCCGCAACGACCGCGATGCGGTCGTCAGCTACTACTGGCAGATCGAGCAGCGCTGGGAGCAGGAACACTTCCTCGAGATCGTGGTCGCCCAGATAGAAACGGATGGGGCAGTGCGAGCCTGCTCGGAGCGGTTGTCCATCTGGCCCTACCGGTACGAGGACCTCGTGGCACAGTTGCAGAGTGTCGGGCTCACGGTGCAGTCCACCACCTTCGACCCCGAGAGCAATGGATACCTGGTAGTCGCCAGCCGCGACCAGGCGCGAGGCACGTCGGAGCTGGCGCGCTGATCCGCCTCTCGTCGTCGTTTGCCGACCTGCCGGCTCGCGACCGCCTGCAGCGGGTTCTTCGCGAAGTGTTCAGCGCTGTACGGTCCTCACCCTGTATCTGACCTGCTCAAGCTGAGGTTGGAAACAGCTCAATGGATCCGTACCGTAGCCAGCCCGCAGCTCCCCACAGGAAGCAGATGGCGACACCAACCGCTACTGCCGGGGTTCCTGCGATTCTCTTCCTACTCATTGCCCCCTCGACAAATGTGCTTTCTCTCACTTCTTTGAATTCCATTTCCTGATGATCAGCGTGGTGATCGCAACGCAGGAAATACTGATGAGGAAGATGGGTATTTGCCAGCCATCTGGAATCCAAGACCCTTTACCTTCGGATGAAAGGAGCCACATGGGGCTCGTCCTTTCAGTCGGGTGGGAGCGAGGGTCGACTCGCTCCCACTAGTCAACTCGTCAAGACCAAGCGGCCACGGTTCTTTCTTCGGCGAAGGATCCTGCGGCTTCACCGGCGGCCATACACGGGGTGGCGCCGGCGGCCACGCCTAGGCTGCCGCCTGCGGCAGCTCCTCGCAGGCAGAGGCCCTCCACTGCCGTACCGGCCGCGATGCCGAATCCGATTCCGGCGGCCTTTCGGCATACTCCGTCGAGTCCGGCGTTCCACATCCGGCCAGTGGCTTCAACATCGTTCGCCCCCGGAGTGCCCCAGGTCTTTCCTGTGGACGGCCTGGGCTGGCCGGCTTGCCCTGTGCGCCCCGAACCGTTGACGGTTCGGGGCGCACAGGCTGTTCGCGGCGCTCGTCCATAGGTCGAACGCGAAGTGCTCGATGACGGTGAAGCACACCTCGTTCACAGTTCCGACGAGGCGGCCGCCGTCCTGGAAGTACACCTCCTTGGGCGCTTTGGCCGCGATCTCTCGGAGGCGGTTGGTGGCGTCTTGCTCCTGAGCGGCCGTCACGACTGGGTTATGTGGCGCCTTGCCATCAACTCCTGGAGATCTCACCCACGACATACGCGCCTGCCGCGATGAAGCAGACCACGCCTACTCCCAGGAAGAGGACTCGGGTGACCGACTTGCCGATCACCGCGTTGCGCTCGTCCTGTCGCGCCGCGATCATTCTGCCTTGCGCCCGGGATGCGTAGATTCCGATGGCGACGAACAGCACTCCGAGCAGGACGAGCACGACAGCGACAATCATGATGGGTCTCCTGGTCTAAAATTGCCTGTTGCCAAAGTCTTCGGCGGCATAACTTCCGAATTCCGTCGCTGCGTAGCAGCCGGCTCTGACCGCAAGGCCCATGCCACCGGTGGTGACGCCGAAGGCGGCTGCTGTAGCCCCGCAGATGGCTCCGATGAGCGCGCCACCAGCCATGCCCGCCAGCCCGGCAAAGCCCGCTTTGATCTTGCCCGGGTAGCGCTGCTGGCAGAGAAGGCTGCAGCCCGGCGACGCCTCGCAAGGGGAGGCCGGACAGCCGTGTCTTCCCGCCGACTGCGTCCGGCGCTGGTGGGGTGACGCGCATCCGGCCGGATCCCACGTAGGGCCCCGTGCGGTCTGCGGCCGCCCGGCACCGGGGCCACTCTGGCAACACCCCGGCGGGGGAAGCGAGGCGCCGAACCGGCTCAGGTACGCAGGGACAGGTAGTAGTCGCCGACCTCGGACAGGTAGCCGGGGTCGGCTGTCTCGCTGTCGGTTGTGAAGCGGGGAGCGGATTTGATTTCCTCCCGGGACGGTGCGACCTCCACCTTCTGCGCCTCGGTGTCGATGGAGGTGACGGAGCCGGCTGGGATCAGGACGCTTCTGCCGAATTTCCACACGCCGGTGTCGACAACGAGGTGCTGCATTCCGGGCTGGTCCTGATGGCGGTCCACGTGCCCGATGACCCCGTCAGCGGCCTCCACTGTGAAACCCACCATCGACTGCCGGGCCCCGTACCCGCTGTCCGGCGCGTACATCCACACACTTCCCACCGGTCCCTCTCCTCGTCTTCGGCGACCCGCACTGCGGATCTTCCCGTTGCCTACCGCCCTCCTTCCCCGGTGTCCGGCGAACAATCGGGGCCGCCGACCCTCGCAGGACGCATTCCCCTTCAGGCTGCGGAAGACGAGTTCACCGGGCCGTGCGGTGGTGTTCGGCGTTGATCCGCTTAGCTTCTTCGAGCTGGTATTCGAGGATGACGATGCGGCAGGCGGCCTCGATGGGCGTTCCCTGGTCGACGAGTTCGCGGGCACGGGCGGCGATGCGCAGCTGGTAGCGGGAGTAGCGGCGGTGGCCGCCCTCCGAGCGCAGGGGGGTGATGAGGCGGGCTTCACCGATGGCGCGGAGGAACCCTTGTGTGGTGTTGAGCATTTCGGCTGCCCGGCCCATGGTGTAGGCGGGGTAGTCGTCGTCGTCGAGACGGCCGAACGAGTCGTCTGCTGTCACTTGCACCTCTCTGTGGAACGCACGGAGGGGCCCTGGTGCCATATGGCACCAGGGCCCCGAAGGAACTGCTACACCATCGGCCGGCCGTGATCGGCTGCGCCGGCTCTCTGTTTCCGCAGGCCCGCCCCGGGAGAGGTCGGGGGCTGCGGGGATCGCGGTTGCTTGACCGGAGACCACCTCACTATCGATGTCCTGCGGTACCCGGGCCCACTTCTTGCACCCGGGCGATCCTGATGGCGACCAACTCCTCCGTTCTTCCCTCTGGGTCAACTGCTTGCGTACTGCTGATGCTGCGTCCTGTCTCGGTGACCTGTGGCAGCGTCACTCTTCGGCAGCCAGCCCCGTCGCCCGTCCTGCATATGCTCCGGCTTGGAACCCCACTGCCGAACCTTCCGGTGCGCGCGCCCGCAGCCGACGCCTTCACCGAGGTACTGCTCGCACTTCTCTGCTGGGTACTGCCACTGCGTGAACTGCGGTACTTCTCGCGGCGGCCCCTGATCACTGCGGGCCGCCTGGTCCGGTCGTCAGCCCCGTCGCCTTCCTGCAACAACCCTGGCTTCGGAACTCCACCACCGAACCGTCCTGCCGTACTGCACCTGCGTGTACTGCTGCCCGCCAGTTCGTCTCTGCCGGGCCCTGCTGATCTCGGCTACGAGAGAAACCATAACCACACCCTGGCCGGATGTCTACTCCGGCCAACATAGATTTCCCGTGGCTCAGGAGAGAGGTAATCAGGCCCTGGGGACTAAGAAGGGCGGGGCAGGGCACAGGGGACAACCTAGGCAGGACCAGACTGGGACGAGCAGAGGAGACCAGGATGAACCTGACGAACACGATGCGCGTCGACGCCACCGCCATCCGCCCCACGGCCACCGTCGCCGATGCGCGTGAGAAGGCCCGGAGCTTCCTCGAAGCCCTCCGGGAACCGGCCGCCGCCCCCGATTCGGCCGACACCGTGATCCTGGTCGTCTCCGAACTCGTCACCAACGCACTGCGCCACGGAGGCGGCACCTACACCCTCCGCCTGACCGCCCATCCCGACCTCATCGAGGTGGCCGTCGACGATCCCAGCCCGAGGGCCCCGCACATGCGCACCCCCGACCTGACCGGTGCCACCGGCGGCTTCGGCTGGCGCATGGTCAACCACCTCGCCCGCACCACCGCGGTCATCCACCGGCCCACCGGCGGCAAAACCGTCAGCGCCTTCCTCGCCCGATAACACCATGGCCTCGGGCCGGCCTCTGCCTCATGGCGCAACGGAACCGTGCATCCAAGTCTGGAGGAAGCACGTCGCCGCGCCGCCGCCGCTGACCAGTGGCATGTCGTTCCAGGCAGTGGCGCCGGGACCGCCGGTTGCGCAAGCGGGTGGCCGCGGAGTTGAGTGGTGTCGGCAGAGCCGAGTGCCCCGAGTGCAGGGCGACTTGGGTGGCCGGGGTGGACCGCCGTTCGAACGTGGTCTACTGCTCGCGGCGGTGCGTCACGAGGGCCTGGAGGGCCCGGAAGGAAACGTTTGGCGAACGGTCACAGTGACCGCATCGCGAACGCATCCGGATTCCAACCCCGATCAGAACCTGGTCAATTGCGGTCGTCCGTTGTGATCGTCGCATTTCCGGTCCGACTCTCGGTCGGGAAGCGCGCCGGGTCTCGCCACGGCTGTTTGGCCGTGCACCGGTCCGCGGTGGGTGGTGGAAGCCATGCCCGAAGAGATCGAGATAGCCGACAAGGTCGGCAGCGTCAGTGTGAACCGCTATGCGGAGATCGTCGCTGAGCTGCGGGAATTGGTCGAGACGTCCAGCCGGATCCAGTTCACGATTGGCGACTACGCACTCGAAGTCGAGCCGATGCGCGAGCACGGCGGCTCGGCCCCGGCCGAGGAGCTGTTCACGGTCAAGGACTCGCTGTTCCGTCTGGCCGAGGACATCGGGCTGTCGTACTCGACGGTGAAAACGGCCAGGTGGACCGCGTCCAGGTGGCCGGAGGACCGCCGGGTGTCGGGGGTGTCCTTCACCGTCCACACCATCCTGGCGGGCATCGTCGATGGCGGGGAACGGTGGGCCACCATCCTCACCCCGCCCGAGGGCAAGGCCCGGTGGACTCCCGACGATGCCAAACGCCGCACGGGCCGCCAGGTCGTCAAGCCCGTCACCCCGCAGGAGAAGATCACCGCGATCCACACCCTGGCCCGCGACGAGGACGTTGCCGCGGCGGTGACCACCGACTTCCTCAAGCGGCCGACGGTCGCGGCGAAAGTACCCGAGCAGGAGAAGATCCGGGTCGTGGAGGAGTTCACCCGCGACGAGGCGGTGGCAACCACCGCCGCGACCAGCCTCCTCCGCAGGCCGGACGTCGCCTTCCGGGCAATGTCGGACGACACTGCCCGCCACCAGGTCAACCATGCCCAGGTCGAGCGGGGCCGGCAGGCCCGCGAGCACTTCGAGGAGACCAGCCCCGTCGCCCCGGCCATCCGCAACATCGACCGGTCGGTGGAGTTCCTGGAGCGTGGACCTGCCCCGCCCGGCCGGACGACACCGCCTACGTCATCTACACCTCGGGCTCCACCGGAACGCCCAAGGGCGTGGCGGTCAGTCACCGCGCCGCCCTGAACACCCTGGTGGACGTCGAGGAGCGGTACGGCATCCGGCCGGGCGACCGGGTCCTGGCGCTGTCCTCGCTCAGCTTCGACCTCTCCGTCTTCGACGTCTTCGGGATGCTCGCGGCAGGCGGTGCCGTCGTGCTGCCCGCGGATGCGGACCGCCGCGCCCCGGACCGCTGGACCGAGTTGTGCCGGCTCCACGGGGTCACGGTGTGGAACTCGGTGCCCGCCCTGATGCAGATGCTCGTCGAGCACCTGGAGAGCCGGGGCGCGGCCGACGGCCCGGGCCACCTCCCCGGCCTGCGGCTGACCCTGCTGAGCGGCGACTGGATACCGCTGTCCCTGCCGGACCGGCTCCGGGCGGTGGCCCCCGCGACCGAGGTGATCAGCCTGGGCGGCGCGACCGAGGCCGCCGTCTGGTCCATCGCCCACCCGATCGGCGAGGTCGCGCCCGACTGGCCGTCCATCCCCTACGGCCGTCCCCTGCGCAACCAGCGCTTCCACGTCCTCAACGACCGGCTGCGGCACGCGCCGGTGTGGGTGCCGGGCCACCTGCACATCGCCGGGGCCGGACTGGCCGAAGGGTACTGGCGGGACGAGCGGCGCACCGCCGAGTCGTTCATCGTCCACCCGGAGACGGGGGAACGGCTGTACCGCACCGGCGACCTCGGGCGGTATCTGCCCGACGGCACCATCGAGTTCCTCGGCCGCGACGACTTCCAGGTCAAGATCGGCGGCTACCGCATCGAACTGGGCGAGGTCGAGCACGCTCTGAGCGGCCACCCCGACGTCCTCAGCGCCGTGGTGTCCGCACCCGGGGAGCGTACCCGGCAACGGCTGGTCGCCCATGTCGTCCCGGCCCACCCCGGGCTGCGGGACGCCCCGGACTTCGCCGACCGGTTGCGGGCCCACCTCGCCGCGTCCCTGCCCTCCTACATGACCCCGTCCGACATCGTCCCCATCGACGCGATGCCGCTGAGCGCCAATGGCAAGGTCGACCGCTCGGCCCTGCCCGACCCCCGGCACGCGGGCGAGGCGACCGCGAGCACGCCGGAGGACGAGGAGGAGCCGGCGACAGGGGCGCTGGCCACCCTGCTGGTCCTGGCCGCCGATCTCCTCGGCGTGGAGCGGCCCCGGGCGCGGGACAACTTCTTCGAGCTCGGCGGCGACTCCATCATGGGGGTGCAACTCGTGGGGAGGGCCAACGCCGAGGGCATCCCGATCACCCCGCAGAACCTCTTCGAGACCTCCAGCTTCATCGAACTGGCCGGGGCCGTACCCGCCGTGACGGGCGTCGGCGACGTGGGCGCGGCCGTGCCGCTCACCCCGCACCAGGCGGTGGCACGGGCCCAGGCCGGATCGGTGCTGCTGGACGTACCGGACGCGTTCGACCCCGTGCTGGCCGGCCGCGCACTGAGCGCGCTGGCCGACCGCCATCCGGCCCTCGGCGCGCGGGTTCGGACCGAGGACGGCCGGCCGTTCGTGGTGCGGGCCGACCGGGGCGAGGACCATGAGGTCCCGGAGATCGACCTCGGCGCACTGCCCGACGACGTACGGGCCGAGGCGGTGACGCAGATGCTCGACGAGATGGCCGGGGAGCTGGACATCGAGGCCGGGCCGACGGTCAAGCCCGCGGTGTTCCGGCTGGGCGAACGGGGCAGCGTGTTGGCCTGCACGGTGGCGCAGGGGCTGATGGACGACGCCTCCGTCCTCCTGCTCTGCCGCGAACTGATCCAGGCGTACGACCGGTTGGCCGCCGGTCAGCCCGTGGTGTGGAGCGCGGGCGCGGGTTCTCCGCAGGCGTGGAACCAGGGCCTGCGCCGGGAGCCGGCGCACCCGGCGGGGCTCGACGCGCTCCCCGGGGCGCCGCGGGCGCTGCCCCGGCAACAGACGATCGAACTGGACGCCGCACGTACGGCGGAGCTGTTCACCGCCGCCGCGGCCAGTTACCACCTGGACCCGACCGAGGTGCTGGTGGCGGCGGCGTCCGCCGCACTGGGCAGGGCCCTGGGCGAACCGCCGCAGCTGCTGGTCGAGCGTTCGCTGCGGGCCGACCTGGCCGCCAGCGACGAGCCGGCCGGCCGCCTGGTGGGCCGGGTGACCGAGCTGCGGACCATGGAGCCGGCGGCGGCTCGGACCCCCCTCGCCGAAGTGCTCACCTCGGTGAAGAGCCGGCTGCGGACGACGGACCCGCTTCCGGTCCGGGGGGCGACGGTCGCGGTCAGGGAGGTGGTGACCTGGGATCACGGCGACGACGCGATCACGGTCCCCGCGGACTTCACCGGAGTGGCCGGGCTCGCCGGCTGGCACGACGGGGCGGAAGGACAGCTGAGCGCCGCCGTGGTGGACGGCGCCCTGCGCGTCCGCTGGCTCCTGGGCGCCTCCGTGTCCGAGGACGGGGCGACCCGCCTGGCCGACGCCTTCGCGACGGTGCTCGGGGAGATCGCCGAGCACTGCGGCGCGGCGGCGGGGACCTACGAACCGTCCGACTTCCCGCTGTCCGGCCTCTCCGAGGACGAGCTGGACGCGTTCCTCGACGAACTGCGGTGACCGGTGACCGGTGACGGCGGCGGACGGCCCGGCACGGCCGACGGCGGCGAACGGGCCGAGGAAGCCGCGACGGCGGGCAGAGGACTGCGATGACTGACGACTGCGGACGGGGCTGTGATGACTGACAACGGTGGACGGGGCTGTGATGAGTGACAACGCTGGATGGGGCGGCGAGATGACGGACAACGGTGCCACCGAGCGACCTGCCCGCGATATCGCGGACATCTACGAACTCTCACCGATCCAGCAGGGCCTGCTCTACGAGCAACTGGCCCAGCCGGGACTCGGCGTCTACGTGGAACAGCTGCAACTGGAGTTCGCCGGGACGCTGCACCCCGAGAGCTTCGAGCGGGCATGGCAGCTGGTGGTCGACCGGCACCCGATCCTGCGCACCTCCTTCCACTGGCGCAGGAACGGAAAAGTGGTGCAGGTCGTGCACGGCTCCGCCCGGCTGCCGCTGGAGACGCTGGACTGGCGCGATCTCGACGAACCCGCGCAACAGGAGCGGCTGCGGGCGTCGCTGGAGGCCGAGCGGAAGGAAGGGTTCGACCTCGCCGACGCGCCGTTGATGCGCGGCACCCTGATCCGGCGCGGCGCGGAACGGTGGACGTTCTCCTGGCGGTTCTCGCACCTGCTGATGGACGGCTGGTCGTTCACGCTGGCCATTCAGGACTTCCTCGGCCACTACCGGGCGCTGTGCCGGGGCGGGCGGCCGACCGTCTCCCCGGGGCGGCCGTACCGCGACTACCTCTCCTGGTGGCGCGACCGGGACCCCGAGGCGGCGCGGGAGTTCTGGCGCAAGGAGCTGGCCGGCCACCAGCCGGTGGAGGACGTGCACCTGGGCGGAACCGAGGTGCCCGCCGGGGAGCCGGTCCACGCCCACGTCGAACGGATCCTGGGCGACCTGGCGCCGCGGCTCACCGCCCTGGCCCGCGCGGAACAGCTGACACTCGCCACGCTCGCCCAGGGAGCCTGGTTCGTCGTCCTGGGCCGCTTCCTCGGCGTCACGGACCTCACCTGTGGCATCACCATGGCGCACCGGCCCCCCGACCTGGTCGGCTCGCAGGACATCCTCGGACCGATGATCGCCACCCTGCCGCTCCGCAGGACGCTGGACCCCACGGCCCGTCTGCGGTCCTGGCTACGGGAGTTCGGCCGAAACGTCGTCGAGGTGAGCGGGCACAGTGCCGTGCCCCTGTCCGAGATGCCGGACCTGCTCGGCCGGGACCCCGCGATCCCGGTCCTGCAGAGCAGCGTCTCGTACGAGAACGTACCGATGCCGGACTTCGACCTGGCCGACGTCGGCGCGCGGATGACCGAACTGGTCTACGACGGCAGGCCCCATTTCCCGATCACCATGGTGATCATGCCCGGCGACGTCATGCCGCTGCGGATCGTCCACGACCGCCGGAAGGTGTCCGACGCGGTGGCGGAGCGTTTCGCCGACGACGTCGTCGCGGTGCTGACCCAGCTGACCGAGCGTCCCGACGTCACGCTGGGGGAGCTGGCCCTTCCCAGCGCTCCGGAGCCCGCGACCACCCCCCTCACGGAACCGGAGGACGGCACCCTGCACGAGACGTTCCGGCGCCACGCCCGGCTGCGCCCGGACGCGGTCGCCGTACGCCACGGGAGCCGTACGCTCACCTACCGGGAGCTGGACGCGTACTCCGACCGGGTCGCCGCCGCCCTGCGCGAGCGGTGCCCGGACGTGCGCCGCGTGGGCCTGTGGCTGACCCGCTCCACCGAACTGGTGGCCGCCATGATCGGTGTGCTCAAGGCGGGCGCCGCCTACGTCCCCCTGGACCCGGAGTACCCGGCGGACCGGCTGGCCGAGGTCCTGGCCGACTCGGCCGCGGAACTGGTCCTCACCGACGGCGCGACGGACCACGCGCTCACCGTGGCCGAGGCCCGGGTGGTCACCCTCGCCGCAGTGGACCGGCAGGCGGCCGGCAGCGCCCCGCCGACAGCCGCACACCCCGACGCACCGGCCTACCTCCTCCACACCTCGGGATCGACCGGACGGCCCAAGGGCGTACCGATCACCCACCGCAACGTGCAGAGCCTGCTGGCCGCCGGCCGCGAGGTCTTCGGCTTCACGGCCGAGGACGTGTGGACCTTCGCCCACTCCTTCGCCTTCGACTACTCGGTGTGGGAGATCTGGGGGGCCCTGGGCAACGGCGCCACGCTGGTCGTGGTGGACCGCGAGACCGGACGCGACCCGCGCGCCCTGGCCCGGCTGATCGCCGAGGAGCGGGTGACGGTGCTCAGCGAGACGCCCTCGCTCTTCGAGCACCTGGTGCCCGAGCTGGCCGGGGACACCGCGCTGCGCAGGGTCTTCCTCGGCGGCGACCGCTTGGAACCCGCGATCCTGCGGCCCTGGTTCGCCCGGTTCGGCGACCGGGACATCGAGCTGTACAACCTCTACGGGGTCACCGAGGCCACCGTGGTCTCCACCTATCACCTGGTGCGCGAGGAGGAGGCGGACGCCGGCCTGCCGATCCCGATCGGCCGCGCGCTGCCCAACCAGCGGGTGTACCTGCTCGACGCCTACGACCGCCCGGTACCGGTGGGCGCCACCGGCCAGTTGTGCGTGGCCGGGCCCGCGGTCGCCTCCGGATACCACGACCGGGACCGG
This sequence comes from Streptomyces sp. CNB091, assembly GCF_000377965.1. Lineage (NCBI taxonomy): Bacteria > Bacillati > Actinomycetota > Actinomycetes > Kitasatosporales > Streptomycetaceae > Streptomyces > Streptomyces sp. CNB091. The sequence goes on from NZ_KB898996.1 coordinate 63,345, forward strand.
CTCACCGCGGAGCGCTTCGGCGTGGACGCAGCGACGGCCCTGCCCTCGACCGGCCCCCTGTACCGCACCGGCGACCTCGCCACCGCCACCTCCGAGGGCGAGTTCCGCTTCCTCGGCCGCGCCGACGCACAGGTCAAGGTGCGCGGCTTCCGGGTCGAACCGGGCGAGATCGAAGCCGCGCTGCGCGGGGTGCCGGGAGTCGGATCGGCAACGGTGTCCGTGTTCGGCTCCGGTGCGGCACAGCGCCTCGTGGCGTACGCCGTGCCCGAGCGCCCGGACGAGGCCCTCGCCGCCGGGCCCCTGCTCACCGACGTGGTACGGGAGGCGCTGCGCGCCCGACTGCCCGAGCACATGGTCCCGGCCGCCGTGTACTGGATCGACCGGATTCCCACCACCCCCGGCGGCAAGGTGGACGCCGCCGCCCTCCCCGTACCGGACACCGGGGGGCGCGACCGGCACACCGCCCCGGGGACCGACGCCGAGCGGCTGGTCGCCGGGCTGCTCTCCGAACTGCTCCAGGTCCCCGACGTGGGCGCGGACGACGAGCTGGGCGACCTGGGCCTGCACTCGCTCGGAGCGATGCGGCTGGTCGCCCGGCTGCGCGGTGAGTACGCGCTCGACCTGGCGGTGAGCGAACTGCTGGCCGCCCGTACGGTGGCGGAGCTGGCGAGCACGGTGGACGCCGCCCGCAGGGCCGTGCCCGGGGAGGAGCGGTGAAAGCGACACCCGTGCCGCACGCCACGGACCACCCCGACAGCCCGGAGAACCAGCGGTGGCGGGAGAAGGTCCGGCGGTTCGCCGAGGAGGAGATCGCCCCGCTCTCCGCCACGATGGACAGGAAGGCGGCCCTGGACGCCACCCTGCGCGAGCGCCTCTTCGCCGAAGGCCTGATGGCGGTGGAGATCCCGCGCGGCTACGGCGGCGCGGGCGGCACCCTCTGCCGCCTGATCCTCACCATCGAGGAGGTGGCGCGAGTGGACCCGGGAGTCGCCGTCGGGATCCACGTGCACAACGTCCTCGTCGCGGGAACGCTGCTGCGCCACGCCACGGGCGACCAACGCAGGCAGTATCTGCCGCAGTTGGCCACCGGAAGGATCGGGGCCTTCGCCCTGTCCGAGGAGCGGGCGGGCAGCGACGCGTTCGCCCTGAGCGCGGTCGCCCGTAAGGAGGGCACGGGCTATCTGCTGAGCGGACGCAAGCGGTGGACCAGCAACGCGCGCAACGCCGATCTGCTGCTCGTCTTCGCCCTGGTCGACGGCAGCGGCCCCACGGCGTTCCTGGTCCCCGCCGACGCACCAGGGGTGTCCCTGGACGCCCGGGTCGAGCAGCTGGGGGTGCGGGCGGCGGCCACCTCGGACGTGATCCTCGACCGGGTCCCGGTCCGTGCCGCCCAGCGCGTCGGCCCGCCCGGCGGCGGCCAGACGGTGGCGATGGCCGGCCTGGACCTCGGGCGGCTCGGCATCGCCGCACAGATGGTCGGGCTCGCCCAGGGAGCCCTGGACGTGGCGGTCGGCTACAGCCTGTCGCGCGAGCAGTTCGGCAGCCGGATCGCCGACTACCAGGGCGTTCAGTTCCCGCTGGCCGACGTGGCCAGCAGGCTGGCGGCGGCCCGGGCCCTGCTGTACCACGCGGCCGACCACCAGGGGCGGGGCGCCGACCCGGTGGAGACGATGCGGCTGTCGGCCATGGCGAAGTACGTCGCGTCCGAGGTGGCAGAAAAGACGGCCTCGGTTGCCCTGGAGACCCTGGGCGGAAACGGGTACACCGACGCGTACCCCGTCGAACGTCTCTACCGGGACGCCAAGGCGGGCAAGATCTACGAGGGCACCTCCAACGTGCTGCTCCGCACCATCGCCTCGATCATGATCGGGGTGAGCGCGGGTGACTGAACCGCTGCGCCTGTTGTGCTTCCCCTACGCGGGCGGCAACGCCCGGACGTACATCCGATGGCAACGGCACCTGGGACCGGACATCGAGGTCTGCCCCATGCAACTGCCCGGTCACGGCGAGCGGATCGGCGAGACTCCCCGCCACCGGTGGGAAGACCTGCTGGCGGATCTCCGGACCCGTCTCCCCGGCCTGGCGGACCGTCCGATCGCCTTGTTCGGACACAGCCTCGGCGCCCTGCTCGCGTTCGAGTGCGCCCGCGTCCTCGTGGCCGAGCACGGCGTCCAACCGGTCCGGCTGCTGGTGTCGGGCCACCGGGCTCCCCACCTTCCCCTGCGTGAGAAGGCGTTGCGCCACCTGCCGGACCCGGAGTTCCTGGCGAGGCTCGGCGAACGCTCCCGCACGCTGCGCGCGCTGACCGACCCCGAGTTCCGCAAGCTCCTTCTGCCGGTGCTGCGGGCCGACTTCACCGCTTCCGAGACCTACGCGTATGCGGAGGGACAACGGCTGACCTGCCCGGTGACCGCGCTGGGCGGCGACCGGGACGAGGACGCGAGCCTTCCGGAGATCGCCGACTGGCGCCGCCACACCACGGGCCCGTTCGACCTGGCCGTCCTTGAGGGCGACCACTTCTTCATCGACGACGCGTGGCGGGAAACGGTGGCCACGGTCGGCGACCGGCTGCGCCCGCACGCCGGGGGTACGCGGGGGTGAGGCCCGGAGGCGTCCGACTCGGTCATCGCCGGGCCGACGATAGGGCGCCCGTCTCGGCAGTAGGACACAGCCATGCCGGGCCCGGCGGCCCTCTTGCAGGACCGCGAAAAGGATGAGGGGGGTTGGCCGGGCGGCCTCCTGACTGTGCGAATGTGGCAAGGTGTCGGGGGTTTCGTGTGCCGGATCTTGGTCGGCACGGAGCGCACCTCTGACCGTCGGGCCCGGGACAAAGGACTTCTGGGGCGCGGAGGTGGTTCCCTGGCTCACGGGGGACGACGACGCTCCACTGCAGGGCTCCTACATCGGCGCCCGTGGTGTCGGGAAGTGGTCGTTCGAGGACAACCCGGCCGGCACACCCGATTACCCATCGATGGCCGTTTACCTGGAGAGCGTTTACCGCACGCTGAACGTCGGGCCTGCGAACCGGATGGGCTCCGATGTGCCCGGCGTCGTGTGGGGCTGCCTGATTTGGGGCCGTCCTGAGGGGTCCTGGCTGACGGATGCCGCCGGGCACTGGAGCCCGGTTCACTGACCAAGGCGGTCCCCGCCCGGATTGATGAATGCCGGATCGGTGAACCCGAACTTGTTCACCGACCCGGAACCGGCCTTGAGCGACATCGACGACCGGCCGCAGTTCTCCGCGAACGTCGGGGCGTCGTAGCGGGTGTCATCGAGCAGGTGTTCACTGCCGTCGTCGTCGGTCTGGGCCGCAACGGTCTGGATCCACTCGCCGCCACTGTTCGCACCAGCGGGGTTCATCCCCCCGTTCACCTTGGGCGTGCCGGGGGATGGGTAAGGGGAAGAAAACGGGAACTGGTCGCAGGAGAGCGCTTCAGGGGCGCCTTCGGTGATCTCCGGGTGCAGGGCCGTCCAGGGGTGGCGATCACTCTCGGTTACTATGCTCACTTCATGCCGGAGGTCGGCAGTAAGGAGCGGGGCGCCATCGACGGTCTGCTGGAGAAGGGCGGAGTATCGGCTCGCCAGCCGAAACTCCCCAGATTCTCCCCCAGCGCCGTCGACCGGCGATTCCCGCCTCTACGCCCCACAGTGACCCTCCGTTGTTTGTAAGGCTGAAGAGATGGGTGGCCTGGGAAAGTGTTGCAAGAAGTCGTAGCGACCCGCTATGTCACACCCCTGCGGGAGGGTGGATCACTCCCAGGGATCGTCGAGGCCGACGACCTGGGCACGTACGTCATGAAGTTCACCGGGGCGGGACAGGGCCGCAAGACGCTCGTCGCGGAGATCATCTGCGGGGAACTGGGCCGTCGGCTGGGGCTGCGGGTGCCGGAGCTGGTGACCATCGAGCTCGACCCCGTCATCGGACTCGCCGAGCCCGACGAGGAGGTTCAGGAGCTGCTCCGCGCGAGCGGCGGACTGAACCTCGGGATGGACTACCTGCCGGGCTCGTTCGGGTTCGATCCGCTCGCCTACGAGGTCGGGGCCGCCGAGGCCGGCCGGATCGTCTGGTTCGACGCGCTGATCAACAACGTCGACCGCTCCTGGCGCAACCCGAACCTGCTCGTCTGGCACGGTGACCTCTGGCTCATCGACCACGGCGCGACCATGATCTGGCACCACAACTGGCCCGGCGCCCAGGCCTCCGCCGGCAAGCCGTACAACGCCTCGGACCATGTCCTGGCGCCCTTCGGGCCGGACATCGCGGCCGCGGCCGCCGAACTCGCCCCGCTGGTCACCGAGGAACTGCTCACCGAGGTGGCCGCCGACGTGCCGGACGTCTGGCTGGCCGACGAGCCCGGCTTCGCCTCCGCCGACGAGGTGCGCCGGGCCTACATCGCGCCGCTGCTGGCGCGGGCCGCCGATGTCCACGAGCGGATCACCCTGGACGCGCCGGCCTCGACCCGGCCCTCCCAGGCCCCGGGCTGGCTCACCGAGCGGTTGCCGCCCCGGCCGAAGCGGGCCGCCGACGACCGCGCCGCGGCGTCCGCCCGTACCGGCGAGGAGGGTGGCCGATGACGCGCCGCGACGTCTTCGAGTATGCGCTCCTGCGCGTCGTGCCCCGCGTCGAGCGGGGGGAGTGCATCAACGCCGGGGTGCTCGTCTACTGCCGGGCGCACTCGTTCGTCGCCGCCCGTACGCACCTCGACGAGGCGAAGCTGAAGGCTCTGGACCCCGGCGCGGACGTCATCGGGGTGCGGGCCGCCCTGCGCGCCGTCGAGGGAGTCTGCGGCGGCGGTGAGGGGGCCGGTCAGGCGGCGGGCGACGACGCCGGGCGACGGTTCCGCTGGCTGATCGCCCCGCGCTCCACGGTCGTCCAGCCCGGCGCCGTGCACAGCGGCCTGACCACCGACCCGGCCGGTGAGGTGGAGCGGCTGCTCGACCTCCTCGTGCGCTGATCCACGCCCCGGCGGGACCGTGACGGCACAGCGGCGGGCGCTTCCGCCCGGTGTGACGTGCGGCCCGCCGGGGCGTGCGCCGTTGACACCGGGTGCCAGGGCTTCTAGCGTCTCGTCTGCTGAAGGTACTAAGCGGTTGCTCAGCGGTCGGTGGCCTTTCTGTCAGGGAAACGCCCCGACCCCCGCTGAGCCCCGATCCAAGGGCGAGGAGAACCAAGCATGTCCACCACCGAGCAGCGCGTCGCCATCGTGACGGGAGCGGCGCGGGGCATCGGCGCCGCCACCGCCGTACGTCTCGCGGCCGAGGGCCGTTCCGTCGCCGTACTCGACCTCGACGAGGCGGCCTGCAAGGACACGGTCGAGAAGATCACCGCCGCCGGGGGCGCCGCGCTCGCCGTCGGCTGCGACGTGTCGGACGCCGGTCAGGTGGAAGCCGCCGTCGCGCGGGTCGCCGCCGAGCTGGGCGCGCCGACGATCCTCGTGAACAACGCGGGCGTGCTCCGCGACAACCTGCTGTTCAAGATGAGCGAGTCCGACTGGGACCTCGTGATGAACGTGCACCTCAAGGGTGCGTTCCTGATGGCGAAGGCCGTCCAGGCCCACATGGTCGAGGCCAAGTTCGGCCGGATCGTCTCGCTCTCCTCCTCCTCGGCCCTCGGCAACCGGGGCCAGGCCAACTACTCCGCCGTCAAGGCGGGGCTCCAGGGCCTCACCAAGACGCTCGCCAAGGAGCTCGGCAAGTTCGGCGTCACCGCCAACGCCGTCGCGCCCGGCTTCATCGTCACGGAGATGACCGCGCAGACGGCCGCCCGCGTCGGCATGGGCTTCGAGGAGTTCCAGGCGGCGGCCGCCACCCAGATCCCGGTCCAGCGCGTCGGCCGTCCCGAGGACGTCGCGAACGCCATCGCCTTCTTCGCCGGCGACGACGCGGGCTTCGTCTCCGGCCAGGTCATGTACGTGGCCGGCGGACCCCTCAACTGATCCGGAACCGACCCGAAGGGCAGCGGACAACATGACGGTGCAGGACAGCGGAAAAGTCGCCCTCATCACGGGCGCGAGCCGGGGTATCGGCTACGGGATCGCCGAGGCGCTCGTCGCCCGCGGCGACCGGGTGGCCATCACCGGGCGGGGCGAGGACGCCCTGAGGGAGGCCGTCGAGCGGCTCGGCTCCGACCGTGCGATCGGCATCGCGGGCAAGGCGCACGACGAGGCGCACCAGGCCGTCGCGGTCGAGCGCACGATGGAGGCCTTCGGCCGGGTCGACTACCTGGTGAACAACGCCGGGACGAATCCGGTCTTCGGCCCCATGGCGGAGCTCGACCTGAACGTCGCCCGCAAGGTCTACGAGACCAATGTGATCTCGGCGCTGGGCTTCGCCCAGCAGACCTGGAAGGCCTGGCAGAAGGAGAACGGCGGGGCGATCGTGAACATCGCCTCGGTCGCCGGGGTCTCCGCCTCGCCGTTCATCGGCGCGTACGGCATGAGCAAGGCGGCGATGGTCAACCTGACCCTCCAGCTCGCCCACGAGTTCGCCCCGGTCGTCCGGGTCAACGCCATCGCCCCGGCCGTGGTCAAGACCAGGTTCGCCGAGGCCCTCTACGAGGGGCGCGAAGCGGAGGCGGCCGCCGCCTACCCGCTGGGCCGGCTCGGCGTGCCCGGGGACATCGGGGGCGCGGCGGCCTTCCTGACCTCCGCCCAGTCCGACTGGATCACCGGCCAGACCCTCGTGGTCGACGGGGGAATTTTCCTCAACGCCGGCGTGGGCTGAGAGCGGCCTGGGCCGGTTTGGCCCTGATTGGGTCAAGTGCCCCGCCGGGCCAGCGGATTGACCCGGTGGGGCGCTGCGGTATGGTCTGCCGACCCATGGCTGATCGAGGAGCGTGCGCGTGTTCTACCGGGCCAGTCTGCAGGCTGCTGCAGCCCTAGCTTCCCTTTCTCTGCTGACCGGCTGCGGTCTCCTTTCCGACAGTGGATCGGAAGCCGACCAGAAGATAACCGTCGGGACGACCAGCTCCCCGTCCACACTGGATCCCGCGGCAGCCTGGGACGGGTCCTGGGAGCTGATGCGGAACGTCTACCAGACCCTGGTGAGCTTCCCCTCCGGCAGCACGATCCCGGAGCCGGACGCGGCGGACTCCTGCAAGTTCACCGACGCCACGAGCATGGCGTACCGGTGCACGCTCAGGAAGAACCTCACGTTCTCCAACGGCGAGAAGCTCGACGCCGAGGCCGTGAAGTACTCGATCGACCGCATCGTGGACATCCACTTCAAGGGCGGCCCGGCCGGGATGCTCGACTCCCTGGACCGGATCGAGACCAAGGGCGACGACACGGTCATCTTCCACCTGAACAAGTCCGACGCCACGTTCCCGTTCATCCTGGCCACGCCCGCCATGTCGCTCGTCGCCCCCGGCGACTACCGCAAGGACAAGATCCGCGACGACGGCAAGGTCACCGGTTCCGGCCCCTACCTCCTGGAGTCCTACAAGGGCCGGGCCACCGCCGAGCTGAAGAAGAACCCGGACTACAAGGGCTTCGCCGACCGGAAGAACGACGCGGTCACCATCCGCTACTTCGAGAAGTCCGCCGACATGGTGAGCGCGCTCAAGGCGGACGAGATCGACGCCACCTACCGGGGCCTGACCGCCGAGGAGGTCGTCAGCCTGGAGGACAACAAGGACGACAACGCCGGCCTCCAGATCGTCGAGAGCACCGGCTCGGACATCCGCTTCCTGGTCTTCAACCCGAAGGACCCGGCCGCCGCGAACCCCGCCGTCCGCAAGGCCATCGCCCACGTGGTGGACCGCGACGCCCTGGTCGCCAAGGTCTACCGGGGAACCGCCGAGCCGCTCTACTCCATGGTCCCCAAGGGCATCGCCGGACACACCACGAGCTTCTTCGACACCTTCGGCGACCCGGACGTCAAGAGGGCGAAGAACATCCTCACCGAGGCCGGTATCACCGAGCCCGTGAAGATGAAGTTCTGGTACACCACCGACCGGTACGGCTCGTCCACGGAGCCCGAGTTCGAGGAGCTCAAGCGGCAGCTGGAGGCCTCCGGGCTGTTCGAGATCACGCTGCAGGGCGAGCCCTGGACGGCCTTCCAGGAAGGCTTCAACAAGGGCGAGTACCCGGTCTTCGGCCGCGGCTGGTACCCGGACTTCCCGGACCCCGACAACTTCATCGCGCCCTTCGTGGGCAAGGAGAGCGTCACCGGCACCCCGTACATCAACAAGGAGATCACCCAGCAGCTGATCCCCGCCTCGCGGCAGGAGAGCGACCGGGGCGCGGTCAGCAAGCAGTTCGAGCGGGCCCAGGAGATCCTCGTCGAGGACGTCCGGCTGCTGCCGCTGTGGCAGGCCAAGCTGTACGTCGCCTCGGGCGAGGACATCGGCGGCACCGAGCGCGCACTCGACCCGCAGACCGTGATGCAGATGTGGGAGCTGTACCGCAAGGCCAGCTGGTAGCCGCTGTACGGAGGGGCTTCCGGGACCCGTTGTCAGTGGCGCCCGGTAGGTTCTGGGATCAAGAACCTGTTGCTCACCGGAGGTTGTGGACGTGACCGATATCGACCTGCTGCCCGAGTCCTGGCGCGCCGTCCTCGGCGAAGAACTTGAGAAGCCGTACGTCAAGGAACTGGCGGACTTCGTCGAGGAGGAGCGGGCCAGGGGCCCGGTGTATCCGCCGCGCGAGCAGGTCTTCGCCGCACTGGACGCCACTCCGTACGAGAAGGTGAAGGTCCTCGTCCTCGGCCAGGACCCGTATCACGGCGAGGGGCAGGGACACGGGCTCTGCTTCTCCGTGCGCCCCGGTGTCAGGACTCCGCCGTCGCTGCGCAACATCTACAAGGAGATGCAGCAGGAGCTCGGCCTGCCGATCCCGGACAACGGCTATCTGATGCCCTGGGCCGAGCAGGGCGTCCTCCTGCTGAACGCCGTGCTCACCGTCCGGGGCGGCGAGGCCAACTCCCACAAGAACAAGGGCTGGGAGAAGATCACCGACGCGGTGATCCGCGCCGTCGCCGACCGGCCCGACCCGGCGGTCTTCGTGCTCTGGGGCAACTACGCGCAGAAGAAGCTGCCCCTGATCGACGAGGAGCGCCACATAGTGGTGAAGGGCGCGCACCCCTCGCCGCTCTCCGCCAAGAAGTTCTTCGGCTCCCGCCCCTTCACGCAGATCAACGAGGCCGTGGCCGCCCAGGGTCACCAGCCGATCGACTGGCGGATCCCCGACGTCGGCTGACGGGCCCCGGCCTACAGACCTCGGCTGACAGGCCCCGACGCCCGTGTCTGACCGGTTATGCGGAAGCCCGGCGTTAGCGTCGGACCGACGGCAACCGGCTGGACCGGCGACGGAGGAGACCGCAGTGGTGGAGCAGCAGGAGGCGTCCGACGACGCCGTCATGACCAGGATCGGCCAGGCGATCATGCTGCTCCACGGAGGTGACCGGGAGGAGGCCCGCAACCGCTTCGGCGCGCTCTGGTCGGAGCTCGGAGCGGACGGCGACGCCCTGCACCGCTGCACCCTCGCGCACTACATGGCCGACACCCAGGACGACCCCGGCGACGAGCTGGCCTGGGATCTGCGGGCCCTGACGGCCGCCGAGGGGCTGAGGACCGCCGAGGGGCCGGGCGACCAGCCGGGCGGCGGGGACGAGCCGGACGGCGGCGAGGGGCGTGGCGGGGCCCGGCCGACGGAACACCGGGACACCCCGGCCGTCCGGGCGTTCTACCCCTCGCTGCACCTCAACCTCGCGGCGGACTACCTCAAACTCCAGCGCCCCGACTCGGCCCGCATCCACCTCCAGCGGGCCCGCGCCGCGGCCGAGTCGCTCGCGGACGACGGGTACGGCGGCGGGATCCGCGCCGCCATCCACCGCCTGGAGCTCCGCATGCGGGAGCAGTGACCCCGGGCGCCCGCGCTGAGGCGGAGCGTCAGCGGCCGTACGTCTCCGAGCAGCTGCGGGACTCCGGACTGCCCGCGGGCCAGCCGCCGTACCCCCGGCCGAGCGCGCAGACGTCCGCCCCGACGCCGGGGACGCGCGGCAGGGCGGGCACGGTGACGGACGGGACGCCCGGGATCCGGCGCGGCGTCCGGGACTCCGGCGGCTCCGGGCGCTCCCGAGGGCGGGAGGCCCCCGCCGGTGCGGTGCGCCGGGCCCGCGGCGGGGAGCCGGCGGCCGGCGGCGCGGGGGAGGACGGCGGGGCCGCCGAGGGGCTCGGATCCGGCACCGCCTCCAACGCCTCACGGGCGGGCGGCTGCACGATCTGCGGGGCCACGTCCTGGACCGGCCCGGTGGCGCCGGGAGACGGCGGGGGGACGGCCCGGGGCTCCACGGAGACGCAGCCGGAGACGGCCGTGACCGTCAGCCCGACCAGGAGTTTCGCGGCGATTCTGGTTCTCTGCACGGGACAACTCTGCGGTTCCCCGGGCCACCCGGGGGCCCGGTGCACGGGGAATGGCCCGCACGAGTGACCCGGTCAGCACGGTGCCCGGACCGCGCTCGCCGGGGACGCGGCCGTCAGTCGCCGGTGGCGCCGTCCACGCGCTCGCGCACCAGGTCGGCGTGGCCGTTGTGCCGTGCGTACTCCTCGATCATGTGCGTGTAGATCCAGCGCAGGCTGAAAGGCTTGCCCGCCGAGCCGACGCCCTTGGAGAAGTCGTCCAGGTCATACGCGGCGGCGTTCTCACGGGCCGCCGCGACCTCCGCCCGCCAGGCGGCATCCGCCTCGGCCCAGGTGTCCGACTCCGTCACATGCCACTCACCGTCGGGGTCCTCCTCGGTGCAGAAGAGGTCCGGCAACTCCTCGCCGGCCAGCACCGCACGGAACCAGCCGCGCTCCACCTCGGCCATGTGCCGCAGGAGCCCGAGCAACGTGAAGGCGGACGGCGGCACCGAGGCCTCGCGCACCTGGGCGTCGGTCAGCCCCGCGCACTTCATGGCCATGGTCGCGCGGTGGTAGTCGAGCCAGCCCTCCAGCATGGGGCGTTCGGCGGCGTCGAGAGCGGGTTCGGAGCGTTCCGGAAAAGTCATGGGGGCCATAGTGACTCATGATCATGGCCCTGGCCAGGGAATTCGCGAGCGAACCGGAAGGAGGGCGAAGGGCGGCGGCGACGTATGCTGCCGGGGCGCGAACTGCCGCGCACCGCGGCGCGACACGGCGACAGGAGACCTCGTGAAGATCGGTTGCATCGGGCTCGGCGACATCGCGCGGAAGGCGTACCTGCCGGTGCTCAGCGCCGTACCGGGGGTCGAACTGCATTTGCAGACCCGCACCCCCGCCACGCTCCACGCGGTCGGCGACACCCACCGCGTTCCGGCCGGCGGACGCCACACGACCCTCGACTCCCTCCTCGCCGCCGGGTTGGACGCGGCGTTCGTGCACGCCCCGACCGCCGTGCACCCGCAGATCGTGGAACGGCTCCTCGAAGCCGGTGTCGCCACCTATGTCGACAAGCCGATCGCCTATGAGTACGCCGACTCCGAGCGGCTGGTGAACCTCGCCGAGGAACGCGGCGTCAGCCTCGCCGTCGGTTTCAACCGCCGCCTCGCCCCGGGCTACGCGCAGTGCGCGGAGCACCCGCGCGAGCTGATCCTCATGCAGAAGAACCGGGTCGGACTGCCCGAGGACCCCCGGACGATGGTCCTCGACGACTTCATCCACGTCGTCGACACCCTGCGCTTCCTGGTCCCGGGCACCGTCGACCACACCACCGTGCGGGCCCGGATCGTGGACGGGCTGATGCACCACGTGGTGCTCCAGCTGTCCGGCGACGGATTCACCGCGATCGGCATGATGAACCGGCTGAACGGGTCCACCGAGGAGATCCTCGAAGTCTCCGGCCAGGACTCCAAGCGACAGGTCCTCAACCTCGCGGACATCGTCGACCACAAGGGGCAGCCCAGCGTGCGGCGGCGCGGCGACTGGGTCCCCGTGGCCCGGCAGCGCGGCATCGAAGCCTGCGTGCACGCCTTCCTCGACGCCGTGCGCCGGGGCGAAACGCTCAGTGCCCGGGACGCCCTGGCGACCCATGAGCTGTGCGAGCGGGTGGTCCGGGAGGCCCTGGAGCAGGCCTCCTGAGCGCCCGCAGCCCCTCGACGGCGCACAGCACGGCCAGCGCCGCCAGCGCCCCGTACACCGGCCAGTCGCCGAGCCGGACGTAGAGCGTGCTCCCGCGCGCCAGCGGCAGGTCGAACACCTCCGCCGCGCTCGCGTCCGTACCGAGCGGGCTGCCCACCCGCTCCCCCCGGGGCCCATACGCCGCACTGATCCCGGTGAGCGTCGCATGGACCATCGGGCGGCCGTTTTCGGCGGCCCGCAGCGCCCCCAGCGAGGCGTGCTGGGCCGGGGCCCAACTGTCCTGGAACGTCGAGGTGGCGGACTGGGCGACGATCACCTGCGCCCCGTCGCGCACCAGCCCGCGGCTCATGTCGGGGAACGCCGACTCGAAGCAGACCAGGGGGCCGATCCGCAGCCCCCGCGCCCCGTCCGGCAGGGTCATCACCACCTGGCGGTCGCCGCGCAGCCGGTCCTCGCCCGCCGCCTTGCCCACGGAGGTCGCCCACCCCAGCAGGGAGCGGGCCGGAACGTACTCGCCGAAGGGGACCAGGCGCATCTTGTCGTAGCGGTCCCCGGTCGGCCCGTCCGGGCCCACGAGCACCGCCGACTTGAAGATTCCCGACCGCCCCGAGCCGTCCGTCTGCCGGGCGTCCACATTGACCAGCAGATCCGCGCCGACCAGGCGGGACAGCCCGGCCAGCCGCCGCGCGGTCTCCGGGCGCTCCCAGGCGCCCGCCCCGATGCTGCTCTCGCCCCACACGACCAGGTCGACGTTCCGGCCCCGCAGCGAACGGGTCAGCTCCTCGCCCCGGTCGAAGCGGCGCGCGACGCTTCCCGGCCCCTCCACGACGCCCGGCTGCACGACGGCGATCCTGACCGTGCCCGTGCCCGTGCCCGTGCCCGTGCCCGTGTTCGTGGGCCGCGGCGCCCAGGCCCACATCGCCGCGACGGACAGGGCGCACACCACCAGCAGGACGCCGGCGGCCGTACGGGCCGCGCGGTCGGCGACCAGCAGGGCCGCGCCGGTGCTCACCGCGAGCACCAGCAGACTCACGAGCCACACCCCGCCCACCGAGGCGACCCGCAGGGCGGGGGCGACCTCCCACTGGCTCGCACCGAGGAGCCCCCAGGGCCCGCCGAGCCCCTCCCAGGACCGGACCAGCTCGATCATCAGCCACCCGGAGGGCACGACGACCACGGCGGCGACCGCACGCGACGCGGAAGGGGACCCGCCGAGCAGCCGGGACACCAGCAGCCCCCAGGGCGCCCAGAGCAGCCCCAGCAGGGCTGCCAGCAGCACGATGAAGACGTGGAGGCTCGGGATCAGCCAGTGGTGCACCGCGATGACGAAGCCGATGCCGCCGATCCAGCCGTCCAGCGCGGCCCTGCGGGGTGAGGGCGCGGTGCGGATCAGCAGCAACCAGGGGACCAGCGCCCCGTAGGCGAACCACCAGAGTCCGGGCGCGGGAAAGGCGAGCGCGGGCAGTGCCCCGGCGAGCAGCGCCGCCGCGCCCCGGACCCAGGGGGACGAGAGCGCCCCCGCACCGGTGGAGCCCCGGCCGCCGGCCGCCGGATCGTCACCGGAGGCGCCGCCTGCGCCGGTACCGCCTTCGGCAGCCGCGCCCGCACCGGGCGTGCTCTCGCCGGCCGCGCCGGCCGCGTCCCGGCCGGCCGGGAGACGCCCGCCCCGGATTCGCATGCCGTGCCCTCCTCGGTCGTGCGCGGGCGGGAGGTCGCCATCACCGCGTCAACCCCTGGATACCCAGTGTGGGGGAGGTGATCCCCGCCGGACACAGGACGCGGGCCGAGCGGGGCACGGCGGACGGGCCGGGCGCCCTCCGGGCGGCGGCGACGGCAGTGCGACGGCGAGGCCTACGCGCCCGGCGCCCGGCGCCACTTCTCATGGACGGTGACCGTCCGGATCAGCCAGCCCGGTTCGGCGCGGCGCAGCTCGAAGGTGTAGCGGCCGCCGGTCACGAAGTCGGGCGTGGCGACCCCGGACTGCCCGGAATCCGCCCGGCCCGGCGCGCCCGCCTCCGGCCCGCCCGACGTCTTCGGGGCCAGGCACATCGGATTGAGGTAGTCGGCCCGCACCTCGGCCCGGTCGCCCGTGTAGCCGCCCAGGTCCTCCAGGTCGATCCGGCGGTTGACGATCAGGTGCTGACGTACGGGGAAGAGGCGCATCGTCTCCTCCAGCCACCGGGCGATCTCGTCGGCCGGGCCCTCCACGCCCCCGGCGCTCCGGTAGTCGGCGCGGCCGTCCGGGGCGAACAGGGCGCCGTAGTCCGACCAGGCCCCGTCGTCGACGGCCACCGCGTACCCGGTGATCACCGCATCGATGGCAAGCCGGTCCAGCACGGTCGCGAGTGCCACACGCTGTGTCATCGGGCAAGTCTCGGTCACGCCGCCCGCCAGGCCAAGTGGCCCGCGCCGACGGGCCGGGTCCGGCGACCCGTCGGGACTCTCGAGACACGCCCTGAGGGAACGGCTCGGCCGCGCAGGGGAACCGGCTCAGCAGGGCACGACGGCGACCGGTCCCAGCGCGTGCGTGACCGCCGTCTGCGCCACCGGGGACAGCCCGAGACCGAGCGACTCGCCGCCCTTGCGACGGCCGACCACCGTCAGAGCCGCCGTCGCCGACGCGGTCACCAGGGTGCGCGAGGCCGAACCGTTGACCGGCTCCCGGACGATCTCCACCTGCGGGTACTTCTCGTGCCACCCCGAGGTCAGCTCGGCCAGGGTCCGCGCGGCCGAGCCGGCCGCCTCCTGCCGGTCCAGGACGGGGCCGCCCGCGAGCATCGAGGAGAACATCGTCCACCCGTGCACGATCCGCAGCCGGGCGCCCGGCCGGGAAGCCGCGGTGGCGAAGGCGAACTCCAGGACGGCCTCGCTGCTCTCGTCGGCCGCCACCCCCGCCACGATGTCGGTGAAGGCCCCCGCGTCCCCGGGGCGGCTCTCGTCCCCCTCCGGGCGGTCCTCCTGCACGACCACGACGGGACAGCTCGCCATCGAAGCCGTGGCGAGGCTGTTGGAACCGACCATCAGCGAGCGGAAGCCGCCGAGCCCGCGCGAGCCGACCACGATCATCGACGCGTCCCGGCCGAGCGAGACCAGGGCCGCCGACGGGAAGTCCAGCGGGGCCAGCGTCGAGGGCCGCAGCTCCGGAGCGATGAGCGCGCTCCGGCGCACGGACTCGGCCAGGAGGGCCTCCGCCTCGCGCCGTCCGGTCTCCTCGTCGACCTCCCGGGTGAGCGGGCGGACGTGGACGATCAGCAGGGGCAGCCCCCGCCGCACGGCTTCGTGGGTGGCCCAGTCGAGCGCCTGCCGACTGTGCGTGGAGCCGTCGACTGCGGCGATCACGGGAAGATCGTTGGTGGTCATGCCTCCGAGCGTACGTCGCCGGGCGGACGGCTCTCACCCGTGGTGGCGGACAGCGCGCACGCCCGGCGGCGGACGGCCTCTCAGTCGTGGTTGTGAGTGGAGGTGGCGTCTTTCGGGGGCGTGCTGCGCCCGCCGTCGCTGCCGCTTGCCACGACGGCGACGAGAGCCGCCAGGACCGCCACCACGGCGAGCCGGCCACCCACGCGCAGGGCCCACCCGGTGCGGGCCCCGGCGGTCGCTCCCGGCCGGCCGGGCAGCTTCTCGGAGCGGCGGGCGGGCCGCATCAGACGCAGGAGCAGCAGCGCGGCGATCGGGAGCTGGAGCAGCCAGACACTCGTGCGGAACCAGCCGTCGTACCAGACGTTGGTCCCGTACAGCAGGGTGTGCCAGACGCTGAGGACGTAGACGACGATCACGCAGCGGTGCAGTACCCGCCAGGTCTTCTGGCCGATGCGGTGGCGTACGTAGAAGATCAGGCCGAGGGGGATCGCGAGGTAGAGGGCCGCCTGGCCGATGGGGATGGCGATCCTGCCGGTCCCCGAGTCGTAGCCGCCGGGGACGAGGGTCTCGACGAAGGCGGTGGCGACCGCGGAGTTCCAGGACGCGGTGTCGTGCCGGACCAGTTCGGCCCCGAACAGCAGGGCGTGGGCCGCTATCAGGGCGATGGTGTTGAGACTCGTGGTGCGGTGCAGACGTTCCAGCCGGGGGCCCGACAGCGGCAGGCGGCCCGGTCGCGGCCCGGACAGCATCAGCCCGAGGATGACGGTCCCCCAGGCCCAGAGCAGGGCGGACCAGCCGAACGCCTGGCTGAGGAAGTACATCCAGAAGCCGCCCGCGTCGGCCATGAACGGCATCACGGTGACCGTGGACGAGGTCTTGTCGCGGATGCGTATGTAGAGCAGGACGAAGATCGCCGCGGTGATGAGGAGCGCCACCAGACCGTCGGGCCACGAGGCCCGCAGGTCGGAGCGGAGCGTCGGCCGTCTCGGCTCTCCCGGCCGTCGGGCGGCGGGGACCCGGCCGTCCTCCGGTGCGGCGCTTCCGGTCGCCGCGGCCGCGGTTCCAGGACGGTCCTCGGTGGCCGGCGCGGTGCTTCCGGGCGTCTCGGCGGCCGCTGCCGGTTCAGGGGTGGGGAGCGGGTTCGTCATGCGGCCTCTTCGGGGCGGGGGCATCGGGTGGCGGGGGCGGATGCGGCGGCCCCGGGCCACGAGGCGTACGCAGACGCGTTGTTGGAGCAGTCGGACGCTCGAAGGGGAAAGTTCCCGCTCTTCGTGTGTGATATGGATCACGTGCGGTTGCTGGTGGGGCAAACGCGGCGAACTCCCGTTGTTTCGGCATCTGGTGCTCTTCTCTCCGGGGTGGGTGCGACTGGCACGATGGCCGCTATGGGAGCCGGAACCGCACTCCGACTCGGACGCACCGCGCTGTTCGCGGTGGTGTGCGTCGCCGTGTCCGGACTCGGCCACGCGCTGATGTCCGGCGCGCCCCTGCCCCTGCCCGTCCAGGCCGCCGCGCTGCTGCCGGTGAGCGGGGCGGGGTGGTGGCTCGCCGCGCGGGAGCGGAGCGCTCCGGTGACCGTGACGGCGCATGTCCTGGGCCAGTTGGGGCTGCACGCCCTCTTCGCCTGCGCCGGATCCTGGCTGCCGTCCGGCCTCGGCGCGCACCACTCGGGCGGCGGGCGCCGTGCGTCGGACGCGATGAACCACTCCGCTCACGAGGTCCCGATCGGCGGCCCGTCGGACCTGATGGGGCTTCTGGCCGCCTTCGACGGGGCGGTGTTCACCCTCGGCATGGCCGCCGCCCACGTGGTGGCCGGGGTGATCTGCGGCTGGTGGCTGTGGCGCGGCGAGGTGGCCCTCGCCCGGCTGGGCCGCTGTCTGGTGCTGTTCGTCCGGGCACCGCTGCGGACGGCCTGGCGTCTGTGGTCCGCGACGCCCCCCGCGCCCGCGCCGCCCGTCCGACGACGCGTCCGCCGCCGGCCCCGCCGCCCGCGGGACCCTCTCACCCTGCACGCCATCTCCCGGCGCGGGCCGCCGCACTCCCTCCCCTTCCTCTGACCTCCATCCGCCCTCCGGCCGCTGAGCGCCGGAGGAGGTACGGGTGTGCGCCGCGCACACCCGTGACAGGCATGCCGGTTCACCGGGCCGCCCCCGACGGGGTCCGGGACCGGTCGTCGGAGCCGGGCGACCGCTGCCGCGGCTCCGCAAGGACGCGAAGGACTGCTGTGACACTTCCTGCTCCCGCGCTACCGGCCACCGTGCTACCGGCCCCCGCACCACCGGCCGTCGCAAGGCCCGCTGCCGCCGCGCCGCCTCCCGCCTCCCGGCCGCCGGTCATCCGGGTGTCCGCCACCCGCCCGCCCCGCCCCCGGCCCCCGGCCGCCCGGCAGAACGACGGGCAGATCACCGACTGGGCGCTCGCGGCGGGCGGCGGGGACCGGGAGGCCGCCGACCGCTTCGTCCGGGCGACCTACGAGGACGTCCGCAGATTCGTCGCCTATCTCAGCTCCGACGTCCCCGGGGCCGACGACCTGGCTCAGGAGACCTACCTCCGGGCGATGAGCGGACTGGCCCGGTTCGGGGGGCGTTCCTGCGCCCGGACCTGGCTGATGTCGATCGCGCGACGCGTCGTCATCGACCGGCACCGCGCCGCCGCCGTACGCCCCCGGACCGCCGACACCGCGGACTGGCAGACCGCCGCGGAGCGCGCCCAGCCCCGTCATCCCGCCGGATTCGAGGAGTCCGTCGCGGTGCTGGACGCCCTGCGCCGACTGGACCCGGCACGCCGTCAGGCCTTCGTCCTCACCCAACTGCTGGGCGCGTCCTACGAGGAGGCGGCCGCCGCCGCCGGCTGCCCGATCGGCACGGTGCGCTCCCGCGTGGCCCGGGCACGCCGCGAACTCGCCGGGCAGTGGCGCGGGGCGCCGGCCTCGGAGCCCCGGCGCCCGCTCCCCGCAACGGCCTGACCGTCCCAGCACCGGGCCTCCGCGACACGCTTCATCCGGCGCCCGCCCGCGATCCCTCGGGGTCCCGGGCGGTGCGCCGCCGGCGGAGCAGGAACACCGGCAGCAACAGGCACTGGAGGCAGACCGCCACCCAGAACCCCCGCGCCGAGCCCGCCGACTCCGCCGCCCCGTACAACTGCCCGCCCACCACCCCGCTGGCGAACGCGCCGATGCCCGCCGCCAGCCGCTGACGCCCGAACACGCTCGCCGGAGCCGCCGACGAACGGGCCAGCGCCTCCAGGTCGTTCTTGAGGAAGAGCACGATCTCCCCGAGACACAGCAGCGCCCCGCCCACCGCGATCCCCGCGTGCCCGCCGGCCCCGATCGCCGCCATGCCCGCCGCCATCGTGCCGAACCCCCACCGCAGGGCGGCCGGGTAGCCCAGTGCGGCGACCCGTTCCGCCAGCAACGGCTGGCCGACGACGAGGAGGGCCGCGTACCCCGTCAGGACGGCCCCGTAGAAGGCCGCCGACGTCCGGGGGACCGCGTACAGCGCCAGGTAGTGCTGGAAGAACATGAACGCGTACACGCTCAGCACGGTCACCACGAACGGCGAAGGGCCGGGGCGCGGTGCACCGGGCTCCGGGGCCCGGCCGGCGGCGGGCGCCGCGGAGGACCCGCCGGGCGACCCGTCGGAGGGCCGGTCGGCCGCGCCCTCCGGCAGCAGCGCGTGCCCGGCCCCCACGAGTGCGAACAGCACGGTGACGCAGGAGAACAGCGCCCCGGGGGAGCCCATGACGAGCGGCGCGGCGGCCGGAGGGCCCAGTGCCATCCCCGCGTTGAACGCCGAACCGCTCGCCGACAGCAGCCGGGGGCGCTGCGCCTTCGACGCCCCCTCCACCAGATACGCCTTGTTCGCCGGGAGGTACAGCGCCGCGCCCGCCGACACCAGCAGCAGCGCCCCGACCGCCAGGACCGGACTCGTCAGCCCGGGGACGAACGCGGCGAACCCCGCCGTACGCAGCCCCAGCGCCAGCAGCATGGCGCGTCGCAGTCCGATCCGCCCGGTCACCGGCCCCGCGACCACGCCGCCGGCGAACTGGATCAGCGAGGCGACGGCCAGCACGATGCCGACCGTGCCGAGCCCGAGGCCGAGCCGCTGGTGCAGCAGCACCGACATGTAGGGCAGGACGGCGAAGCTGCCCAGCGTGATCAGGAACGAGCCCCCCAGCAGGAACCGCTGCGGGCCGGTGAGCGGAAGGCGCCCCCTCCGCCCGGGGGCGTCCCGGCCCAGCCGCCCCCGGCCGGCGCCGGCCCCCGGGACCCCGTCCGTCCGGCCGGGGCTCACTTTCCCGGGCTCACGGCGCCCCAGCGACGACCGGGCGGACCCGCACGGCCGCGCTCCACGCCCGGTGCTGGGCCAGCTCCGCCGTCCGCGCCTCGGCCAGCACCATGCCCGTACAGCCCCGCTGATCGCCGACGTGGAGCACGCTCTCGCCGGGCTCGCGGACCGGGAACCACTCCACCGCCCCGGGGAACGCCCCGAGTTCGTCGAGGCCGTGCCAGCCCTTCAGCACGCCGGGCCGCTCCGCGTACACCAGGACGAAGCCGTACGCGGGCCCTGCGGCGTCGAGCGGGGCGTCCAGCAGCGCCGGGCGACGGCCGAGCGCCTCGTCCATCATGGCCGTGTAGACGTTGGTCCGCAGCGTCCGGCACAGCACCTCGCCGACCAGCGCGCCGCCGATCCTGCGGTTGATCTCCACCAACTCGGGCCCGTCGGCCGTCAGGACGAACTCCACATGGGCGAAGCCGCGGGTGTGCCCCGCCGCCGCGAGGACCCGGCCCACCCACGCCTCGATCCCGGCCCGCTCCTCCTGGGGCAGCGCCACCGGGAACGCCGCCGCCTCCTCCCGTACCACCGCCGCCCGGGACGTCTGGCGGCTCAGCACCCCGAGCAGCCGGGTGGTCCCGTCCCAGCCGATGGTCTCCGCGCTGTACAGCGGACCGGCGAGGAACGCCTCGGCGAAGAGCTCGCCGGTCAGGGGCTGGCGCGCCGCCTCCGCCAGCGCCCGGTGCAGGGCCTCCTCGTCGTGCACGATCCACACGGAGCGCGATGAGGTGCCCGCCGAGTCCTTCAGGACCGCGGGCAGCCCCACTGCCCGCAGCACCTCCCCGGCGCCTTCGGGACCCGGCGGGACGGATACGGCCGCACTCCGGCTCAGCCCGCGCGCGTGCAGCGTCTCCCGGACCCGGCGCTTGTCCCGCAGCAGCCGTACGGCCTTCGGGTCGGCGCCCGGGAGCCCCAGTTCGGCGGCCAGTTCGGCGGCCGGCAGGCTCCAGGTGTCCGTCGTGTTGATCAGCCCGGCCAGGCCCGGTACGGCGGCCAGGGCCTGGCGGGTGGCCTCCGGATCCATCGTGTCGACGTCCACGACGTCCAGCGCGTCCGGCGGCAGGACCGCCAGCTCGTGCCGGTAGACCGAACGGTCGCCGGTCAGCAGGCACAGCCGGTGCCCCGCCCCGGCGGCGGCCTCCGCCATCCTGCCCAGGCCGAAGGACAGGGACTCCAGTGCGGCGATCGTCATGGCAGCAGCTCCACAGTCGGTACGGGGGAAGGGGAGGGGGAGGGGGCGTCGCCCTCAACGGTCCTGGCGGCCTCCGGCGCGGCCCGCCCGGCCCACTCCATCACCGACCACGGCGGTCGCAGGTCGGCCGGCGACGCGATGGTCCGGGGCCGCAGCCCGGCCGGGTCCAGGGCCTCGGCATGCCGGGTGAACACCCGCTCCGCGTACCGGTGCCCGGTGTCGGCGCCCAGCACCAGATGCAGCCGGCCGGGATCGCAGGCCGCCTCCCAGGACGCGGCCAGATGGGCCGCCCCGGTGGACAGGCCCGCGAACACCGCGTGCTCCCGCAGCAGCCCGACCGCCCCCGCCATCGCATGGCGGAAGTCCAGCCAGTGGACGGTGTCGTACAGCTCGTGGCGGACGTTCCCGAACGGTATCGAGCTGCCGATGCCCGCGATGATCGCCTCAGGGTCCTCGAACCGCTCGCTCCCGAACGTCACGCTGCCGAACGGCTGGATGCCCACCAGCCGCACCGACCGCCCCGACTCCCGCAGCGCGCGGGCCAGTCCACCGGTCGACGCACCCGTGCCCACCGCGCCGACCACGGTCAGCGGACCCTCGGGCAGCGCCCCGGTGAGCAGCTCCGCGAACTCCCGGTACCCCTCGTGGTGGACCTGGTCGTGGTACTGCCGCATCCAGTGGAAGTCCGGCCGCTCGGCCAGCAGCCGGCGCACATGGCGCACCCGCAGCTCCTGGTCCAGGCGCAGGCTCCGCGAGGGCGGCATCGCGTCGACCGTCGCGCCCAGGATCTCCAACTGGGCCCGCATGGTGGCGTCCACGGTGGTGGAGGCGACGATGTGGCAGCGCAGCCCGTAGCGGTGGCAGGCCATGGCGAGCGCCAGCGCGTAGATCCCGCTGGAGCTGTCGACGAGGGTCTGCCCGGGGACCACCAGGCCCCGGCGCAGCAGCGAGCGGACCGCGCCGAGCGCCGCGTACACCTTCATCGTCTCGAAGCGGGCGAGGACGACGTCGCCGGTCAGCCGGATCAGGTCCGGGGTCTTCACCGCGTCGGTGATGTGCTCGTGGACCGTCGCGACGGCCGGGCGCGCGGAGGCGTCCGGCCCCGCGGTGCGCGGACGGGCGTCCGCCCCGGCCCTCACTTGCGCCGCCCGCGCACGATCAGCCGGTCCGAGCGCTGGTCGTAGCCGGACGCGTCGAACCCGCCGAAGCACTCCACGTCGGTGAAGCCCGCGCTCTCGAAGAGGGCGTGCAGCTCGGCCGCCGAGTAGAGCCAGGAGGTGATGGACGCCGTCCGCGCGGTCGTGCCGCGCACCAGCGTCCAGTCCGTGCGCAGCCGCCGCCAGCTGTCGAGCACGGTGTCACGCTGGACCACGTAGGCGCCGTCGGGCAGGTCGACCGCCTTCGGCCGTCCGATCCAGCCCGCCAGCACCTCCTTGCCCATCACGTCCACCAGGAGCTGCCCGCCCGGGGCGAGGCTCTCGTGGGCGTTGCGCAGCACCCGGAGGTTGTCCTCCGCCTCGTCGAAGTAGCCGAACGACGTGAAGACGTTCAGCACCACGTCGAAGCCGCCCGGCCGCCGGTACGCGAGCATGTCGGCGCGCTCCAGCCGGACCTCGGCGCCCGCCGCGTCGCAGGCGGCCCGCGCGCTCTCCAGCATGGAGGGCGACAGATCGACCCCCGTCACCTCGTACCCGCGCTCCGCCAGCGGCACCGCGAAGAGACCCGGCCCGCAGCACAGGTCCAGGACTCTCGTGCCCGGTGGGAAGTCCAGCAGGGGAGAGGACGCGACCAGGGCGGCGGCGGACTCGGCCCGCGCCGCCGAGAACATCGTCGGGGCGAAATCGGACCAGAGCGCGTCGTCCTCGTACCAGTGCATGCCTCGCGGCCTCCTCCCGGGCCCGGGGCCCGTGGGTGTCCTGCTGCCGTCGCCCCGGCAGCCGTGTCACGTCACCGGCCGCCGCTTCCGTCACCGGGCGGGCCTCCCGCGCCCGGCGTCTCTCCAGTAGTCGGCCGCCCCGGCCGGGAAGTTCCCCGCGATCACCGGGCGAGGCCGCCGGGACCACCGCCCGGCACCGCCCGACCCGCACCGCCCGCCACCGTGCGACGCCGGAGCCGCGGCCCGGGCCTCACCGATGGCCCCCGGGCGGTGTGCAGGCGACGTAACCGTCGTCGTTCGCCCGGTGTCATCCCCGGGTAACGGGCCCTTCCTAGATTCGGGGGTGACCGCAGCCCGCCCCCGCGTCCCTCCGGGAACGCCGCCTCCGAAGGGCCCCCATGACCGTGCCGCCCCCGCCGCCGGACGCTCCCGCCACCGACCGGGTGCGCACGGTCTGCTCGTACTGCGGTGTCGGCTGCGGGATCGTCCTCGACATCGCCGCAGGACCCGACGGCCGCCGCACCGTCGTGAAGGCCTCGGGGGACAAGGAGCACCCGTCGAACGCCGGCCGGCTGTGCACCAAGGGCGCCACCGGCGCGGACCTCCTCGTCGCCCCCGGACGGCTGACCACCGCCCTGGCCCGCCCCGACCGCAGCGAGCAGCCCGCCCCGCTCGGCCGGGACGCCGCCATCGAGGAGACGGCGCGCCGGCTGCGGTCCGTGCTGGACACCCACGGCCCCGACGCGGTGGCCCTCTACGTCTCCGGCCAGATGACGCTGGAGGCGCAGTACCTCGCCAACAAGCTGGCCAAGGGCTTCATCGGGACCAACACCATCGAGTCCAACTCCCGGCTCTGCATGGCGAGCGCGGGCAGCGGCTACAAGCTGTCCCTCGGCGCTGACGGGCCGCCCGGCTCCTACGAGGACTTCGCCCACGCCGATGTCTTCCTCGTCACCGGCGCCAACATGGCCGACTGCCACCCGATCCTCTTCCTGCGGATGATGGAGCGCGTCAAGGCCGGCGCGAAGCTGATCGTCGTCGACCCCCGGCGCAACGCCACCGCCGCCAAGGCCGACCTGTACCTCCGGATCAGACCCGGCACCGACCTGGCCCTCCTCAACGGGCTGCTGTACCTCCTCGTCGAGAACGGGCACACCGACCCCGATTTCATCGCCGAGCACACCGAGGGCTGGGAGACGATGCCCGCCTTCCTCCGCGACTACCCGCCCGCCGCCGTGGCTGAGATCACCGGCATCCCCGAGGACGACATCCGGCAGGCGGCCCGCTGGATCGGCGAGGCGGGCGACTGGATGAGCTGCTGGACGATGGGCCTCAACCAGTCCACGCACGGCACCTGGAACACCAACGCGGTCGTCAACCTGCACCTGGCGACCGGGGCGATCTGCCGCCCCGGCAGCGGCCCGTTCTCGCTCACCGGCCAGCCCAACGCCATGGGCGGGCGCGAGATGGGCTACATGGGCCCCGGACTGCCCGGCCAGCGATCGGTCCTGGTCGACGAGGACCGCGCCTTCACGGAGGAGCTGTGGGGCGTTCCGCCCGGCACCCTGCGCGCGGACGGCTCGGGCAGCGGCACGATCGACATGTTCCGGCGCATGGCCGAGGGAGAGATCAAGGCCTGCTGGATCATCTGCACCAACCCGGTCGCCTCGGTCGCCAACCGCCGGACCGTCATCGAGGGCCTGGAGGCCGCCGAATTCGTGGTCACCCAGGACGTGTTCGCCGACACCGAGACCAACGCGTACGCCGATGTCGTCCTGCCCGCCGCCCTCTGGGCCGAGTCCGAGGGCGTGCTGATCAACTCGGAGCGCACCCTCACCCTCTCCCGCCGCGCCACCGACCCGCCGGGAGAGGCCTGGCCGGACTGGCGGATCATCGCCGCGGTGGCCTGCGCCATGGGGTACGAGGACGCCTTCGGCTACACGAGCGCCGAGGAGGTCTTCGCCGAGATCACCCGGGCGTCGAACCCGCGCACCGGCTACGACCTGCGCGGAGTGACGTACGAGCGGCTGCGCGAGACGCCTGTGCAGTGGCCCAGCGCCGATGTCGACGGTCCGGCCCGCAACCCCGTGCGCTACGTCAACGACGGCGTCAGCCAGGAGCTGACCGTACGGCCCGACGGGAGCGTGCCGAGGCTGGCCTTTCCCACGCCGAGCGGCCGGGCCGTCTTCCACACCCGTCCGCACCTGCCGCCGGCCGAGATGCCCGACGAGGACTACCCGTTCGTCCTCAACACCGGGCGGCTCCAGCATCAGTGGCACACCCTCACCAAGACCGCGAAGATCACGAAGCTGAACCGGCTGGACCCCGGCCCGTTCGTGGAGATCCACCCCGACGACGCCGCCGCCCTGGGCCTCGGCGAGGACGACGGAGTCGAGGTCGCCTCGCGGCGCGGCCGCGCGGTGCTCCCGGCCCGGATCACCGACCGGGTGCGGGCGGGGGAGTGCTTCGCCCCGTTCCACTGGAACGACCTGTTCGGCGAGTACCTCGGTGTGAACGCCGTGACCAACGACGCGGTCGACCCGATCTCGTTCCAGCCCGAGCTGAAGGTGTGCGCGGTCCGGCTGGCGAAGGTCGCCGCACCCGCGCCGCGCCGCGAACCCGCCACGGCGCGACGGCCCTCGCCCACCGGCGTCCCCGGTCTCGCGGACGCCCCCGGCCGACCCGTGGGCACGTCGGGGCCGGTGGGAACGCCGGGACTCGGGGGCATGCCGGTACGCGTGGGCTCGCCGGGCCCGGTGGACGCCTCGGGGCTGGTGGGCGCGCTGGGCCTGGCGGACACCGTTCCACCCGTCCTCACGGAGACGGAGCGCCGCTACCTGGCCGGATTCCTCGCGGGCCTCGGCGCCCGGCCGGAGGGCACCCCGGTGCTTCCGGCGGGCGCCCCGTTCGCCCCGGACCACGCGCTGTGGGTCAACGGATTGCTGGCCGGCATGTACTCCCGGCTCGCGGGGACGACGGAGCCCGGGCTCGCGGCACCGGCCGGCGCCCCGGAAGAACAGGGCCGGCCGGTCGTCGTGCTGTGGGCCTCGCAGACCGGCAACGCCGAGGAGGCCGCCGCGACGGCCGCCCGGACGCTGGCCGCCGAGGGGTACCGCACCACGCTCCTCGGCATGGACGACGGGACGCCCGACGCCCTGCCGAGCCCGGCCGACCTCCTCGTCGTCACCAGCACCTTCGGCGACGGCGACGCCCCCGACAACGGCTCCGGCTTCTGGGAGGCGCTGAACGCCCCCGGGGCCCCGGGCCTGGCGGGCGTCCGTTACGCCGTACTCGCGCTCGGCGACTCCAGCTACGACGACTTCTGCGGCCACGGACGCCGTCTGGACGAACGCCTCGGGGAACTGGGCGCGGAGCGGCTGGTCCCGCGCACCGACTGCGAACCGGAGTACGAACAGCCCTTCGGCCAGTGGCTCAAGGAGGTCCGGGCCGCGCTGGAGGCGACGACGCCGGAAGGGACGGCGGAGCCGGCGGCGGCCGCACCGCCCGCCGTACCGCCCGCCTCCGCCGTACCGCCCGCCTCCGCCGTACCGCCCGCCTCCGCGGCGGCGGAGTCGCCGGCCGGGGCGGCCCCCGCCCGTCCCTCCAGGGCCACGCCCGTCACCGCCCTCCTCACGGGGAACCGCCTCCTGAGCCTGCCCGGTGCGACGAAGGAGGTCCGTGCCTTCACGATCGACACGCGGGGCGCCGGCACCCCCCTGACGTACACGGCCGGGGACGCGCTGGGCGTACAGCCCCTCAACTCGCCGGCCCTGGTGGCCGAATGGCTCGCCGTCACCGGACTCGACCCCGCCGCCGAGGTGGACGTCCCCGGGCACGGCCCGGTCGCCCTGGAGACGGCCCTGCACCGCCACCTGGACATCGCCCGCATCACCTCGGGCCTGCTGCGTGTGGTCGCCGACCACACGGGGGACCGGTCGCTGAAGAAGCTGCTGCGCCCCGACAACAAGGGCGAGAGAGACCGGTGGATCTGGGGGAGGCAGGCCGTCGACGTCCTCGCCGAACACCCGGTACGCGCCACGGCCGCCGCCTGGGCCGAGGTGCTCGGGCCGCTGAGGCCCCGGCTGTACTCCATCGCCTCCAGCCCGCTCGTGGATCCCCACCGGATGCGGCTGACCGTCTCCGTGATCCGCTACGAGAGCCACCGCGGCCGGATGCGCAAGGGCGTCGCCTCCACGTTCCTCGCCGACGCCGAACCGGACAGCCCCCTGTCGGTCTTCGTCCAGCGCAACGACCGCTTCCGCCCGCCCGCCGACCCGGCCACCCCGATGATCATGGTCGGGCCCGGTACCGGAGTCGCCCCCTTCCTGGGCTTCCTGGAGGAACGCCGGGCGCTCGGCCACCCCGGCCCCAACTGGCTGTTCTTCGGCGAGCAGCACCGCGCCACGGACTTCTACTACCGCGACGAACTCGACGCGCTGAGCCGCTCGGGCACCCTGACCCGGCTGGACACCGCCTTCTCCCGCGACCAGCGGGCCAAGGTCTACGTCCAGGACCGGATGCGCGAGCACGGAGCCCAGCTCTGGTCCTGGCTCCGCGACGGCGCCCACCTCTATGTCTGCGGCGACGCCTCCCGCATGGCCAAGGACGTCGACCGGGCCCTGCGCGACATCGCCGTCGCCCACGGCGGACTCGAACCCGACGCGGCGGCCGCGCAGGTCAAGCAGCTAGCCTCGGACCGCAGATACGTGCGTGACGTGTACTGAACGAGGGAGCGCGGCCCCATGGGGTGGACAGAAGTACCGGTGGACACCGAGCCGGCGGCGGGCGCCGTCCTGCTGATCGGCATCCCCGGCAGCGGCAAGAGCACCGTGGCCGCGGCCCTCGCCGCCCGCTTCGCCGCCTCCGCCCACATCGAGGTGGACGCCCTCCAGGAACTCATCGTCTCCGGCGGCCGGTGGCCCTCGCCCGACCGGGACGAGGAAGCGGACCGCCAGATCTTCCTCCGGGCCCGCAACGCCTGCCTGCTGGCGGACAGTTTCGTCGCCGCGGGCTTCCTCCCGGTCATCGACGACGTCGTCGTACGCCGCCCCCACCTCGACTTCTACCGCGCCACGCTCACCGGCGCACCGCTGCACTGCGTGATCCTGGCACCCGGCGCCGCGAAGGCCATGGAGCGCAACCTCGCCCGGGACAAGACGCTGACGACGGACTGGTCCCCGCTGGACGACGCCATGCGCGCAGAACTGGCCGGGGAGAAGATCTGGATCGACAGCGCGCAGCTGACCGTGGACGAGACGGTCGACGCGGTCCTGACCGCCACCGGCCTGACGCCGCCGGGGCCCTGACACTCCAGCGGTCGACGGCCCGGAGGAACGGGCGGCACCGTTGCCGCCGGTGGGCCGCCCCGAGGCATATGAAACTCCCGTGGGGGCATTCGTACCCATTCCGGCTGGTCGCTGTCGACAGCCGCTCCGACGGAGAAGTGCGCAAGAAAGTAGGTCCGGTACCGATGGAGAGACCCAGCGCGGTCGAGCGTTCCCTGCGCGAGGCCGCGCCCCATGAGATTCTCGATGTGATCCGCTCAGAGATCGAGCGCCGCCATGGTGCCCGGGCGGTGGAGCTGCTTCTGGCGGACTACGCCATGACGAGGCTGCAGCCTGTCGGGGTGCTTCCGCACACGCGTCCACCGGTTTCGGTGCATGACAGTGATCCGGGCCGTGCGTTCGGCGCCCAGGAGCCGCACTGTTCGTACGACCACTCCACTTCCACCGTGACGGCTCACCTCCCGGTCAGCGTCCGGGGAGACCGTTTGGGCGTCCTGAGCGTCACCCTGCGGGTGGAAGGAGGCACCGATTTGGCTGCCGACGTGCTGGAGGAGCTGCGGGAATGCGCCGACGCCCTGGCGCACGAGGTGGTCGTCGCGGAGCGGGACACCGACCTCTTCCTGCAGGCGCGGCGGGCGGAACGTCTGACGCTCGCCGCCGAGATGCAGTGGCAGCTACTGCCGGGACGGTCATGTGCCCGGCCGGAGTACAGCTTGGGTGCGCAGCTGGAGCCCGCCTACGCCATCTTCGGTGACAGCTTCGACTGGTCGGCGTCGGCCGACGACCTGTATGTGACGGTCAGCAACGGCATGGGCGAAGGGATCGACGCCGCATTGCTGACCAACCTCTGCGTCAACGCGCTGCGCAACGCCCGCCGCGCGGGCCTGAGCCTGAGCGACCAGGCCTACCTGGCCGATCAAGCGGTGTACGGGCAGCACGGAGGAAGCCGGTATCTGTCGACCCTGCTCTTCCGCTTCCACCTCCCGACCGGGGATGTCGAGGTCATCGACGCCGGTTCACCGCGGGTCTGGCGGGTGCGCGGTGGTGTGGTCGAGCCGATCGAGCTGGAGGAGCAGATGCCTCTGGGCATGTTCGAGGACACTGCCTACCGTCCGCAGCACTTCCGGGTCGACCCCGGAGATCGTTTGCTGTTCATCAGTGATGGCGTCTACAACGCGCTCTCCCCGGGTGGTGAGAAGTACAGCCTTCGCGCACTCGCCGCGTCGATCAGCAGTACCCGTCTGCTGCCTGCTCCTCAGGTGCCCAGAGTGATGTTGCAGGAACTGCTGGGACACCGCGGGTCCGGCCCCGCGGCGGACGACTCCCTCGTGATGTGCCTGGACTGGCACGGCCGTTAGGGCGGCTGCGGTCGTCAGGTCCTGTCGTCAAGCTTCCGTCGTCGACCGGAAGGGCGGTCCTGCGGCGTCGGGTGTGAGTTCGACGACAGGGCCTGGCCCGTCGGATGCGGGGTATGTGGTTGCCAGGTGAAGACCCTGCGACCTTCCCCGCAGTGGGGCCCGCGTAGAGGGGGGCGGGTTGTCAGGCGGCGACAGGGTGGGGGATGGTTGCCTTCAGGCAATCGTCTAGTTGATGAGGTGAGGGATCCGCCCAGCGGGTCCTCGATATTTGGCTTCCACCCAAGCGCGAACCCTTGCGGACACGCGGTCGGACTCCCCGTGGGGCCGGCCCCCGAATCCGGTGCTGGTCGCTGACGCCCGAGGCGTGGTGGTGCGGCGCAATGACGAGGTCGGCCCCCTGCTGCCTGCCGCGGTCCCCGGGGCATCCCTGGTGGATGTGGCTCCGGCATGGCTCTGTGCCGCACACTCCAGGCTCGCCTCCGTCGGCCCGCACGCCGTCCCGGAGACCGGACCGACGGTGCGCGGCGACATCGACGGGCGCCACTTCGAGGCGCACCCCACGGTGCGGGGCGACGGCTCGGTGGCCTGGTGGCTGGTGGATGACACCGCCCATCAGCTCGTCCGGGAAGCTCTGCGCAGGGAGCGCGAGCGAAGTGCGTTCCTCGCGAAGGCGTCCAACGTTCTGCTCGCCTCCCTCAATCTCGGACGCTGCATGGACGTGACCGCCCGCATGGCCGCCGAAAACCTTGCCGACGCGGCACTCGTGATCGCTCCGGCGCGTGGTCAGCGACTCCCGGTGGTGACCTGTGTACGCGGCGGTGTCCCCGCGACGACCACGATGACGGGGGACCTCGACGGCGTGCCGGGGCTGGCGGAGGCGCTGCGCGGGTTCCCCCCGGTGCCCTCGCGCTGGATCGACCCGGCCACGGCCCCCGAGTGGATGATGCCCGAGGGGTTCGGGCCGGTCGGCTCGATCGTGATCACCCCGTTGCCCGGGCACGGCATTCCGGCCGGAGCGCTCATCCTCCTGCGCGCGACCGAGACCGCCGCCTTCAGCGACGAGGAGGAGGTCTTCGCCCGGTTGTTCGCCGCCCGTGCGGGATCGGCGATGTCGGCCGCCCGGCTGTACGCGGAGCAGAGCACGATCAGCGACATGCTGATGAGTGAACTCCTGCCCCCGGTCCTGCACCAGATCTCCGGCGTGGATTTCGCCGGCGGCTACCGGCCCTCGGCGGACCACGAGCGTATCGGCGGTGACTTCTACGACGTCCACCCGGCGACCGTCGAGGGCGAAGGCTCCCTGGTTTCGCTCGGGGACGTGTGCGGCAAGGGCCTGGAGGCCGCCGTGCTGACCGGCAAGATCCGCAACACGCTGCACGCCCTGCTGCCCCTGGCCGACGACCATCAGCGGATGCTCAGCCTGCTGAACACGGCGTTGCTCAGCTCCCATCACACCCGCTTCGCGACCATGGTCCTGGCCTCCGCCGTACGCCGCGGCAGTGCGGTGGACCTCAAGCTCACCAGTGGCGGCCACCCCACCCCGCTGATCATCCGCGCGGGCGGCACCGTCGAGGAAGCCGACACCCACGGCACCCTGATCGGGGCCATCCCGAACATCTCCGCCAGCACCGCCGCCGTGTCGCTGGCCCCCGGGGAGTCCTGTGTCCTGTACACCGACGGCATCACCGAGGCCAAGGGCGGCCCGATGGGCGACGACCTGTTCGGGGACGAGCGCCTCAAGCGCGCGCTCGCCGGATGTGCGGGTATGCCGGCCGAGGGGATCGTGGAACACGTGCAGATGCTGGCCGCCCAGTGGCTGGGCAACCGGCCCCACGACGACATGGCCGTCGTCGTCATCTCCGCGCCTCGCACCCACCATCTCAGTGCGGTGAACGGCCATACCCGGGGCAGGTTCACCGCATGAGAACGAGCACCCCGCGCCGCCTCGCCCAGGCCGAACACGTGGAGCGGTCGGCCAAGCTCCTGTGGGACGCCGTCTCGACCGCGGACGAACACGCGGCCGCAGAGCTCGTGCTGCGCATGCTCGACGACGGCGCCGACCCCGAGAGCGTCCTGCTGGACGTGGTAGCCAGGGTGCAGGGCCGCGTCGGTGAGGAATGGGCGGCCAACAGGCTCAGCGTCGCCCAGGAGCACGCGGCGACCGCCATCAACGAACGGGTCGTCGCAGTGGTGAGCGGGCACCCCGCCGCCCGCGTCGCCGCCACCCGGGGCCGGATCACCGTGGCCTGCGTGGACGGTGAGTGGCACGGGCTGCCGGCCCGCCTGCTGGCCGAAGTCCTGAGGCTGCGCGGCTGGCGAGTCGACTATCTCGGAGCCCAGGTCCCCACCCCGCACCTGATCGTTCACCTCCACAACACCCGGGCGGACGCGGTCGCGCTCTCCAGCTCCATCGCCACCCGGCTCCCCACCGCGCACGCGGCGATCACCGCCTGCCAGGCCGTCGGCGTCCCCGTCCTCGTCGGCGGCGCCGCCTTCGGGCCCCGGGGCCGATACGCGAAGCCGCTGGGCGCTGACGCCTGGGCCCCCGACGCGCGCGCCGCCGCCGACCTCCTCGCCGAGGAGCCGCTTGCCAGGCCGGAGACCGACCACCAGCAGTTCGACGACCTGCCGCACCTGGCCGACCAGGAGTACACCGTGGTCTCCCGCAGCGGCGCCTCGCTCGTTCGTCACGTTCTCACCGCCCTGGAAGACGCCTTTCCCGCGATGCGTGCCTACAGTGATCTGCAGCGCGAGCGCACCGCGGAAGACCTCGCGCACATCGTCGAGTTCCTCGCCACCGCCCTTTACCTCGACGACGAGGAACTCTTCACCCGGTTCATCGCCTGGACCGCGCAGGTCCTCGTGGCCCGGGGCGTCCCCGCGTCGAGTCTGCCGCCGTCCCTGGATCTCCTGGCCCGCGAACTCAAGGACTTCCCCCGGGCCTCCCGCATCCTCCGGGCCGGGACACGCACCCTTGCCACCGCCCATCCCACCACCGCCGGGAACACCGCATGACCACACACCCCGACCACCTGCAGCTGACCACCGTCGACGCCAGGGACCGCGTCCGCATAGAGCTCCATGGGGATCTCGACTACGACAACGCCGACCTCCTTGTGCAGGAGGCCCTCGCCCAGCTCACCGCACGGCCCACGCTGACCGACCTGCACCTGGGATGCGCGGGCCTCCGCACCGTCGACTCCATGGGGCTCTGCGCCCTGCTGATGATCAGCCGCCGCACCACCGAGGCAGGGGTGCGGATGCACCTGGACGACCGGCCGACGAGACTGGACCGACTCCTGGTCCTCACCGGTACCCTTGACCACCTCACGGCCCCGTCCCCGACCGGATCAGTCGCCGAGGGAAGCCTCCCGGGGGCTCAGCCCACCGGACCGGACAACACCACCTGAGCCACTGCCCGGCCCTCCACCAGGCAGAAGCACACACCCGACGGGTAATCATGACCGCAGCAGAGGCCGCTTCCAGCACGGCCTGGCAGGAGGCCACCCACTCCGCGAGCTCCGTCGTCGAACTCCTCGACGTGATGTGGGACCACGCCAGAAACGCGACCACGGGCATGACAGCACCCGGCTCCACATCCCAGCTCCGTCTGATGTACGTCGTCGACCGTGAAGAGGGCGTACGTATGCGCACCGTGTGTCAGCGCCTGGCCTCCGCGCCTCCGACCGTGACCCGCATGTGCGACCGTCTCCAAGCCATCGGCTTCCTCGAACGCCTGCCGTGCCCCGACAACGGCCGCGAGATCATCCTCCGGCTCACTCCCACCGGCAGAGAGCACCTGCAACGCATCCGCGAACAACGCGATGCCATGCTTCACCAGGCCATCGTCGGCATGTCCCCCGGCGAACGCGGCGCTCTGGCCCGGGGCCTGGCGGGACTGCAGACACAGTTCGCCTCTGCCAACGGCGAGGAACACCACACACCCGGCAGCCACTCGGCAGCCTGAACAGCGGGTGTCCCGTCCCTCATGCGCCGTCGTGCGCGTGAACTGCGCGTCACCGAACGCGGTAGCCGAACGACAGAGGTCGGCCCCCGGCGTTGTCGGACCCCCGCCGTACGGTGGGGACCATCTATCCGCGCTGCTGGCTGCTGCGCTGCTGGATCGCCCCGTCCGGCTGCTCCCGGGCGGGGCGTACGACGCCTACGGGGTGGTGCCCGCCGACTCACCCGCGTGCGGGCTGAGCACCCCGGCCCAGATCAGGATGAAGAGCACGATGCCGAGGAGGATGCGGTAGACGACGAACGGCATGAAGCTCTTGGTCGTGATGAACTTCATGAACCACGCGATGACGGCGTACCCGACGAAGAACGCCACCAGCGTCGCGAAGATCGTCGGGCCCCAGGAGACATGCCCCTCGCCCACGTCCTTGAGCTCGTAGGCGCCCGAGGCGAGCACCGCGGGGATCGCCAGCAGGAACGAGTAGCGGGCGGCCGACTCGCGGGTGTAGCCCATGAGAAGACCACCGCTGATCGTCGCGCCCGACCGGGAGACCCCCGGGACCAGCGCCATCGCCTGGCAGAACCCGAAGATCAGACCGTCCCTGACCCCCAGCTCCTTGAGCGTCTTGCGCTCCTTCACCACCCGGTGCCTGCCGCCCGACTCGTCGCGCGCGGCCAACCGGTCGGCGATGCCCAGCACGATGCCCATGCCGATCAGCGTCGTCGCGATCAGCCGGAGATCGCGGAACGGCCCCTCGATCTGGTCCTTGAGCGTGATGCCCAGCACGCCGATGGGGATCGAGCCGACGATGACCAGCCAGCCCATCTGGGCGTCGTGGTCACCGCGCATCGAACGGTCCGTCAGCGAGCGGAACCACGCCGACAGGATGCGTGCGATGTCCTTGCGGAAGTAGATGAGCACCGCCGCCTCCGTGCCGATCTGGCTGATGGCGGTGAAGGCGGCCCCCGGATCGTGCCAGCCGGCGAACGCGGCGGTCAGCCGCAGATGGGCGCTGGAGGAGATCGGCAGGAACTCGGTCAGTCCCTGAACGAGTCCCAGGACGAATGATTCGAACCAGCTCATGGGGCTTTGGCCATCCCGGGGGTGATCGTGCATCGGCCACGGACGACTGGGCCCGTCGGCTGCGTGCGGAGTACGGAGTACGGAGTGCGGTCAAGGACAACAAGGACATCGAGGTCGCGGGCAGCGTATCGCCCGAAGGTAAACGTCAGACCTACTCCACCGGTCGTCCACGTGCCGCCGTACGCTCAGTCCTCCGGCGTGTCGCGGCCGAGCCGGTGGCGCTTGCGCCAGGCGACCAGCGCCCCGCCGAGGGCGGACAGCACGATGAAGCCCGTGGCGGCCAGGAAGACCGGCGAGGTCGGCGACGCGGCCTCGCTGCCGGCTATCACGTACGCCGCCGTGTTCGGAATCGACCCCAGCCCGGTGGCCAGGAGGAACGGCGGAGCGCTCATCCGGGAGGTCGCCGCGCAGTAGTTGGCGGCGGCGAACGGGATCCCGGGGAAGAGCCGCAGCGCGAGGACGGACCGGAAGCCGTGCCGGCTCAGCACCCCGTCCGCTGCGGTCAGCAGCCTCCCGCGCAACAGGGTCCGCAGCGCGTCCTGGCCCAGTACCCGGCCCAGCATGAACGACACGCCCGCGCCCAGCACCGTGCCCGCCAGCGCCGCCGCGAGACCCGCCTGCGCGCCGAACAACGCGCCCGCGGCGATGTTGAGCAGCGGGCGCGGCACGAAGGCGACCGTCAGCGCCCCGTACGCCAGCCCGAAGAGCATCGCGGCCGTGCCCCCGGTCAGCTGGGGCGGCCAGCCCGACGCCAGCAGCCGCTGCGGTTCGAACAGCAGCATCGTCGACGCGGCCCCCAGCAGGACCACCACGAGCAGCGAGAACCGGGACCACGGCGACAGCAGCGCCCGGGAGAGGCGCAGGGCGGGACCGGTGGCCGGCCGGGCGGTGGGGACGGGGTCGAACATTCGGGGAGAGTAACCGAAAACGCTGTGTGATCGCCGTAACGTGCCTCGCGTGAACCCCGCCGCCGACGCCCCCGCCCCGCCGGACAGCACCCTCGCCGACACCGTCCTGGAGCGGCTCGTCGCCGTCTACGCCCCGGCCGCCGACCCCGTACGGGCCGAGGGAGCCGCCGCGTACATGAAGCACGTCGCCCCCTTCCTCGGTATCCCCGCCCCCGAGCGCCGGGCCCTGTCGCGGACCGTGCTGGCGGGCGCCGGGCGGCCGGACGAGGCGGACTGCACGGCGATCGCGCTGCGCTGCTGGCGGCTGCCCGAGCGGGAGTACCAGTACTTCGCCGCCGACTACCTGCGCCGGTACGTGGGCCGCTGCACCTCGGGCTTCCTGCCCGTCCTGCACCACCTCGTGACCACCGTCCCCTGGTGGGACACGGTCGACGTGCTGGCCGCGCATGTCGTGGGACCCCTGGTCGCCGCCGACCCGGCGCTCGCCCGGGAGATGGACCGGTGGATCGACGACCCCAGCCTCTGGGCGGCCAGGACCGCCCTCCTGCACCAGCTGCGCTACCGGGAAGCCACCGACACCGACCGGCTCTTCGGCTACTGCCTGCGCCGCGCGGACCACCCCGACTTCTTCCTCCGCAAGGCGATCGGCTGGGCCCTGCGGGAGTACGCCAGGACCGACCCCACCGCCGTACGCGACTTCGTCCAGGGAGCAGGGCCCCGCCTGTCGCCGCTCTCCGCGCGCGAGGCGCTCAAGAACCTCTGAGGCGGAGGGAATGCCGCGCGAAGGCCGGGAAAACCATTCGACGCGGCCGCCCCGCCCGGCCATGATCAGGGGCATGTTCCGGTACGCCTTCCCCGCAGCGCCGTCCGCAGTCGCGGACGCGCCGAAGGCTGCCGCGAACGACGCGGCCCTCGCGGCGGCGTTCACCGCGGCAGCGGCAGCGGCAGCGTGCACCGCCGCCGCAGCGCCCATCGGCGGCGCCCGAAGCTGACCCTCCTCCGACAGTCCGGCGGACCCCGTAAGGGGAGGGTCGGCGGGGCCCTGGGGTCTTCTCTTCTCAGCTTCGAGTTCTTCAAGGAACGAGCATGTCCAAGACGGCATACGTACGCACCAAGCCGCACCTCAACATCGGCACCATGGGCCACGTCGACCACGGCAAGACCACCCTCACCGCCGCCATCACCAAGGTCCTCAGCGAGCGCGGCGGCAGCTCCACCTCCTACGTGTCCTTCGACCGGATCGACCGGGCCCCCGAGGAGGCCCAGCGCGGTATCACCATCAACATCGCGCACGTCGAGTACGAGACCGACACCCGCCACTACGCGCACGTCGACATGCCCGGTCACGCCGACTACATCAAGAACATGGTGACCGGAGCGGCGCAGCTCGACGGGGCGATCCTCGTCGTCTCGGCGCTCGACGGGATCATGCCGCAGACCGCCGAGCACGTCCTGCTGGCCCGTCAAGTGGGCGTCGACCACATCGTCGTCGCCCTCAACAAGGCCGACGCGGGCGACCCCGAGCTGACCGACCTGGTCGAGCTGGAGGTCCGCGAACTGCTCTCCGCGCACGGGTACGGCGGCGACACCGTCCCCGTGGTCCGGGTCTCCGGGCTCAAGGCGCTGGAGGGCGACCCACGGTGGACGGCGGCGATCGAAGGGCTGCTGGACGCCGTCGACACGTACGTACCGATTCCGGTGCGCTACACCGACGCGCCGTTCCTGCTGTCCGTCGAGAACGTCCTGACCATCACCGGCCGGGGCACCGTCGTCACCGGCGCCGTCGAGCGCGGCACCGTCCGCGTCGGCGACCGGGTCGCGGTGCTCGGCGCGGACGTCGAGACGGTCGTCACCGGTCTGGAGACCTTCGGCAAGCCGATGGAGTCCGCCGAGGCCGGGGACAACGTCGCGCTGCTGCTGCGCGGGGTGGAGCGCGACCGGGTCCGCCGCGGCCATGTCGTGGCCGCGCCCGGCAGCGTGGTGCCGAGCCGCCGGTTCACCGCCCAGGTGTACGTCCTGTCGACGAAGGAGGGCGGCCGGTCGACCCCGGTGACCACCGGCTACCGGCCGCAGTTCTACATCCGTACGGCGGACGTCGTCGGCGACGTCGACCTCGGCGAGGCGGCGGTGGCGCGCCCCGGCGACACGGTCACGATGACCGTGGAGCTGGGCCGTGACGTGCCACTGGAGTCCGGTCTCGGCTTCGCGATCCGCGAGGGCGGCCGCACGGTCGGCGCGGGCACGGTCACCGCGCTGCTCTGAGTACCACCGCTGCCCGCCACCCCGGTCCCGGGGTGGCGGGCAGCGGGGCGCGAGAGGCGACAATGGAGGCGTGAACGAGCCGATACCCGTCATCCGCGAGGTCGACCGCGGCACCGCCCGGCTGCTGCCCGACGTGGACCGCGACCGGGCCTGGCTGCTCACGGTCGACGACGCCCCCCAGTCCTACGTCGACCTCGACGACCCGTCCCACCTGGAGTTCGAGTACGTGCGCCGGCTCGCCCACGTCGTGGACGGCGCGGCCGGGCCGGGCGAGCCCCTGGACGTCCTGCACCTGGGCGGCGGGGCGCTGACCCTGCCGCGCTACGTGGCGGCGACCCGCCCCGGATCGCGCCAGGACGTCGTCGACGCGGACCGCGAGCTGCTGCGGCTGGTCCGTGAGCATCTGCCGCTGCCCGAGGGCGGTGGCATCTCCCTGCACGCGGCCGACGCCCGGGAGCGGCTGGAGGCGGCGGCGCCCGCCTCCGCCGACCTCCTGATCGCGGACGTCTTCGGCGGCTCCCGTGTTCCCGCGCACCTCACGTCCGTCGAGTACGCGCGGGCCGCGGGCCGGGCGCTGCGCGGGGACGGGATCTACGCCGCCAACCTGGCCGACAGCGCGCCGTTCGCCTTCCTCCGCTCCCAGCTGGCGAACTTCGCCGCGGTCTTCCCGGAGGTCGCGCTGATCGGGGAACCGGCCGTCCTGCGCGGGCGGCGCTTCGGCAACGTCGTCCTGCTCGCCTCGTACGCGCCCCTCGACGTGGCCCCGCTCGTCCGCGCCTGCGCCGCCGACGCCTTCCCCGCACGGGTCACCCACGGCCCCGCGCTGACCCGGTTCATCGGCGGGGCCCGCCCGGTGGCGGACGTGGACGCGGTCGCCTCGCCCGAACCGCCCGACGGAGCCTTCAGCGTCGGCTGAGGCTCCGTCGGGCGGTCCGGGGGCGGGAACGGGGTGATCCGGGGGCAGGAACGGGCGGGGCGCCGCCGGTCAGCCGGTGGGCTCACCGGAGAGGCGGACCGTGCTCAGGATCTTCTGGATGGTGGTGTCCGGAAGCTCGTCCTTGACGCCGGCGGCGGCGTAGAGGACCCAGGTCGAGTAGTCGCCCTTGGAGTTCTTGAAGGAGAAGGCGATCGACTTCCCGTCGCTGTCGCACTTCTCCTTGTTGGCGAGGCCCAGTGCGGTGGCCTGGACGACGCTGCCGGAGAGACCCGACTCGGTGGTGTACGCCTTGGGCTTGCCGATCTTGACCTTGTTCTTGGGGTCCAGCTGGGCGTAGGCCGCCCACACCCAGTTGGCGGCCTCGTTCGTCGCGGCCTCGTCGGTGTTCTTGGCGCCCTGGGCGCCCTTCGTCCCGACGCCGGCCAGCCCGGTGTCCTCCTGGCTGCCGTCCCCGTCGGAGTCGTCGACGCACCACTTGCTCTTGTAGTAGGCGGGTGCGGAGAAGCCGGCGACCGGCTTGCCGGTGGGCTCCTTGGCGTCCTCGAAGCCGGAGAACATCCCCGAGCTCGCGACCTCCCAGTCACCGGGAACGTCGAACTGGGTGCCCCACTTGGGGTTGGTGACGACCTTCCAGCCCGGCACGACCGGCTTGGGGTCGCTGTCGGAGCCCCGCGGGTTCTCGGCGGGCGGCGCGGAGCCGGTGGCCGGTTCGCTGGGCTTGGCGCTCGGCGACGCGGACTTCTTGTCGTCGGCGACGTTCTTGCCGTCGTCGTCGTTGCCGAGGACGAGGAATCCGGTGACGCCCGCCGCGACGACGACGGCGGTCGCCGCGACGATCGCCACGATCGTCGTCTTCTTCTTGTCGTCGCCGGGCTTCGGCCCGCCGGGCGGACCCGGGACGGCGTACTGCGGCACCGTCGGCTGCTGGTAGGGATTGGGCTGCTGGTACCCGGGCTGCCCGGCGGGCGCGCCCTGCGGGTACCCGTAGCCCGGCTCCGTGGGCTGCCCCGGCTGGCCCTGCGGCGGATATCCCGGTTGCTGATAGGGATTCGGCTGCTGGTACCCCGGCTGCTGGTACGGGTTCTGATTCTGGTCCTGCGGGTTCTGCTCGCCCCCGGGCGGCTGCGTTCCTGGCCACATGGCCAGTAACCATAGAGGGCTCGCCAGGCCACTTCTACGGCCGCCCTGTCCCAGAGCCGTCACAAGGGGATGGCCAAACAGTGCTACTGGTGAGTAACCTTCGGGCATGAGCGCTGAACAGATGACCGTGGGCGAGATGCTCGTCGCGACGGTCCCGATGGCCCGCACCCTCAACCTCGACTTCCTGGAGACGACACCGGAGCGCGCCGTCGTCCGGCTGCCCGACCAGGCGGAGTACCACAACCACCTCGGCGGACCCCACGCCGGAGCGATGTTCACGCTCGCCGAGTCCGCCAGCGGCGCGATCGTCATCGCCGCCTTCGGCGACCAGATGTCGCGCGCCGTGCCGCTCGCCGTGAAGGCCGAGATCGGCTACAAGAAGCTCGCCAAGGGCGAGGTCACGGCGACCGCGACCCTCGGCCGCCCCATAGCCGACGTCGTCGCCGAGCTGGACGCCGGACAGCGACCGGAATTCCCCGTCGCCATCGAGATCCGGCGTGCCGACGGCGCCGTCACCGGCGAGATGACCGTCGTGTGGACCCTGCGCCCCAACAGCTGAGACGCGCCCCAACGGCTGAGACGTCGCAACGGCTGAGAATCCGCCGTACGCATCCGGGCCGCCGCCCCTCCCCGAACGGGAGGGGCGGCGGCCCGGTGCGCTGTGGCCAGGTCCGGGAATCAGCCCCCGTGCGCCTCGCGGTGCGCCTTCGCCAGCTCCACGTACCCGGCCGCGTTGAAGCGGATGCCCTCCAGCTCCTCGACGGTCAGCGGCCGCTTCACCTTCGCGGGCACCCCCGCGACGAGCGAGCCCGGCGGCACCCGCATCCCCTGCGGCACCAGCGCCTGCGCCGCGACCAGCGAACCCGCCCCGATGTGCGCGCCGTTGAGCACCGTGGCGCCCATTCCCACCAGCACGTCGTCCTCGATCACACAGCCGTGCAGCACCGCGTTGTGACCGACCGAGACCCGCGCGCCCACGGTGAGCGGGAACCCGGGGTCGGTGTGCACGCTGCAGTTGTCCTGGATGTTGCTGTCGGGGCCGAGCGTGATGGGACCGCAGTCGGCGCGCAGCACGGCCTGGTACCAGACGCTGGAGCCCGGGGCGAGCGTCACCTCGCCGATCACCACGGAGGTCGGGGCCACGAACGCGTCCACATCGATGTCCGGCTCCTTGCCGCCCATGCCCGTGATCAACGCCTGCTCCGCCATCGCCTGCTCCTTCGCGCCGGTGTGGTGCTTCTGGGCCTTCCCGTCGAATCGTCGGATCCGCCGGACCGGGCCGTCTCACACGGTAGGGGACGGCTCCCCGCGCACGCCGCCGGGTGGGGCGAACATCACAGGTCATCGCACGGGTCGCCCACCGCGCCGCCGACTACCGTGAGCGCGTGCCGAAGAACCGAAACGCGTTCTCCTTCCTCGCCCGCCGGCCGCGCCGTGCCGCCTCCCGCGCGGTCCACCTCGGCTGGTCCTGGGCACAGCGGGCGGGCGCGGTCACCGCCGAGCACCCCGGGCGGCTGCGGTTCCGCGCGATCGGCACGGGGACCCGGCTCGCCTTCCCGCAGGGGACCGTGTTCGGGGAGCCGTGGATCGAGCTCGGCGCGCACTGCGTCATCGGCGAGCAGGTCACGCTCACGGCCGGGATGATGCCGGAGCTGGACCTCGGCCCCGACACCGTCCTCACGCTCGGCGACGGCGTGGTGCTGGGGCGCGGCAGCCATGTGATCGCGGACACGACGGTGACGATCGGCCCGGACACGTACTGCGGCCCCTACGTCTACATCACCACGACCAACCACAGCTACGACGACCCCCACGAGCCCGTGGGCAAGCAGTGGCCCCGCATGGAACCGGTGGCGATCGGGCCCGGCTGCTGGATCGGCACCGGTGCGGTGATCCTGCCCGGCGCCCGGCTCGGCCGGAACGTCGTGGTCGCCGCGGGCGCGGTCGTCCGGGGCGAGGTCCCCGACCACGCGGTGGTCGCGGGTGCCCCCGCACGCGTCGTCCGCAGCTGGGACCCGGAGAAGGGCTGGCAGCCGCCCCTGCGCACACCGGCGCCCGTGCCGATCCCCGAGGGCTTCACGCCCGAACAGCTGCTGGCCCTCGCGGAGCTGGACGAGGGGCGCGAAACACCGTAAGGCCGCAGTGGCGGTTCAGCCCGCCGGACGCGGGAGCGCACCGTAGCGCAGTGCAATATTCTTGACCCCGGCATGCGCCGTACGCGACCCAGCACGCCGCACCCAGTACGCCGTACTGCGCCGCCCGCACTCCGCCATCCACCGCAGGGACGGTACGTGTCCGACCTCGACCAGCTCACCCAGTCGCTGGCCCGCAACCTCAAGCGCTGGCGCGGGGAGCGCGGCTTCACCCTCGACGCCCTCGCGGCCCGCGCCGGGGTCAGCCGGGGGATGATCATCCAGATCGAGCAGGCGCGGACGAACCCGAGCGTCGGCACCACCGTCAAACTGGCCGACGCGCTCGGCGTCAGCATCACCACCCTCCTCGACCACGAGCAGGGCGCCCAGGTCCGGCTGGTCCCGGAGAGCCGGGCGGTCCGCATGTGGTCCACCGATGCGGGCAGCTCCACCACGCTGCTCGTCGGCGCCGAGGCCCGCGGCCCGCTCGAACTGTGGACCTGCCGGCTGATGCCCGGGGAGGGCACCACCTCCGATCCGCACCCCGAGGGCACCGTCGAACTCCTCCATGTCACCGAGGGCGAACTGACCCTCGTCGTCGACGGCCGCACCCATCCCGTCCCCGCCGGAACCTCCGCCACCTTCGAGGCGCACGTGCCGCACGGCTACCGCAACGAGGGCGACGAGCCGGCCGTGTTCACCATGGTCGTCGCCATCCCGCCCGTCCGCTGAGACGCCCGGACGGTCCCGCCCCGCCGCTGTTAGCGTGAGCCCCATGCGCGCACCCATCGGCACCTTCGAGGACGCCGCTCCCGCCGCGGAACGGCTCAACCTGCTCCCCGCCCCCGTCGTCACGGCCCTGACCGCCGGCTGGGGCGAGTTCACCGCCGAGCAGGTCGTCCACGTCGACAGCGACCCGGCCGTCGCGGACACCGCGGTCTTCGCCGAGCACTACGGCGTGGAACTGCTGGACACCTCGGCCAACTGCGTCGTCGTGGCGGGCAAGCGCGGCCAGGACGTCACCCTCGCCGCCTGCGTGGTGCTCTCCCGCACCCGGGTCGACGTCAACGGGGCGGTCCGCAGACACCTCGGCGCCCGCAAGGCCTCGTTCGCGTCGATGGACACGGCGGTCGGCGAGAGCGGCATGGAGTACGGCGGCATCACTCCGATCGGCCTGCCCGCCGCCTGGCCCCTCCTGCTGGACCCCGCCGTGGTGGACGAGGAGTGGGTCCTGATCGGCAGCGGCAGCCGACGCGGCAAGCTCATCGTCCCCGGCAAGGCGCTCGCCGCCCTCCCGGGCGCCGTCCTCGTCGAGGGCCTCGGCGTCTGAACGCGGGAGCGCCGGGACCCGGGTCACAAGAGCGGCGGGTCGACGCAGTCGCCCCCTCTCAGCCGCCGGTCCGGCGGTGCTCCGTGAGCCAGTCCGTGGCGAAGTCGACGGCGGGGCGCAGCCGGACGAGCCTGCAGTCGGCAGCGCCCACGCGTCCCGTGCGTACGGCGCCGTCCGCCGCGACCTCCTCGAACGCCGCGCCCAGGGAGGCGAAGTCCCCGTCGTCCAGGGCGACGTCCTCGTACTCCCACCACCGGCGCACCCCCCGCGACGCCACCACGCAGCGGTAGCTCCGGCGCGGTGGACCGGGCATCCGGTACTCGCCCAGGTGGAACGCCGTACACGTGGCGTAGCCGGTGCCGAGCAGCAGAATCCGGGCATCCGCCTCGTACAGCCGCGCCAGCGGCGAGTCCTCCCCGAGATGGCAGTCGGCCCGGTGCCCGGCGAGCAGCCGGGCCGCTCGCGGACCGAGCGCCGCGAACGAGGTCTGCGGATGCGCGCTGCGCCAGGCCCCCGCGGCCGTCCGCACGGTCTCGGCCAGCGCACCCATCGACGGCGCGGGGGTCAGCGCCGGGTCGTACGGCTCCATCGAGGCCCGCACGGCGTCGACGGCCCCCGCGTCCAGGCCCCGTA
Source organism: Streptomyces sp. CNB091 (assembly GCF_000377965.1). Taxonomy (NCBI): domain Bacteria; kingdom Bacillati; phylum Actinomycetota; class Actinomycetes; order Kitasatosporales; family Streptomycetaceae; genus Streptomyces; species Streptomyces sp. CNB091. The sequence continues at coordinate 107,173 of NZ_KB898996.1, forward strand.
CCCGCTCGCGGTAGTGCGGGGAGGTGTCGGAGTTCTCCGGGGTGAAGGCGGGGACCACCAGGGTCCCCGCCGGCCCCACGGCCCGGCGGAGCGCGCCCAGCACGCCCCGCGCACCGTCCGTCACCGGTCCCAGCGAGCGCAGCGAGGCGTGCACCAGGAGCACATCGCCGGGCCGTACGCCCAGCGAGGTCAGAGCGGCTGTCGTCCGGGCCCTGTCGAGCAGGTCTGCGTCGAGTACGTCGTCCACGGCGGAGATTCTTCCCGTCCCGGAAGGTCTCCCACACCCCGGCCGCTCAGGCGGGCCGTTCCAGCCGCGGGATCTCGATCGCCGGGCACCGGTCCATGACCATGTCCAGCCCCGCCGCGCGCGTCCGCCCGAAGGCCTCCGGGTCCACGACGCCGAGCTGGAACCACACCGCCTTCGCGCCCACCGCCGCCGCCTCGTCCGCGACCCCGCCCGCCAGCTCGCTGTTGACGAACACGTCCACCACGTCGACCGGGAAGGGGATGTCCGCGAGCGAGGCGTACCCCTGCTCCCCGTGTACCGTCTCGGCCTTCGGATGCACGGGCACCACCCGCTTGCCGAACCGCTGAAGGACCTCCGCCACACCGAAGGCCGCCCGGGAACGGTTGCCGGACAGGCCCACCACCGCCCAGGTGTCGCCCGTGTCCTGGAGAATCCGCCTGATCGTCGCGGGGTCCGCGTACGAGTCCGCCGCGCTGCTGCCGTCTGCGTTCATGCCGGGACAACCGACGACCCCCGCCCTCTCATTCCCGCCGGAACCCGTCCTCCCGGCGGCGCATAGGGTGGACGGATGCAGGAGCAGTACCGGACCGTCGCCCGCGCGGGTGTGCACGGATGCGAGATCAACCGATCCCGTTTCCTCTGCTCCCTCGCCCCCGCCGCCACCGAACAGGAAGCGCAGGACTTCCTCGCCCGCGTCCGCAAGGAGCACCCGACCGCCTCCCACAACTGCTTCGCGTACGTGATCGGCGCCGACGCCTCCGTACAGAAGGCGAGCGACGACGGCGAACCCGGCGGGACCGCGGGTGCCCCGATGCTCCAGATGCTCATGCGGCGGGAGGTGCGGTACGCCGTGGCGGTCGTCACCCGCTACTACGGCGGGGTCAAACTCGGCGCGGGCGGGCTGATCCGCGCGTACGGGGGAGTGGTCGGCGAAGCCCTGGACGCGCTCGGCACCATCACCCGGCAGCGCTTCCGGCTCGCCACGATCCGGGTCGACCACCAACGGGCCGGAAAGCTGGAGAACGATCTGCGGGCCACCGGGCGGGACGTCCGCGAGGTGCGGTACGCCGAGGCCGTCACCATCGACATCGGGCTGCCGGACGGCGACGTCGAGGCGTTCACCGCCTGGCTCGCCGACGCGACCGCGGGGACCGCCGTGCTGGAGCTGGGCGGCGAGGCGTACGGCGACGTGTGACGGCGACGTGTGACGGCGACGTGGGACGACGGCCCGTGATGGCGCCGACGTGCGAACACGCGCGATGAGGGCAATCCCACGGACACCGAAATCATGATCGATGCGGGTTCGGCGGCCCGGCGGCGATAGCGTGGTCCGTGCCGAGCGGGATCACGGGCCGCCGGTGCGCGGCCCACGGGGTGGAGGACGACGACGATGCAGGCCACAACCGGCGCGATGACGATGCGGCCCGCCACGGGCGGGACGCCCGGGCAGGCCGCGACCGGTGGAACGGCGATGCGGGCCGCGACCGGTGGAACGGCGGCGCTGACCGGATCCGCCGGAGCGACGGCGTGAGGATCCTGCACACCTCGGACTGGCACCTGGGCCGGTCCTTCCACCGCGTCTCCCTCCTTGACGCCCAGGCCGCATACCTCGACCATCTCGTGGCGACCGTCCGGGAACGCGAGGTGGACGTCGTCCTCGTCGCGGGCGACGTCTACGACCGGGCCGTGCCGCCGCTCACCGCCGTCGAGCTGTTCGACCGCGCGCTGCACCGGCTCGCCGCCGCCGGCGTCCCCACCGTCATGATCTCCGGCAACCACGACTCGGCCCGCCGGCTCGGCGTCGGCGCCGGGCTCTTCGAGCGGGCCGGGATCCACCTGCGGACCGACCCGGAGCACTGCGCCACCCCCGTCGTGCTCGCCGACGACCACGGCGACGTGGCGTTCTACGGGCTGCCCTACCTGGAACCGGCCCTGGTCAAGGATGTCCTCCGGGCCGACAGGGCCGGTCACGAGGCGGTCCTCACCGCCGCGATGGACCGGGTCCGCGCCGACCTCGCCACCCGCCCGAAGGGCACCCGCTCCGTCGTCCTCGCGCACGCCTTCGTGGCGGGCGGGGAGCCCAGCGACAGCGAACGCGACATCACCGTCGGCGGGGTCGCGGCGGTCCCGGCCGGGGTCTTCGACGGCGTCGGCTACGTGGCCCTCGGCCATCTCCACGGCTCCCAGCGGGTCACGAGCCGCGTCCGCTACTCCGGCTCCCCGCTCGCCTACTCCTTCTCCGAGGCCGACCACCGCAAGACCATGTGGCTCATCGACCTCGACGGCGGCGGGGAGATCGCGGCCGAGGAACGGATCGACTGCCCCGTGGAGCGGCCCCTGGCCCGGCTCCGCGGCCGGCTCGACACCCTCCTGGAGGACCCCGCCCTGGACCGCCACGAGCACGCCTGGGTCGAGGCCACCCTCACCGATCCGGTGCGCCCCGCCGAACCCATGGCCCGCCTGGCCCGGCGCTTCCCCCACACTCTCAGCCTGGTCTTCGACCCCGAGCGGCCGCCGGACGACCCGGGGGCGTCCTACGCCCAGCGCCTCCAGGGCCGCGACGACCACCAGATCGCCGAGGACTTCGTCGCCCACGTCCGCGGCGGCAGCGGCCCCAGCGACCTCGAACGCACCGTGCTGCGCGCCGCGTTCGACGACGTACGGGTCGACGAGACCGTGCGCGAGGTGTCCCGGTGAGACTGCACCGCCTGAGCATCACCGCCTTCGGCCCGTTCGGCGCCACCCAGGAAGTCGACTTCGACGCCCTCTCCTCCGCCGGGCTCTTCCTGCTGCACGGACCCACCGGCGCCGGCAAGACCTCCGTCCTGGACGCCGTCTGCTTCGCCCTGTACGGGGCCGTCCCCGGCGCCCGGCAGAGCCCCGGCGCCTCCCTGCGCAGCGACCACGCCCCGGCGGACCTGCCCACCGAGGTCCAGCTGGAACTGACCGTCGGCGGCCGACGCCTCGAAGTCACCCGCAGCCCCGCCCAGCCCCGCCCCAAGAAGCGCGGCGACGGCTTCACCCAGGAGAAGGCCCAGAGCCGGCTGCGCGGTTACGACCCCGAGCGCGGCTGGCAGGCGCTCAGCAAGTCGCACCAGGAGATCGGCGAGGAGCTGACCCAGCTCATCGGCATGAGCCGGGACCAGTTCTGCCAGGTGGTCCTGTTGCCGCAGGGCGACTTCGCCCGCTTCCTGCGCTCGGACGCCGAGGCCCGCGGCAAGCTCCTCGGCCGGCTCTTCGACACCCGCCGCTTCGCCGCCGTCGAGGAACGCCTCGCCGAACTGCGCCGAGGCGCCGAGGCCAGGGTCACCGCCGCCGACGAGCGGATCCTCGCCCTCGCCCAGCGCATCGCCCAGGCGGCCGGGCCCGTCGGGGCCGAGGCCACGCCGATCACCGCCCGGCCCGGCGAACCCGGTCTCGCCGAAGCCGTGCTGGAGTGGGCCGCCATCGCCCGGTCCACGGCCCGCGAACGGCTCGGCATCGCCCACTGCGTCCTGACCGGGGCCGAGGGCCGGCAGCGCGCCGCACGCCACGCCCTGGACACCGAACGCGAACGCGCCCGCCTTCAGCAGCGGTACGAGGAGACCGTGCGGCGCGCCGCGGCCCTGGAGGAGCGGCGGCCCGAACACGACCGCTGCCAGGAGGAGTTGGAGCGCGCCCGCAAGGCCGACCGGGTCGCCCCGGCGCTGGAGCTGCGCGAGGAGGCGGAGCGGGCGTACCTGGCCGCGCGTGCAGGTCTCGACCGGGCCCGGTCGCTGCTGACTCCGGAGCTCTCCGACGCGGGCGCCGACCAACTGGCCGAGTTGGAAAAGAAGTTCCAGCAGGAGCTGTACGCACTCGACGCGGCGCGACAGGCCGAGGAGCGCAGTGCGCGGCTCGACAGGGAGCGCGTCCGGCTGAACCGGGAGGCCCAGGCGGACGAGGAGCTGATCCGCGAGGCGGACGCGTGGCTTGCCGACTGGGACATCACCCGTGCGGCCCTCCAGGGACGCATCGACGCCTCGCAGGAGGCCGCCACCCGCGCCGAGCAGCTCGCCGGACTCCTCGCCCCCGCCCGCCGCCGCCTGGACGCGGCGGGCCGCCGTGACGCGCTCGCCACCGACGTACAGCAGGCCGAGGAGCGGCTCGCCGCCGCACGCGAACAGGAGCTGGACGCCCGCGAATCCTGGCTCGACCTGCGCGAACGCCGACTGCGGGGCATCGCGGCCGAGCTGGCCGCGGGCCTCGTCGCGGGCGAGCCCTGCGCGGTCTGCGGGTCGGCCGAACACCCCGCCCCCGCCAGCCCGGGCGACGGCCATGTCGACCGGGCGACGGAGGAGGGGGCCCTGGCCGCCCAGCGGTCCGCCGAGGAGACCCGCGCCCGTGCGCAACAGCAGCTCGGACTCGTACGCGAACGGCACGCGGCGGCGGAGAGAGAGGCTCGGGGGGACGCTGCCTCCGCATCCTCCACCGCGGCCGAACTCGCCGCGCTGGTAGACCGGTTGGCCGACGAACACGCCGAGGCCCACCGGCTCGCCGCCGCGACGAACCCGGCGCGTGAAGCCCTCGCCACTGCCGAGCGCGAGCACACCGAGCGGCTGGAACAGCGGCAGGAAGCGCACAGCCGGATCTCCGCTCGCACCGCCGCGCGCGAGGCCCTCGACGCCGACCAGGCCCGACTGGAGGCGCAGATCGCCGCCGCCCGGGGTGAGTCGCCGTCCGTCGCGGCGCACGCGGAGCGGTTGACCCGCCGCGTGGCACGCCTCGCCGACGCGGCCGAGGCCGTACGCGCCGAACAGGAGACGGCCCGGCGGCGCAAGGAGGCCGACGGCCGACTCTCCGACGCGGCGTTCCGGGCCGGCTTCGACACCCCGGAGGCCGCCGCCGCGACCCTCCTCGACGCCGCCGCCCAACGCGACCTCCAGCACCGCGTCGACGCCTGGCAGGCCGAGGCCGCCGCCGTCGCCGACCGGCGCGCCGAACGCGACGCCCGCGAGGCCGCCGAGCAGCCGCCCGCTCGACCGTCGGCAGCTCAGGGCGAGTTCGAGACGGCGGAATGGCTGTTGCGCGAGGCGTCCTCCGCGCTCGCCGCCGCCGACGAGCGCTGCGCGGAGCTGGCCCGGCTCTCCGGTGAGGCCGCCGACGAGGTGCGGCGGCTGGGCCCGGTGCGCCAGGAGTACGAGCGGATCGCCCGGCTCGCGGGTCTGGCGGCGGGCACCTCCGCCGACAACGAGCGCAAGATGCGGCTGGAGGCGTACGTCCTGGCCGCCCGCCTCGAACAAGTGGCGGCCGCCGCCACCGCACGGCTGCGGCGGATGTCCTCCGGCCGCTACACCCTGGTCCACTCCGACGCCCGCACCGGCGGACGCCGAGCAGGGCTCGGGCTGCACGTGGTCGACGCCTGGACCGGCAGCGAACGGGACACCGCGACGCTCTCCGGCGGGGAGACGTTCTTCGCCTCGCTGGCGCTCGCGCTGGGCCTCGCCGACGTCGTGACCGAGGAGGCCGGTGGCGTACGCCTGGACACCCTCTTCATCGACGAGGGGTTCGGCAGCCTCGACGACCAGACCCTGGACGAGGTGCTCGACGTACTGGACTCCCTGCGGGAGCGGGACCGCAGCGTCGGCATCGTCAGCCATGTGGCCGACCTGCGCCGCCGGATCCCGGTCCGGCTGGAGGTGGTGAAGGAGCGCCAGGGCTCCTCCGTCCGCCACCGCCTGTGACCGGCCCGGCCCGGCCACGCGTACGCTCGACGCCTGCGGCCGTCCCGGCCGCCCGCCGGGTCAGCGGCCGATCGCCCGGCGGGGCAGCGGCGAGGAGTACACGACGCTGGTGGTGACGGCCCCCAGCGCGCCGATCCGCCCGGCCCCCCGGTCGGGGTCAGCGCGGTTCGGCGCCCGCCAGCGCGGCGAACAGGGCCCCGGCCTCCGCCCCGGCGGGGAGCCCGCTGACCTGACCGTCGCCGACCTCCACCACCCGCCATACGCCGTCCTCGCGCAACGCCAGGTCGGTGGTGATCCAGCGCAGCCCGAGGCGGCCCACGGCCATCCGCGGGAGGGCCGGTTCGGGAACGGACACCGGGCCCGGAGTGTCGGGGTGGGCGGTGATGAGCACCGCCTCCCCGTCCACCCACCACACCCGCGCCTCGCCGCCCGCGACGAAGGGTTCGAAGGACCGCAGCACCAGACCGCCCGAGAGGAAGGGGCCCTGAAGCTCGACGAACCGGCCGACCACGGAGGCCAGTTGCTCCGCGTCCGCCAGCTCCGGTACGTAACACGCCTCGTACCACTCGTGCTTGCGGGACTTGACGAAGTCCTTCACGATGCCTGGTCCCGGCCCCAGGGGCGCCGCGAGCCCGGCCAGTTCGTCGGCAGGTGGCGGCGGCGCTCCCGGAGCCGTGGCGCACCAGACGCTGCGCGGCGTGAGTCCGGAGAACTCCTCGTACCAGCCGGGGAGTTCATGTGCCCTCCGGTAGCCGGCGGCGCCGGTGAGCAGGGCGCAGCCCCGGGCGCCGAGCGCGGCCTCCAGCTCCGCGTACCGGTCGGAGGGGACCATCCAGCCCCGGTACCAGTACGGTCCGGAGTCCCGCGCGACCCGGGCCACCGCCCCGGCCGCGTCCCCCGCGAGCAGCGCGTCATGATCGAGCAGCGCGATCCGCCCGTCGGCAGCACGCGCCGCCGCGAGCTCGGCGGCGAACTGCGGATCGGGCCGGGAGAGCCGCAACGGGTCGGCGCAGAAAAGGAATCCGTTCCGCTCGCTCGTGCCGTTCATGACGCGCTGCCCTCGTTCCTCGATCAGATGTCCTGGATCAGGTGCCCTCGATCAGGGGTCCTCGATCAGGCGCCTTCGATCAGAGCCGCGACAGCTCGTCCACCAGATCGTCCAGGCCCAGCGACCCCTGCGAGAGCGCCGCCATGTGCCAGGCCTTGAGGTCGAAGCCGTCTCCGTGCGCGGCGCGCGCGTTCTCCCGGCCGAGCAGCCAGGCGCGCTCCCCGAGCTTGTAGCCGATGGCCTGGCCCGGCATCGACAGATAGCGGGTCAGCTCGCTCTCCACGAAGTCGGCGGGACGGCCGCTGTGGTTGCCGAAGAACTCCTGGGCCAGACCGGGTGTCCAGCGCTCCCCCGGGTGGAAGGGGGAGTCCGCCGGAATCTCCAGCTCCAGGTGCATGCCGATGTCGACGATCACCCGGCAGGCGCGCATCATCTGCGCGTCCAGATAACCGAGCCGCCGTTCCGCGTCGGGCAGGAAGCCCAGCTCGTCCATCAGCCGCTCCGCGTACAGCGCCCAGCCCTCGGCGTTCGCGCTGACCATGCCGATCGACGCCTGGTAGCGGGAGAGGCTGTCGGCGACGTGCGTCCACTGGGCGATCTGCAGGTGGTGGCCGGGAACGCCCTCGTGGTACCAGGTCGAGACCAGGTCGTACACCGGGAAACGGGTCTCGCCCATGGTGGGCAGCCAGGTGCGCCCCGGGCGGGAGAAGTCCTCGGAGGGGCCGGTGTAGTAGGGTGCGGCGGCCCCGCCGGGCGGCGCGATGCGGGACTCCACCTTCCGGACCCGTTCGGCGAGGTCGAAGTGCGTGCCGTCCAGCGCCTCGATCGCCTCGTCCATCAGACCCTGGAGCCACTCGCGGACCTCGTCCACGCCCTCGATGTGCTTGCCGTGCACGTCGAGGTGGGCGAGCGCCTCCCAGGGGCCGGCGCCGGGCAGGATCTTCCCGGCCTCGGTCCTCATCTCGGCGAGCAGCCGGTGGTACTCCGACCAGCCGTACGCGTACGCCTCGTCGAGATCCAGGTCGGTGCCGTTGTACAGCCGCGACCAGAGGGCGTAGCGCTCCCGGCCCACCGGGTCCGGGGCTCCCTCGATGCCCGGGGCGTACACGTCGCGAACCCAGTCACGCAGGGAGAGGACCGAGGCGGTCGCCAGCCGTGCGGCCTCGTCCAGCTCCGCCCGCAGCGACGCGGGGCCGGGGGCGACGAACTCCGCGAAGAACGCCGTGCCCTCGCCCTCCCCGCCCCACTCCGTGAGCTGACCGACGAACGTGGCGGTCGCGCGGGGGCCGCCGTACAGCTTGCGTTCCAGGCCGAGTGCGAGCGAGGCGCGGTACCCCTCGTGCGCGGCGGGCACCGCGCGCAGTCGATCCACGACCGCCGCCCAGTCCTCGTCCGTCGCGGTCGGCGTGAGGGTGAAGACCTCGGTGATGCTGTGGGCCGGCGACTGGAGGTTGGAGACCGTCCGCAGTCCCTCCTCGGCCTCGTGCACGGCGAGTTCAGCCGTCAGGCGTTCCCGCAGGAGGCGTCCGCAGCGTCGTTCGGACGCGCTGTCGGCACCGGGACGCAGCTCGGCGGCGTCCAGCTCCCGCAGCGTCGCGCGGATGAGGTCGGCGACCGCGGCCTGACCCGCGGGTGAGAAGTCGGGCAGCCGACGCGAGCTCTCGGACACACCCAGATAGGTGCCCGTGATGGGGTCGAGTTCGATGATGGCGTCGACGTAGGTGTCGGCGACCTGACGGGGCAGCGCGCTGCTCGAAGTGTCTGACATGCGGACATCCTCGTACGGGGGTGGCCCCCTCGTCACCATCGGGGCCCCGGGGCGTCCGAAAGACGATCACTTCCCGCGCTTCCGGGGCTTCCGATGGGCGTCGCCGGCGCGTCCCGGGCATGTCTCCGGCACTCAGCTCCCCGCCGGAGGCAGCAGTGGCCCGCAGTCCCACTGCTGGAAGATCAGCCGGGTGTCCACCCGGGCCACCTCCCGCCGCGAGGTGAACTCGTCCAGCACCAGCCGCTGCAGATCAGCCGCGTCGGCCACCGCGACCTGCACCAGATAGTCGTCGGGGCCGGTGAGGTGGAAGAGCGCACGCGACTCCGGCAGGGACCTGACGCGGTCGACGAACGGCCCGATGAGCTCCCGGCGGTGCGGCCGGACCTGCACCAGGAGCAGCGCCTGGAGACCCCGGCCGAGCTTCGCCGGATCGAGGCGCAACTGGTCCCCGAGGATCACCCCGGAGCGGCGCAGCCGGGCCACCCGGTCGAGGCAGGTCGAAGCAGCCACGCCGACCTCGGCCGCGAGCTCCCGGTACGTGGTCCGCGCATCGTTCTGCAGCAACCGCAGAATCTGCAGATCCACCGGATCGAGAGCGACGGAATCGGACATGTGGCGAACGTAGCACGGGGCTTTCCCACTACGAACCGGTAACTGTTCAGAGTGACGGCATGGACAACGAAGTCTCGATGACGCCCCCTGCCCCCACCCCGTCCAGGGCTCTCGCCACCGAAGCCGTGCACGCCGGACGCGACGACCTCGCCTCCCTCGGTCTGCACGCCCCGCCGATCGACCTGTCCACCACCTACCCCTCCTACGACTCGCGCGGCGAGGCGATGCGGATCGACGCCTTCGCCGCCACCGGGGCCCGACCCGACGGCCCGCCCGTCTACGCCAGGCTGGACAACCCCACCACGGGCCGCTTCGAGACGGCGCTCGCCCGGCTGGAGGGCGCCGAGAGCGCGGTCGCCTTCGCCAGCGGGATGGCGGCCCTGACCGCGGTCCTGCTCGCCCGCGCGAGCCAGGGACTGCGCCATGTCGTCGCGGTCCGTCCGCTCTACGGCTGTAGCGACCATCTGCTCGGAGCAGGGCTGCTGGGCACCGAGGTGACCTGGACCGACCCGGCGGGCATCGCCGACGCCATCCGCCCGGACACCGGGCTCGTGATGGTCGAGACGCCGGCCAACCCGACGCTGGCCGAGATCGACATCCGGGCCGTCGCCCACGCCTGTGGAACCGTCCCGCTGCTGGTCGACAACACCTTCGCCACCCCCGTCCTGCAACGTCCCGTCGAACACGGCGCGCGGATCGTCCTGCACAGCGCCACCAAGTACCTCGGCGGCCACGGCGATGTCATGGGCGGTGTCGTCGCCTGCGACGAGGAGTTCGCCGCCACGCTGCGCCAGGTGCGGTTCGCCACCGGCGGAGTGCTGCACCCGCTGGCCGGCTACCTCCTGCTGCGCGGTCTGTCCACGCTTCCGGTGCGCGTACGGGCGGCCTCGACGAGCGCGGCCGAACTCGTCCGCAGGCTCACCGCCGACCCGCGCATCGCCCGGGTGCACTACCCGCGGATCGGCGGCGCGATGGTCTCCTTCGAGGTGTACGGGGACCCGCACCGGGTGATCTCCGGGGTGCGGCTCATCACGCCCGCCGTCAGCCTCGGCAGCGTGGACTCGCTGATCCAGCACCCGGCCTCCATCAGCCACCGCATCGTGGAGGAGGGAGACCGGCGGGCGTCCGGCGTCGGCGACCGGCTGCTGCGGATGTCGGTCGGCCTGGAGGACGTCGAGGACCTGTGGGCCGACCTGTGCCAGGCGCTCAGCGACGGGCCCCCTCCGGCGGCGCGGCGGGAAGGACGGACCCTCCAGTCGTCAGCCGGTCGGTCGTCAGCCGGGCGGTGATGACGAGCGTGCCCTCCTCGATCTGGTAGTCGAGGGGCAGCTCCAGCGCGCGCATCGCCGCCACCATGCCGGTGTTGTGGGACTGCGTGACGGCGTACACGCTGTCGCAGCCCGCCTCCACGGCGAGGGCCACCAGGCGGCCGAGCAACTCGGAGCCGATGCCCCGGCGCTGCCAGCCGTCCTCGACGAGGAGGGCGACCTCGGTCTCGTCGCCGTCCCAGAGGAGGTGGCCCAGCGCCACCAGCTTGCCCGATGCCGTCTGCACCGCCAGGGTGCGGCCGAAGCGGGGGGACAGCAGGTGGTCGAGATAGCGGTCCGCGTCCGCGACCGGACCGTGGTAGCGCAGGCCAAGGGTGCGCTGCGAGCAGCGGTCGTGCATGGCGCGGGCCGCGGCGAGATCGCCGTGGCCCGCGCGGCGCACGGTGATCTCGTTGCCCTCGGGCAGCGTGAGGACGTCCTCACTGCGCGGCACCCGCGGGCCGAGCCGGGCGTCGAGCTCGACCAGGGCACGCGCCCGCGCGAACTCGGTGGGTGTGAACGGCGGATAGGGCCGCTCGACGGAGATCATCCCGCCGGACGGGTCCCGCAGCCGCATCACCGTCTCCTCCAGCACGCCCTCGACCGGGGAGCTCTCCTCGGCCGGGCGGCCGGTGACGGAGAGAGCGGGCAGCGAGTGGATGGTGCACCGGCCGAGCAACTGGCGCAGAGCGAGCGGCAGCTCGGCCGCGTCGAGCGCCGTCCGGGTGGCCAGCGACAGCACCCGGGCCGGGATGTCGACCAGGTCGTGGGCGTCCGCCCGCTCGACCCACGTGGACGTGCCGCCGGCGGCCGCGATCTCCCGGGACAGCTCCTGCGCCTGGAGCGAGGCCGGGGCCCGCAGCAGGAACTCGTCGACGGTCCCCCGCGCCAGCGGGTGGGTCCCCAGGGTGAGGATGTCCACCCGCAGCCCCGCGAGGGCCACGCACAGCGCGGCCAGACTCCCCGGGGCGTCGCGCACCGTCGTCCGCATCCGCCACAGGGCGGCCTCCTCGGCACCGGTGATCCCGTCCGTACCGCTGCCTCCGGCCCCGCCCGCCGCCCCGTCCCGTGCCCCGTCCCCTGCCCCGTGCACCGCCACGTTCGCTCCGCCCGGCGCGGAGCCCCCCTCGCCGGACGGGGGAGCGTGGCTGTGCCTCCGCGCCCACCAGGTGTGGAACGCCGCCGTGGCCACCAGCGCCACCGCCGACGCGACGAGCAGGTAGGGCCCGTCCGGCTGGTGTCCGATGAGGTTGGCGATGGCGTCCGCCACGGCCACGGCGGTGAACAGGGCGGCCAGTTCGATCAGGTCTCGCCGCCAGTGGTGCGGACGGCGGGCGCTCTTCGCGGAGGTCACATCAGTCATATCCTCACTGTGAACGAACGGTGTTGCCTGATCACGAACGCCTTGTGACTGATGGGTTACGTGTTGATCTGGTCGCCTATCGTCGTTTTCGGTCAGATTCCGTGGCCCTCCGCCGATGTCCGGTCCTCGGGGTGCCGTGCGCCGAGCCCGTAGGCCGGCGCGAGATGTGTCGCACGCCCACCTCGCCCGCACTCTCCGCCAGGGCCGGCCGGAACCCGGCGGCTCCCCGCTGCCCCTGGCCGGCGGCGAACAGGCAGGGCCCACCACTGACATTGATGCTGGTAATCAGGGCCCGGTGGTCGTGGCTCGACCACTGACTGACGCCCTGCTGGGCTGTCCTCGTGTTGTTCTGTCCAACGGGCCTCGCCCCAGCTCCGGTTCACTGCCCGACGCGGCCCGGCCGGAGCACCTTGGTGAACAGCACCGCTCCGCCCTCGGCCCGCAGCCGCACCGTCAGCTCCGCGCTGTCGCCGTCGATCTCCACCTCGCCGAAATACTGCGGGGACTCCATCGGCGAGACATTGGCCCGGTCGGGAGCCCGCACGAAGACCCGGTCCGGGCCGAAGGTGCCGTCCAGCGTGTTGGCCGGGAAACCGCCCGCCGCCAGTGGCCCCGACACGAACTCCCAGAACGGCGCGAAGTCCTTGAACGCCGCCCGCTCCGGCGCGTAGCGCTGGGCCGAGGTGTAGTGGACATCGGCCGTCAGCCACACGGTGCCGGTGATCCGGCGGTGCTTGATGAACCGGAGCAGTTCGGCGATCTGGAGTTCCCGTCCGAGCGGGGCCCCGGGATCGCCCTGCGCCACCGCTTCGAAGTCCGTCGCGCCGTCCGGGACCACGAGACCGAGCGGCATGTCGGCGGCGATCACCTTCCACTCCGCCCGGGAGGCGGCCAGCGAGCGCTTCAGCCACCCCGCCTGCTCGGCGCCGAGGATGCCCGTCGTGTCGTCGGCCTGCCGGCCCGGGGAGTTGGCGTTGCGGTACGAACGCATGTCGAGCACGAACACGTCGAGCAGCGGCCCGTGGTGCACGACCCGGTACATCCGCGAACGACGCCCGGAGCCGTACGAGGGCGCGAGCGGAACGTACTCGTGGAAGGCGCGCACGGAGCGTGCCGCGAGGATGTCCACGTTCTTCTCGGTGTAACGCGCGTCGTCGAGGATCTGGCCTGGATACCAGTTGTTGCGCACCTCGTGGTCGTCCCACTGCACGACGGAGGGCACCTGCGCGTTGAAGCGGCGGACGTTCCGGTCGAGCAGGTTGTAGCGGAAGTTGCCCCGGTACTCGTCCAGTGTCTCGGCGACCTTCGCCTTCTCCTCGGTCATGACGTTGCGCCAGATCCGGCCGTCCGGCAGCGTCACGCTCGGCTCCAGCGGACCGTCGGCGTAGACGCTGTCGCCGCTGCACAGGAAGAAGTCCGGGTCCAGCCGGCGCATCTCCTCGTACACGCGGTAGCCGCCGATGTCCGGGTTGATGCCCCAGCCCTGCCCCGCGATGTCGCCCGACCAGAGGAACCGCACCCCGGAGCGGCGCCGGGCCGGAGCGGTGCGGAAGGTCCCGTACACGGGCTTGCCGGTACGGCGCGGGTCGGCCGGATCGGCGAGTGTCACCCGGTAGTGCACCTGCTCGCCGGCGGGCAGGCCGTACAGCGGTGTGGTGCCGGTGTAGTCCGTTCCGGGGCCGATGGACGGCCCGCGCCACCTGCGGACCCGCCGGAACGATTCGGTCGCCGAGGTCTCCACCAGCATCCGGGCCGGCCGGTCCGAGCGCACCCACAGGAGCGCCGACGAGGCGGTGACGCTGCCCACCTGCACCCCCCAGGACGCTTCGGGCCGCCCCGACAGGTGCAGCGCGGGCGCCGCCGAAGCGGTCGCGGGGGAGAGGGCGGCCGCCGCCGGGGCGATCAGCGAGCCGCGCAGGACGGCACGGCGGCCGGGCGAGGGAACACGCGGACGGTGCTGACGGTAGGACATCGAAGCGCCTCCAGGGAGGTGGGCGGGCGGTGCGCCGTTCGCGAGAGGACCATGGACCGGCGCCGGTCTCGGCCCATGCCTAGTGCCCCGCGGCGGCGGGAGCCCCAACCGTGGGTGAACGGCGCCCGTCAGCCGAGGACGGACTGGCCGGAACGCCACGCGGCCGCCAGCGCGGCGATCCCGCGGGCGATGTCGCCGGGGGCGAGATGGGCGTAGCCCAGAACCAGGGGCAGGGTCCCGTCCTCGGAGTCGGCCGTTCCGCAGTCGCGCAGCGGCCGCAGCGCGACGCCCGCCCCGGCCGCCCGCTCCAGGAAGACGTCCTCGGGGCCGTACCGCGCGGGCAGTCGGGCGATGATGTGCAGGCCCGCCGCGATGCCGCTGACCGTCGCCCCGGGGAAGTGCTCGTCGAGCGCGGCCACCAGGGCGTCCCGGCGTTCCCGGTAGGCCCGCTGGCAGCGCCGCAACTGCCGGTCGTAGCCGCCGCGCACGATGAAGTCGGCCAGAACGGCCTGGTCGATCACCGGGTTGCCCAGATCCATGGTCCGTTTGCGGGCGACGATCCGCTCGGTGAGCGCGGCGGGGGCGACCAGCCAGCCGAGCCGCAGGCCGGGGGCCAGCGACTTGCTCACGGAACCGGTGTACACCACCCGCTCGGGATCCAGCCCCTGCAAGGCTCCCACCGGCGCCCGGTCGTACCGGAAGTCCCCGTCGTAGTCGTCCTCCATGATCACGGCGTCCGCGTCCCGCGCCCAGTCGAGCAGTTCGCCGCGGCGCTGCGCGGAGTATCCGATTCCGGTGGGGAACTGGTGCGCCGGCGTGGTCACGACGGCGCGCACCCCGGAGCGCTTCAGGGGCGCGAGGGCGAGTCCTTCGTCGTCGAGGGGCAGGGGGACCGTGCCCAGACCGGTCGCCGCGAACAGGGAGGCGTGTTCCGGGCTGCCCGGATCCTCCACGCCGACCGAGGTCACGCCCTCGTCCCGGAGGACGAAGCCGAGCAGGGTCGTCGCCTGGGCCACCCCTGAGCAGACCACCAGCCGCTCCGGATCGGCCACCACGCCCCGGCGCCGGGCGAGCAGCCCGGCCAGGGCCTCCCGCAGTTCCGGCAGCCCGCGCGGATCGGGGTAGCCCAGCGCGCCGTGCGGCAGCCGGCCGAACACCGTCCGCTGGGCGGCACTCCACGCACCGCGCGGGAAGAGGGACAGATCGGGGGTGCCCGGCCGGAAGTCCACCAGCGCGCCCGCCGCGCGCGGCGCGCGGTCGCGTATGGGACGCTCCGCCGCGCGTACGCCCTCGCTCACCCAGGTACCCGCGCCCCGCCCGCTGCGCAGATAGCTCTCCGCGGTGAGCTGCTCGTACGCCTCGGTGACCAGCCCGCGCGACACCCCCAGATCGGCGGCGAGCTCGCGGCTGGAGGGCAGTCTCGTGCCGGCCGCCAGGCGGCCGGAGCGGACCGCTTCCCGCAGCGCGGACCGGAGTGCGCGCCCTCGTCCGCGCGCCGGCGCGGCGGCGGCGGGCAGCAGCAACTCCCACGCCGGGGAGCGGGGTTCCGCCGACGGACGATGCGCATTGGTCCCCGAAGACGTCATGGAAGTGGACCTTAAACCGGTCCGCCGCCGACCCTAGCGTCGACCCCATGAACGCAACCTCTCTGCGCGGGGCCCTCCTCGCGGCCCTCGCGTGTGTGCTGGTGGGGGCATCCTTCACGGCCAACAGCGTGCTCCGCGACTACCCGTTCGCGGGTGGCCAGGCGCTCCGCTACGGTCTCGCCGCGCTCCTGCTCGTCCCGCTGCTGCGGCGCGACCCCGACTCCGCGACGGCCCGGCTCCGGAGTCTCACCCGCCGGCAGTGGGGGCGGATCGCAATGCTCGCCGCCGTGGGCATGGTCGGCTTCAACATGGCGGTCCTGGCGGCCGAACAATCGGCGGAACCAGCCGTTCCGGGTGTTTTCGTGGGCTGTGCGCCGATCGTGGTGGGCGTGCTCGTCCCGCTGCTGGACGGTCGTCGTCCGTCCCGCGTCACGCTGTACGCGGCCGGACTCGTCGCCGTCGGGGCGTTCACCGTTCAGGGCTGGGGGCGCACGGACCTGGCGGGCGTGCTCTTCTCGGTGGGCGCGCTCGCGGGCGAGGTCGGCTTCGCGGTCCTCGCCGTGCCTGTGCTGCGGCCGCTCGGCCCGAAGCTGCTCTCCGCGACGGTCTGCGGTGTCGCGGCCGTCGAGTCGGCGCTGCTCGGTCTGCTGATGGACGGCGGGTCGTTCCTCCGCGTCCCGACGGGCGGCGAGGCGGTGGCCCTGCTGTGGCAGGCCGTCGTCGTCACCGTGATCGGTTTCGTCTGCTGGTACAGCGGGATACAGCGCATCGGAGCCGAACGCGCCACACTCTTCTCGGGCCTGATCCCGGTCTCCGCCGCCTTGACCGCACCTCTCGTCGGTGCCGGGACGTACGGCATCGCGCAGGGCGTGGGGAGTCTCCTGGTCGGCGCCGGTGTGGCGTACGGTTCCGGCGTCTTCGGGCGGCGAGGGGCGGTCGGGGCGCCGCCCCGACCGGCCGGTTCAGCGGCTGGTGTCCAGGATGACGCGGGCCACGAGCGCGGGGTCGTCGCTCATCGGGACGTGCCCGCAGCCGGGCAGCCGTACGAGCCGGGCGTGGGGGATCACCCGCTTGGCGCGGCCCCCCTGCCGACGCGGCAGTATCCGGTCGCGGGTGCCCCAGGCGACGGAGACGGGGACGCCCTTCACGCCGTCGTCGAAGAACAGGCCCCTGCCGGTCTCCAGCGTCCGGTGAAAGCCGGTCGCTCCGCGCAGGGCGAGCGTCTCGGCGACGACGGCCTCCGGTGAACGCCTGCCGGGCCGGGCGTAGATGGTGCTGGTGAGCGCCGCCCGGCCGGCCGCGCTGTGCGACAGGCGCTCGATCAGCCCCACCGGCAGGGCCAGCGCGCTCCGGCGCATGGTCCGCAGGGTGCCGAAGGCGTAGCGCCGTTCCGCCTCGGTCCAGAAGCCCGCCGGGGAGAGCGCGGTCACCGACCGCACCAGCGCGGTGCGCCCCAGTTCCAGCGCGAGCAGGCCGCCCAGCGAGTTCCCGGCCACATGGGGGCGGTCCAGGCCGAGTTCGGCGCAGAAGGCTCCGAGCACCCGGCCGACGGTCGCGAGATCGTAGGGGACGCCGTCCGGCAGCGCGGGCGAGGTGCCGAAGCCGGGCAGGTCCACCGCTATCACCTCGCGCTCGACGGCCAGGATCCGTGTCACCGGGTCCCAGGCCCTCAGATGGTGTCCGATGCCGTGCAGGAGCAGCAACGGTTCGCCCGAGCCGGTCCGTTCGTACGCGACCGAGACCGAGTGGGGGCCGTCGGCCGTTGCGACGGTGAAGGAGACCGTGGTGGTCATGCTGCTGCTCCCTGGAGTGGGTAGACGTCGTGTCAACAACAATTACCGCCGGGTAGCTTGTAGTTCAAGGGGCTCGGCGATTCCCGCTGGACAGCGTGTGACCGGTGGGCTGGGATGGGCCGATGACCGTCGACACCGCGACCGAGCTCTTCGAAGAACACCGGCCCGTTCTCACCGGTGTCGCCTATCGCATGCTCGGCCGTGTCGCCGACGCCGAGGACGTGGTCCAGGAGGCGTGGCTGAGGTGGTCGGCGGCGGCGCGCGAGGACATCCGCGAGCCGCGTGCCTTCCTGGTGCGGATCACCACCCGGCTGGCCATCGACCGGCTCCGGCACCTCCGGTCACGCCGGGAGTCGTACACGGGGCCCTGGCTGCCGGAGCCGGTGGTCACGGAGTTCGGCCCCGCCGTGCCGGACACCGCCGAGCGCGCCGTCCTCGCCGATTCCGTGTCACTGGCCGTGCTGGTCGTCCTCGAATCACTTTCGCCGCTGGAGCGCGCGGTGTTCGTGCTCCGGGAGGCCTTCGGGTTCCCGTACGCCGAGATCGCCACCGCCCTGGACCGCACCGAGGGGGCCGTCCGGCAGCTCGCCGGCCGCGCCAGGCGGCATGTGGAGGAGCGCAAGCCGCGTTACGACGTCGATCCGGCCGAGCGCCGCGATCTCACCGAACGCTTCCTGGCCGCCGCCTCCGGAGGCGGCATCGAGCAGCTGCTCGCACTGCTGGCCCCGGACGTCCGGCTGGTCAGCGACAGCGGTGGCAAGGCGAAGGCGCCGCGGCGGATCATCGAGACCGCGGACAAGGTCGGCCGCTTCCTCTTCGCCGTGGCGGGGAGCCTCGGCCCCGACGGGGAGGTCCGCATCATGGAGCTCAACGGTGGGCCCGCCGCCGTCTACTTCGTCGGCGGGAAGGCCGACGCCGTCTTCCAGATCGAAGTCAGCCAAGGTGTCATTCAATGCGCCTATATCATTCGTAATCCGGACAAGCTTTCCGGGCTGCCCGTCGTGTAGCCAGAAGCGCCACCGGCCCCCTCGGTCCCCGGTGCCCCGCAGGTCCGTCGCAGGCCTGGTCAGAGCCCCGCCATCCGTCGTGATGCCGGGGCTCCGTGCTGCGCTCACCTCACGGCGCCACGAACGTCGTGTGAACGCTCTGCGCCAGAGTTCCGTTTCGTTCCGTTACGGAATAAGGATTGGTCTTGACCAAGGGGGTATGCCGTCCTAGGGTCTTCCCTTAAGGCAGGAACCTTTAATAAATAACGTCGCGGAAAAGACGCCGGGCGATTGCGGAGGATCAGGGTGGGGACCACGCAGCTGGAATCGGTACAGGAGCCGAAGTACTGGCACCTCAGGACCGTGCTCAGTGAGGCACTCGACTCGGACTTTGCGGTGGGGGAGATCCTGCCCAACGAGCGGGACCTCGCGGCGCGGTTCGGTGTCGCGCGAGCCACGCTCCGACAGGCGCTGGAGCAGCTCGAACTCGAAGGCAGACTGCAGCGCCGCCGCGGTGTCGGGACGACCGTCGCCCCGCCGCGCGTGGGCATCGCCGTCTCCACCGCCCAGCACGAATGGACGGGCGGCGTCAGCGGCGAGGCCTGGCAGCCGGTCGACAGCGCCATGGACAAGGCCCCTGCGGCGGTGGCCTCCATGCTCGGCACCGACCCCGCCGAACCGGTGCACGTGGTGCGCCGTATCCGTGACACCCAGGGGCAGGCGGTGGCGGCGGAACTCCTCTACATCCCCGCCTCATCGGTGCCCGACCTCTCCGCCATCGAGGCCCCGTCCGGCGCCGTCCGCGCCCGGAGCGTGCTGCGCGAGCTGCACCGGCTCGGCCTGCACGGCCAGGACCGCTCCGTGGAGCTCGGCTCGGCGCGCGCGGCTGACGCCAAGGAGCTGGACCGGCTCCCCGGCGCCCCCGTCCTCGTCGTCACCACCCGCTACTTCACCGCGGACGGTACGGCGGCCGTGTCGGTCGCCACCTACCGCGCGGACACCTGCCGGCTCACCTTCGGGGACTCGGGCGCGCTGGAGATCAGCCACGACGACCAGCCGGAGCGCCAGGCCTCCTGACGCCTCCGACCCGCTCGGCCCCACGCCCGCCGCTTCTCCAGGACGCCAGTCCCCGGGAGCCGGCGGGCGCGCGTGTTCCCGCCCGATCCGGCTCAGGGAACAGCGCCGGTGATCAACCCGGCCCGGGGGAGCGCCCGTGATGCCCCGGCTCCCGTGGGCAGCGCCCGAAGCGCCCTGGGTCCGGGGCAGCATCTGTGCCCCGGACCCACCGAAGCGCACGCGGCCCGTGTGCCGACCCTCCCCGCGGTCAGCGGCGGGCCGTCACAGCACCTTCGACGGTGAACAGCTGCTCCTCGACGTGGTCCAGGGCGAGCCGCAACGCCCCCGTCGCGACGGCGGCCTCCCCGAGCAGCGACAGGGTCACCCGGGGTGGGCGCAGGCAGTAGCGGGCCAGCTCTCTGCGCAGGGGCTCCAGTACCCCGTCCAGCCCGGCGGCCCAGCCGCCCACCACGACCAGCTCCGGGTCGAGCGCCAGCACCAGCGCCGCCACATCGTGCACCAGCCGCTGTAGGAAGCGCTCGACCGCCGCCTGGGCCCCCGCGTCGCCCTCCCGGGCCTTGGCGAACACCGCGGTCACCGCAAGCTCGTCCAGCGGTTCCAGTGGCGTGTCCGTCGTCGACAGCAGATGCTCCGGCGTCACGTCCCTGCCCAACAGGTGCAGGGCGCCGATCTCCCCGGCGGCCCCGCCGAACCCCCGGTGCAGACGCCCGCCGATCAAGGACCCCGCCCCGGGGCTCAGCCCCGCCAGCACGAAGACCACGTCATCGGACTCGGTGGCCGCGCCCTTCCAGTGCTCGGCGACCGCGGCGGCGTTGGCGTCGTTCTCGACGAGCACGGGGCAGCGGAACGAACGGCGCAGCCGCTCCCCGAGCGCGAGGCCGGTCCAGTCCGGCAACGCCGTACCCAGCCGCACGGTGCCGTCGGCCTCAACGATTCCGGGACTGCCCACGCCGACCGCGCGCAGACTGCTCCGGGCCACCCCGGTGCGTCGCAGTACGTCGGCGATGACGGCCCGTACCTGGTCGAGCCGGTCGTCCGCGCCGGCGGTCTCGGACACCACACGGGAACCCGCCCCGACGATGCGGCCGTCGAGCCCCGAGATGAGCGCCGACACCCGGTGCGGACCGATCTCCACCCCGAGGAGATGCCCCGCCTCGGCCCGGAAACGGAACCTCCGGGCAGGGCGCCCCTGGCGCCGCGCCTCGCCCTCGTCGGGCAGCGCCTCGACCACGAGACCCGCTTCGAACAGCCCCTCGACGACCCCTTCGACCGTCGGCCGGGACAGCCCGGTGATCCGTGTCAGGTCCGTCAGCGTCGGCGCGCCGGCCCCTCTCAGGGCGTGCAGTACTACCGCGGAATTGATCCGTCGCAACAGCGAGGGGTCCCCACCGGTCAGCCGGCCCACGGTATGTCCTCCCAGCTCGTGCGCATGTCTGCCGGATCGTACTCGCTGGCGCGGGAGCCCTGCGACCGGCGAGGGAAGCCGGTATCGAGCCGCAACCTCGGTCACCCCGGAGCGAAAACCCGGACTCGTACGCGGCGATGACCGCCTGGGGGCCATGGACCGGCCTGCGGTGACCGCCGTATGGGCGGCGGCCGCGCTCCTGGCGGGCTGGTGGGCGGTCCGCAACCGGGACGCCTGAGGCCCGGAAGAGGGGGAGAGAGGCGCGGGCCGGAGCGGTTCAGTCGGTCGGGGCGGGGCCGGGGGCCGCCTGGTCGGTCGGGGGCCGGGTGAGGGCGGCGTCCCGGAGGCGGGCGTACTCCTCGGCCATGCTCTGGACCGTCCAGTGGGCGTTGAGGCCGCTGGGGTTGGGCAGAGCCCACACGCGGGCCCCGCCGACCCTGCGGTCCTGGGGGCCGATCCGGGCCCGGGGCTCCCCGAAGGCCGTGCGGTAGGCGGTGATGCCGACCACCGCGAGCCACTGGGGCGCGAGCAGTTCGACCTTCGCCGTCAGAGCGGCCCCGCCCTCCCGGAACTCGTCCGCGCCGAGCTCGTCGGCCCGGGCCGTGGCCCGCGCCACCACGTTGGTGATGCCGAGTCCGAGACCGAGCAACTCGGCCTGCTCCGACGGACGTAGCTGCCGGGGGGTGAAACCCGCGCGGTGCAGGACCGGCCAGAACCGGTTCCCCGGGTGAGCGAAATGGTGGCCTGTCACCGCGGTCGTCAGGCTCGGGTTGATGCCGCAGAAGAGCACGCGCAGACCGCCCGCGGCCACATCGGGGACGATGCGGTCACGGGCGGCGCTCAGCTCTTCGGGGGTCACGCGGTGAGGCCGTGCCGGTCAGAGGATCGAGCCGGGGGCGTACTTCGCGGCCTCGGGGTACCGCTCGGTGATCTCCTCGATCCGGGCGACCAACGCCGACACCTGGTCGCCGGCGGCGCCCGTGAACGAGAGCTTGTCGGCCATCAGCTCGTCCAGCCGCGCGCGGTCCAGCGGGATCCGCTCGTCCGCGGCGAGCTTGTCGAGCAGCTCGTTGCGCTCGGCGCCCTGCTCCCGCATCGCGAGGGCGGAGGCGACCGCGTGCTCCTTGATCGCCTCGTGTGCCACCTCGCGGCCCACTCCGGCCCGGACGGCGCCCATCAGGACCTTGGTGGTCGCCAGGAACGGAAGGTAGCGGTCCAGCTCACGCGCCACGACCGCGGGGAACGCGCCGAACTCGTCCAGCACCGTCAGGAAGGTCTCCAGGAGGCCGTCGAACGCGAAGAACGCGTCCGGGAGTGCCACCCGGCGGACCACGGAACAGGACACGTCGCCCTCGTTCCACTGGTCGCCCGCCAGCTCGCCGGTCATCGAGGCGTAACCGCGCAGGATCACCATCAGACCGTTCACCCGCTCGCAGGAGCGTGTGTTCATCTTGTGCGGCATCGCGGACGAGCCGACCTGGCCGGGCTTGAAGCCCTCGGTCACCAGCTCGTGTCCCGCCATCAGGCGGATGGTCTTCGCCACCGAGGAGGGCGCCGCGGCGAGCTGCACCAGAGCGGTGACCACGTCGTAGTCGAGCGATCGGGGGTAGACCTGGCCCACCGAGGTGAACGCCTCCGCGAAGCCGAGGTGCCCGGCGACGCGCTGTTCCAGATCGGCCAGCTTGCCCGCGTCGCCGCCGAGCAGGTCCAGCATGTCCTGCGCCGTGCCGACCGGGCCCTTGATCCCGCGCAGCGGGTAGCGGGAGAGGAGGTCCTCCAGGCGGCCGTGGGCGACCAGCATCTCGTCGGCCGCGGTCGCGAAGCGCTTGCCCAGTGTCGTCGCCTGCGCGGCGACGTTGTGCGAGCGTCCGGCGACGACGAGCTCGCGGTACTCCGCCGCGAGCTTGCCGAGCCGGGCCAGTACGGCCACGGTGCGGTCGCGCATCAGCTCCAGCGAAAGGCGGATCTGGAGCTGCTCGACGTTCTCCGTCAGGTCCCGGGAGGTCATGCCCTTGTGGACCTGCTCATGACCGGCGAGGGCGTTGAACTCCTCGATCCGGGCCTTGACGTCATGCCGGGTGATCTTCTCGCGCTCGGCGATCGAGGCCAGGTCCACCTGGTCCAGCACACGCTCGTAGTCGGCCAACGCCGCGTCGGGAACCTCGATCCCGAGGTCCTTCTGAGCGCGCAGCACCGCCAGCCACAGCTGACGCTCCAGCTTCACCTTCTGCTCGGGGGACCAGAGGACGGCGAGCTCCGCGGAGGCGTAGCGGCCGGCCAGGACATTGGGGATGCGAGGCTTCGCAGACACAGCAGTCACGTGAAGGGATTCTACTGGCGGTTTGTGCAGGCCAGCGACGCGCCCCGGTTTGTGGCTTGCTACGAAGGTGCGGGGGCGACGTCGGCCCGGGCGACCGGATCAGTCGGTCTCCGCGGCACCCACCGTGGTGCCGGGGGAGACGGCACGGCGCCACCCCGTCACCGGGCCCGGGTTCTCCGCGTCCGTCGGCGTGATCCAGAAGGCCCGGCCCGTCGTGGCGTCGAACTGGGCGCCCGAGCGCCCGTCGCCGGAGGAGCGGCCGGTGAGCCGCCGCCCGATCCAGGGGGCCAGGTGCTGACGGGCGAAGCGGATGTCCTCCGTTCGCCGGGCCGCCCACCGCGGCGGCGCGGTCGCGGGCATCCGCGCACGCCAGTCCAGTTCGGCCGGCAGCCCCAGGGTCTGCCAGACGGCCTCGGCGACGCGCCGGTGGCCTTCGGCGGTGAGATGGAGCCGGTCCACGTCCCACATCCGGGGATCGGCGATCGAGGGCGCGGAGTAGAGATCCACCACCGCGGCGCCGTGCCGCCCCGCCAGATCGTCGATCAAGGCGAACAGCGCCTCCACTCGGGGGCGGAACCGGTCGAACACCGGCCCGCTCCGCCCGGGGCTGCGCATCAGCACCAGCTGCTCGCAGGTCGGTGCGAGACGCTCCACGGCCTCTTCGAGCCGCCCCCTGACCATTCCCATGTCGCACTTCGGGCGCAGCGTGTCGTTGAGCCCGCCGACGAGGGTGACCACATCGGCCCGGAGCGAGGCCGCCGCCTCCACCTGATCGTCGACGATCTGGCCGATGAGCTTCCCGCGCACGGCGAGATTGGCGTACCGGAAACCGGGGGACCGGACCGCGAGCCGGGCGGCGAGGACGTCGGCCCAGCCCCGGTAGGTGCCGTCGGGGAGCCGGTCCGACATGCCCTCGGTGAACGAGTCGCCGACCGCGACGAGACTGGTGTAGGAGGCATTCAATTCCATGGCGAGATGAGCGTACCGGTCGGTAGGCCGGGAGGCCAGCAGATCATGGGGGCCCCGGCCGTCCGACGAGTTCGCGGAGTACATCCTCCATCGTGACCATGCCGGCCAGTCGGTCGTCCTCGTCGAGAACGGCCGCCAGATGCGTCCGGCTGCGCCGCAGGGCGGTGAGCACATCGTCCAGCGGAGCCGCCGCCCGGACGCGGGCGATCGGCCGCATCGCCGTCACCGGGAAGGGGACGTCCCGGGGCGTCGCGTCCAGGGCGTCCTTCACATGGAGGTACCCGAGGATGCGCTGTTCGCTGTCCATCACCGGGAAGCGGGAGAACCCCGACTCGGACGAGAGCCGCTCCAGCTCCTCCGGAGTGGTGCCGACCCTGGCGAACAGCACCCGGGCGACCGGCATGACCACGTCCCGTACCGGCCGGCGGCCCAGCTCCAGAGCATGGTGGAGGCGTTGCGCGGAGCGGTCGTCGACCAGCCCGGCATCCCCGGCGTCCTGGACCAGCCGCGCCAGTTCGTCGTCCGAGAACGTGGCGGAGACCTCGTCCTTCGTCTCCACCCGCAACAGCTTGAGCAGGGTGTTGGCGAACGCGTTGATCGCGAAGATCACCGGCCGCAGCGCACGGGCCATCGCCACCAGCGGAGGGCCCAGCAGCAGGGCGCTCCGCGCCGGTTCGGCCAGCGCGATGTTCTTCGGCACCATCTCGCCCAGGAGCATGTGCAGATAGGTGGCCACGCCCAGCGCGATGACGAACGAGAGCGGGTGGACCAGCCCGTGCGGCACCCCCACCGCGTCGAAGGCCGGCTCCAGCAGATGCGCGATGGCCGGTTCGGCGACGATGCCCAGCACCAGGGTGCAGAGCGTGATGCCGAGCTGGGCGGCGGCGAGCAGCGCGGAGACGTGTTCCAGGCCCCAGATGACACTGCGGGCCCGCCGGTTCCCGGCCTCGGCCTCCGGTTCGATCTGGCTGCGGCGCACGGAGATCAGCGCGAATTCGGCGCCCACGAAGAAGGCGTTGGCCACCAGGGTCAGCAGGCCGATGAAGAGCTGGAGAACGATCACCGCTGGTCCTCCGTCCGGTCCTCGGACCCCGGCAGCGGGGCGTGCAGCAGGACCCGCGCGGCACGGCGGCCCGAGGCGTCGACCACGTCGATCCGCCATCCCTCCAGCTCGACGCTGTCGTCCACCGTCGGGATCCGTCCGATCTCGGCGGCGATCAGCCCCGCGAGGGTCTCGTAGGGCCCGTCCGGTACCCGCAGACCGATCCTGCGGAGCTGGTCGGTGCGCGCCGCCCCGTCGGCCGACCACAGGGTCCGTCCGTCGGCGTCCTCGCCGGCGGCGGCGAGGTCCGGTGTCTCGTGCGGATCGTGCTCGTCCCGGACCTCGCCGACGACTTCCTCCACGATGTCCTCCAGCGTCGCGACTCCGGCCGTCCCGCCGTACTCGTCGATCACCACGGCCATGGCGAGCCTTCCGGACAACCGGTCCAGCAGCCGGTCCACGGTGAGCGTCTCCGGTACGAGCAGGGGCTCGCGCAGCAGTTCCGAGATCCGGGTGTGGGGCCTCCGGTCGGCGGGGATCGCCAGCACGTCCTTGATGTGGGCCACCCCGACCACGGTGTCCAGGCTGCCCCGGTAGACGGGGAAACGGGACAGACCGGTCGCCCGGGTGGCGTTGGCGACGTCCTCGGCCGTCGCGCGCAGCTCCAGCGCGGTCACCTGCACCCGCGGCGTCATCACGTTCTCCGCGGTCAGCTCCGAGAGGTTCAGCGTGCGGACGAACAGTTCGGCCGTGTCCGCCTCCAGCGCACCCGCCTTCGCGGAGTGCCGGGCCAGCGCCACCAGCTCCTGCGGACTGCGGGCCGAGGCCAGCTCCTCGGTCGGTTCCAGACCGAAGCGGCGCACGAGCCGGTTGGCCGTGTTGTTGAGGTGGCTGATGAAGGGGCGGAACAGCGCGGTGAACACGCGCTGCGGTGTGGCCACCGCCTTGGCCACGGTGAGCGGGGAGGAGATCGCCCAGTTCTTCGGGACCAGTTCGCCGACCACCATCAGGACCACCGTGGAGAGCGCCGTGCCGAGCACGAGCGCCAGAGTGGACGCGGCGGCGGGAGGCAGCCCCGCCGCCTCGACGGGGCCGCGGATCAGCTTGGCGATGGAGGGCTCGGAGAGCATGCCGATCACCAGGTTGGTGACGGTGATGCCGAGCTGGGCCCCCGAGAGCTGGAAGGTGAGGCTCCGGACCGCCTTGAGCGCGCTCGCGGCGCCCCGGTCACCCCGCTCGACAGCCCGTTCGAGCTCGCCGCGCTCCACCGTGGTCAGGGAGAACTCCGCGGCGACGAACGCGCCGCAGGCGACACAGAGCAGCAGGGCGACGAGCAGCAGCAGTACTTCGATCATCGGTTCACCTCCGTCCCATGATCCGGCAGGGGCGGGGTGACCGCGCGGTGTCGGCCGTATCGGCTACTGGGAGGCTCGCCCATGGACGGACGCTCACACCTTTCGGCAGGGGGTGAATGAGGGCATGTCATCGTAGGCGTCTGCCCAGCGACGCCCCGCCCACCGCCTCCCTGTCCCGGTACCGCGCCGGAAGCTCCGCGGTACCGGTACGCCGGAAGCTCCGCGGTACCGGTACCGGTACCGTGCCGGCTGAGCGGTACCGCGGTCTGCGCTCGCGTACCGCTCAGCCGGTCAGGTGCTTCACCCAGCGGCTCCACTGCGGCTGGGGCTCGTAGCCCGCCGCGCGCCAGGCGTGGTGGGCCGATGTGTTGCGGTCGAGGACCATGGCGTCGGCGCGCCGCCCGCCCAGTGCGACGAACCGTTCCTCGGCCGCCGCCAGGAGGGCGCCGCCCACGCCCCGGCGCCGCTGGTCCGGGTGGACCGCGAGCCGGTAGAGGTGGCAGCGCCAGCCGTCGAAGCCCACGATGACCGTGCCCACCAGCGCTCCCTCCCGCTCCGCGAGTATCAAGGCGTCGGGGTCGCGTTCCACCAGGCGTGCGACCCCGTCCCCGTCGTCGCTGATGCTGGTGCCCTCGGCGGCCGCCTTCCAGAAGGCGAGGACCGCGTCCAGATCGTCCGGGGTCGCGGACCGTATCGAAAGATCGTTCATGGCCGCCATCCCACCATCCGCGGCGGCGGGCGTCGATCGCGTTCCACAGTCCGGGCGCGGCACCCCGCACCCCGCCCCCGCGCTCCCCTTGCCGGTGCTAGCACGGCCGCGCTAGCGTGGTCGGGTGCCCAAGACTCAGCTGAACGTTCGAGTGGACGAGGCCACCGCCGAGGCCGCGCGGCAGCGCGCGCTGCAGAGGGGGATGAGCGTGAACCGCTACATAGAGGAACTCGTCCAGCAGGACGCGGGCGAGGTGGGACACACCTTCGTCGAGGCCGCGGCCGACTTCATGAAGCAGTACGAGTCGGTGTTCGCCGAGGAGTTCGGCCCGGAGCGCGAAGGCAGCCGTTGAACCTCCGGATCGACCTTTCCTGGTTGCTGATGGTCGCCGAGCACAAGACGCCCGGAGACCCGCAGGTCGTCGACTGGGGTGCGCTCGTCGCCGCCGTCGCACGGCATGACGCGGAGATCTTCGGCAGCGCCGTCTACAGCGACCCGCACGCGCGGGCGGCCGCCCTGTTGCAACTGCTCCTGCACGTGCCCGCACTCGAACACTCCAACGCGATGTTCGCCTCGGCCGTCGCCTACGGCTACCTCGTCGCCTCCGGGCTCAAGGTCATCACCTCGCCCGAGCAGGTCCGCGATCTGGCGCTGCTGGTGAAGCAGGGCAAGGCGGACGTGCGCGCCATCGCCGACGAGCTGCGGCAGTGGAGCGTCTGAGGCCGGGCGGAACACGCCACGACAGCCCGGGCGAAGCGCTCCACGATCCGGTTCGGCCCCGGCTCTCGGCCCTCAGTCCTCGGTGAACGGCTTGCGGGCCACGCCCAGCACACAGGGGGAGGAGGGCACCTGGAGGCCCGTCTCCGGAATCCGCAGCCTGCGGTACGTGCCCATCTCGAAGCCCGCCGCCCCGATCGCGGCCAATGGGTCCCGGGCCGTGTGACAGCCGCCGAAGAGCAGCGGCCACAGGGTCCGGTCGGCCACCCGCTGCGCCGTGGCCAGCGCCCGGCCCGAAGCGAGCCCGTGCTCGAAGAACCGCAGCTCGCCGCCCGGCCGCAGCACCCGCCTGATCTCGGCGAGCGCCCGGGGCAGATCCCGCACGGTGCACAGGACCAGGGACGCCACCGCCCCGTCGAAGGCCTCGCTCTTGACCGGCAGCGCCTCGGCGGCCCCCGGCACCACGTCCACCGGCACCTCCGCGCGCAGGGCGGAGCGGACGGCGAGCTGCCGCAGCGAGCGTTCCGGCTCCAGCGCCACGACCTCCGAGACGGCGCCGGGATAGTGGGCGAAGTTCAGCCCGTTCCCGGCGCCGATCTCGATGACCCGGCCGGAGAGCCCCGACAGCAGCTCCTCGCGGTACGCGGCGATGCCGCCCTTCAGGTCGGCGGTCACGCTCAGCCGTGCGTAGAAGCGGGCGAAGACGGGGTGGTGCACGGCGTCCCGGTGGAGCTTTCTGCTGCGCGGCCGCATG
The DNA here is from genome assembly GCF_000377965.1 of Streptomyces sp. CNB091. Taxonomy (NCBI): domain Bacteria; kingdom Bacillati; phylum Actinomycetota; class Actinomycetes; order Kitasatosporales; family Streptomycetaceae; genus Streptomyces; species Streptomyces sp. CNB091. Next base: position 135,905 of record NZ_KB898996.1, read on the forward strand.
ACGGACCTCCGTCGAGGAGTGGTCGTGACGCTTGAGGAGCAGACGTGACGTCCCTCCATGATTCTCCCCCGGATCGCCCCGACAGGAATCCTCGAGCACCGCCCTGACGGGAATCCTCGAGGACCGCCCCGACGGGAATCCTTGAGGACCGCCAGGACAGGAATCCCCGAGGCCGCCCGGGCACCCCCGCCACGCCCGTCAGCGCGGCGCCGCCCAGGTCCCTCCGAGCTCCGGAGCCAGCCAGCCCGGCGCGCGTGCCGCGAAGGCGGCGCCCGACAGTGAACCCGCGCCGGCCGGTACCGCGCCGAGCAGCGGTGCACCGGCCGCCACCGGCAGGTCCTCGATGTTGCAGCGGGACGCGAGGTCCGGCTCCGCCGGCATGCTGCCGATCACGACGCCCCGGCAGCTCAGCCCCCGGTTCCGCAGCGCCTCGGCCGTCAGCGCGGTGGCGTTCAGCGTGCCCAGGCCCGCGGGGACCACCAGCAGGACCGGCGCGGACAGCAGACGGGCCGCGTCCGCGAGAGTGCCGCCCTCGTCGTCGAACCGCACGAGCAGGCCGCCCGCACCCTCCACCAGCACGAGATCGTGCTCGGTGGCCAGCTTCTCCGCGGCCTCGGCGACCTCGAACGGCCGCACGGGCACGAGCCCCGCCCGCCGGGCGGCCGTGGCCGGAGCCAACGGCTCCGGAAAGCGGGCCAGTTCGACCGCCGTGACCTGGCTCCCCGCCAGGCGCGCGACCTCGGCCGCGTCGCCGGGCTCCCCGGGGGCGAGGCCGGTCTGCGCGGGCTTGAGCACCGCGACCCGGCGGCCCCGCGCGACGGCCGCCACCGCGGCGGTCACCACGGTCTTGCCGATCTCCGTGCCCGTGCCGGACACCACCAGAATCGTCGACATGTCGGCTCAGCCCTCCCGTGCCGCCGCGCACACGGCCCGGCAGATCCGCGCCACGTCCTCGTCCTCGGTGACGTACGGCGGCATCGTGTAGACGAGATCGCGGAACGGCCGCAGCCAGACGCCCTCGCGCACGGCCGCGCGGGTCGCCGCGCCCATGTCCACCTCGTGGTCGAGCTGGACGACCCCGATCGCCCCCAGGACGCGTACGTCCACCACCCCGGCGAGCTCCGTGGCGGGAGCGAGCCCGGAGCGCAGGCCGGCGCCGATCCGCGCCACCTCGCCCTCCCAGTCCTGCCCGAGCAGCAGGTCCACGGAGGCGGAGGCCACCGAGGCGGCCAGCGGATTGCCCATGAACGTCGGTCCGTGCGCCAGCACCGGCACCTCGCCGCTGGAGATGCCCTCGGCCACCCGGGTGGTGCACAGCGTCGCCGCCATCGTGAGATAACCGCCGGTCAGGGCCTTGCCGACGCACATGACATCCGGCGAGATCCCGGCGTGCCCGGCGGCGAACAGCTTGCCCGTACGCCCGAAACCGGTCGCGATCTCGTCGAGGACCAGCAGAACGTCGTGCTCGTCGCAGGCCTCGCGCAGGACCCGCAGATAGGCGGGGGAGTGGAACCGCATCCCGCCGGCCCCCTGCACCACCGGCTCCACGATGACCGCCGCGAGCTCGTCGGCGTGCGCGGCGATCGTGTCCCGCAGATGCGTCACGTAGGCGGGGTCCGGCTCCGCGTCGAAGCCGTCCGGCGGGGCGTCGGCGAAGACCTGGCGAGGCAGGGAGCCCGACCACAGCTCGTGCATCCCGCCCTCCGGGTCGCACACCGACATCGGCTGCCAGGTGTCCCCGTGATAGCCCCCGCGCCAGGTCAGCAGCCGCTGCTTCGCAGGCCGCCCGGCCGAACGCCAGTACTGGAGGCACATCTTGACCGCGACCTCCACGGAGACGGACCCCGAGTCGGCCAGGAAGACATGCTGGAGCGGCCCGGGGGTGATCTCCACCAGCCGGGTCGCCAGCCGGACGGCGGGCTCATGGGTGAGCCCGCCGAACATCACATGGCTCATCCGGTCCAGCTGGCCGCGTGCCGCCTCGTTGAGGACCGGATGGTTGTAGCCGTGCACCGCCGACCACCAGGAGGACATGCCGTCCACCAACTCGCGCCGCCCCTCGACGGGTTCGGCGAGCCGGAGCCGTACGCCGGAGGCCGACTCCACGATCAGCGGCTCCTGGCGGCCGGGCATCGGACCGTACGGATGCCAGACGTGCGCCCGGTCCAGCGCCCGCAGTTCGTCGGGGGCGTACGGCTTCGGCGCGGCGGACAGGGGGAGTGCGGGGGCGTACGGCTCAGGCATTGGGCGCGAGGTCCGTTCCCGCGCCACGCCGGCGCACCGCCACCAGATCCGTGCGCGCCGCGCCGTTGGCCTCCGTACGCGCCGCCGGAGCGCTCTCCCCGGCGTCGGAGCCGGCGGCAGCCACCGGCTCCCGCTCCCCGTGTCCGCCGCACGGCCCGCAGCCCCCGCCCCCACCGTGGGAACCGCAGTCGGCGGCTCCGGAGTCCTCGTGCCCTCCGCAGCCGGGCTGCGCCGGGGCGTCCCGCGTCCCGCAGCCGCCGCCCAGGGCGTCGGCCCGGTGGCGCGGAAGCGTCGTGGTGCCCGCGCCCTCCACCTCGAAACCGGCGTCCGCGATCATGTCCAGGTCGGTCTGGCCGGCCTGGCCCTCACTCGTCAGGTAGTCGCCCAGGAAGATGGAGTTGACCAGGTGGAGCGCCAGCGGCTGCATCGAGCGCAGGTGCACCTCACGGCCCCCCGCGAGCCGGACCTCGACGTCGGGGCAGACGAAGCGGACCATCGCCAGAATGCGCAGGCAGCGCTGCGGGGTGAGGTTCCACTCCTTGGCGAGGGGCGTTCCCTCGAACGGGATCAGGAAGTTCACCGGCACCGAGTCGGGGTCCAGGTCCCGCAGTGCGAACACGACGTCGACCAGGTCCTTGTCGCTCTCGCCCATCCCGGCGATCAGCCCGGAACACGCCGAGAGCCCGGCGGCCTGGGCCTGTTGCACGGTCTCCACCCGGTCCGCGTACGTGTGGGTGGTGGTGATCGCCCCGTACGTCTCCTCGGACGTGTTCAGGTTGTGGTTGTACGCGTCGGCGCCCGCCGAACGCAGCCGGTCGGCCTGTCCGTCGGAGAGGAGGCCGAGGCAGGCGCAGACCTCGATGCCCTCGTTCTCCTCCTTGATCGCCTCGATGGTCTTCGAGACCCGGTCGACGTCCCGGTCCGTCGGGCCGCGCCCGCTCGCGACCAGGCAGACCCGCTTGGCGCCGCCCGCCACTCCGGCGGCGGCGGCCTTGGACGCCTCGTCCGGCTTCAGCCAGGTGTACTTGAGGATCCCGGCCTTCGAACCGAGCCGCTGCGAGCAGTAGGAGCAGTCCTCGGGGCAGAGCCCCGATTTGAGGTTGACCAGATAGTTGAGCTTGACGCGCCGCCCGAACCACTGACGGCGCACCTTCCCGGCGGCGGCCACCACGTCGAGCAGCTCGTCGTCGGAGGTCGCCAGTACGGCGAGCGCTTCTTCGCGGGTCGGCAGTTCGCGCCGCAGCCCCTTGTCCACCAGCGTGTTCAGCAGGTCCATGAGAGACGATCCTGACGTACGGCACCGCCTCCAGCCAAGGAGGAACCAGACAGGAGACCCGGGCGAGGGTGTGTGTATTGCCACACCCTGACCTGCTGAGCACCCGGCTAGGGTCTGTTGGTTGCCTACAAAGGGACCGTCCGCACCGGACCGTCCGCGCGGAGCCGCCCGCCGAGGGCCCGCCTACCCAAGGGACCGCCCCATGTCCTTCGCCCCGTTCGACTGGATCGACGCCGAGGCCCGCAGCAGGGCCGCCGCCGGACTCGTACGGACCCTGCGTCCGCGCGGCGCCGAGCCGGAGCTGCTGGACCTCGCGAGCAACGACTATCTGGGCCTCACCCGGCACCCGGAGGTCACCGCCGCCGCCGCCGGCGCCGCCCGACGCTGGGGGGCGGGGGCGACGGGGTCGCGGCTGGTCACCGGTTCCACCGCCCTGCACGCCCAGCTGGAACGGGAGCTCGCCGTGTTCTGCGGTTTCGAGGCGGCCCTCGTGCTCTCCTCCGGGTACGCGGCCAATCTCGCCGCGCTGACCGCGCTGACCGGGCGCGGCTCCCTCATCGTCTCCGACGCGGGCAACCACGCCTCGATCGTGGACGGCTGCCGGCTCTCCCGCGCCGGGACAGCCGTCGTGCCCCACGCCGACCCGGACGCGTTCGAGAAGTCCCTGCGGGAACACGACGGGCGGGCCCTCGCCGTCACCGACTCGGTCTTCTCCGTCGACGGCGACGCCGCCCCGCTCCCCGCCCTGGCCGAGGTCTGTCGTTCCGCGAACGCCGCCCTGCTGGTCGACGACGCCCACGGCCTCGGAGTGCTGGGCGAGGGCGGTCGCGGGGCGCTCGCCGCGGCCGGGCTGGCGGGCCGCGACGGGGTCGTGGCCACGCTCACCCTGTCCAAGTCGCTGGGCAGCCAGGGCGGAGCGGTCCTGGGGCCCGCCCGGGTCATCGACCACCTGGTCAACACGGCGCGGACATTCATCTTCGACACCGGACTCGCCCCGGCGGCGGCCGGCGGCGCGCTCGGCGCCCTCGGGGTCCTGCGCCGGGAGCCCGAACGGGCGGCCCGTGCCCGGGAGGTGGCCACCGCGCTGTTCACCCGGCTCACCGCGGCCGGGCTGAGAGCGGTCCGGCCCGACGCGGCCGTCGTCTCCGTCCGGGCGCCCTCGGCGGACGCGGCGGTGCGCTGGGCGGCCGACTGCCGCGCGGCCGGGATGGCGGTGGGCTGCTTCCGCCCGCCGTCGGTACCGGACGGTGTCTCGCGGCTGCGGCTGACCGCGCGCGCCGATCTGACCGAGGAGCAGATCGCGGCCGCGGTGGCCACGGTCCTCGCCACCGCTCCCGGGCAGGCGGAGGCTCCGGTCAGTTGAAGCGCCGTGCATTTACTCCGTGCGTGCCGAGTCCGTCCACGAAGGTGCTCCACGCCGCCGCGGAGAAGCGCAGCGGCGGCCGGTGTACGTCCTTGGAGTCGCGTACGGCGAGGAGCGCGCCGCCCAACAGGGCGGTCTCCACGCAGTTGTTCATCCCGGTGGAGCGGCTGCTGCGCCGCCACCGCGGGGCGGGCGGCGCGGTGGACGGCGGCGGTGCGGCGGGCAGTGCGAGACGGTCTGACATGGCGGCCCCTTAGCTGCGTCTGATCTCGGTGATGAGGTCCAGCGAGCGTTCTGGTGACAGCGCGTGTGCCTGCAAGGAACGGAAGGCCGAGCTGTACGCGTCGAGGTCTTCTTTCCGCTCCAAGTAGAGGCTACTCGTCAAGTGGTCAAGAACGACCACATCCAGATCAGAATTGTTCGGAAAGGAGAAAATAACGAAAGGCCCGGTGAGCCCGACGTATCCGCCGACCGAGAAGGGCAGCAACTGCAGTCGCACATGAGGCAGTTGGGCAACCCGGGTCAGGTGATGCAGCTGGTCCCTCATCACCTCCGGCCCGCCCACCTCGCGGTGGAGCACCGCCTCGTCCAGCACTGCGGTGAAACGCAGCGGCGGACTCGCGCGCAGCACCCGCTGGCGGGTCAGCCGGACCTCGACCAGCGAGTCGAGCCGGCCGTCGGGTAAGCCGTCCAGCGAGGCGCGGGTCACGGCACGTGCGTAGCCGGCGGTCTGGAGCAGCCCCGGCACCACCGAGGTCTCCAGCGTCCGGACCGTACTGGCCTGCGACTCCAGGCTGATGAAGTCCCGGTACTGCGGCGGGATCAGCCCCCGATACGCATGCCACCAGCCCGAACCGCCGCCGCCCGCCGACCCCGCGAGGACTTCGAGCAGGGAGCGCAACTGGGTGTCGCGTACCGCGTAGACGTCCAGCAGCCGTGACACGTCGGCGGACGTCACCCCGCTCGCGCCCGTCTCGATGCGGCTCACCTTCGACTGGTGCCAGCCGAGCAGTCGCGCCGCGTCCCGGCTGGTCAGCCCGGAGGCGTGGCGCAGACTCCGCAGCTCCTCACCGAGCTTGCGGCGTCGGACGACGGGGCCGTGCAGCATGCCGGTCTCCTTCTGCTGTCGGGAAGGGCCGGTCCGTCACCGGGGCCGGCCCGCAGAGAGGTCAGTGTGCCGCCCGCCCACGCCGTACGGGTCCTGAATTCACCGCTTCGAGCGACAGATATATGCATATCTTGGCCGAACGCCGTTACAGGGAGCTGCATCAATGGCAATCTGGCGCGAAGCACAATCCTGGCCGGCCGCCGGTCGGCCAGGGCGGGAAAGGGACGGCGTCGCCATGGCAGATCATCAGGAAGCAACCGTCACGCTGCCGACCGATCCGGTCTCGGTCTCATCGGCCCGCAGACATGTCGCCAGGACCCTGGCCCAATGGGGCCTGCCCGACGACACCGAGTTCGCCGACAGCATCCGGCTGATCATCTCGGAGCTGGCCACCAACGCCGTTCAGCACACGTTCGGCCAGTCGCCCACCTTCACCGTGGACCTTCGCCTCGAACGCGACGAGGAGCTGTACCTCGGCGTCACGGACAGTCACCCCCGCTGGCCCCAGCGGCTGCCCGCCGCCGTACGGCAGGACAACGGCCGGGGCATGGTCATCATCCGGGCACTGGCCAAGGAGCGCGGCGGGCGGCTCCAGGTGACCCCGACCGCCGAGGGCGGCAAGACGGTCTGGATCGCCCTCCCCTGGGTCGTCCCGATCCAGGGCTGACCCGGTGAGGCTCATCGTGCGGGGGCCGTGCTTCCGCGGCCGAAGCCGCTGCGCAGCAGCGCGAGCAGCGTCGCCGCCGCCGCGGTCGACCGGTCGCCCCGGTGCACGACCGAGATGGTCCGGCGGAACGAGGCGGGCTCCAGCCGCCGGACCGACAGCGGGGCCGAGGACATCGAGGCGACCATCTCCGGCACCACCGCCACCCCGAGCCCCGCGCTGACCAGCGCGCACACCAGCGCGTACCCGGGCGACTCACAGACCACGGCCGGCGTCGCCCCGGCCTCGGCGAGCGCGTTCTCGACCCCGCGCCGGGGCGGGTGGGTGGGCGCGCTGCTGATCAGCGGCCGCCCCGCCAGCTCGCCGACCGGCAGCCGCCCGGTGCCCTCGGAGAGCCGGTGGCCCACCGAGGCGACCAGCACCAGCTCCTCGACCAGCAGGGGTTCGACGAGAACGCCCGCCGACGGAGGCTCGGCCACCGCCGGTTCGTAGGCGTGGGTCAGGGCGAGGTCCACCTCGCCCGCGACCACCGCGGCGATGCCGCCCGGCGGTTCGTACTCTGCGACGGCCAGCTCGACCTCCGGATGGGCCCGCCGGAACGCGCTCAGGACCGGCGGCAGCAGATGGATCCCGGCCGTCGTGAACGTCCCCACCCGCAGCCTGCCGCCCGAGAGCCCGGCCAGCTGCGCCAGCTCGTGCCGCGCCTGCTCCAGCTCGTCCAGGACCCGCCGGGCCCGGCCGGCCAGCAGCTCGCCCGCCGCCGTCAGCCGCGCCCCGCGGTGGTGGCGCACCAGCAGGGCCGCCCCGGCCTCCCGCTCCAGTTTGGCCAGCTGCTGGGAGAGCGCGGGCGCGGTGTAGCCCAGGCGGGCGGCGGCCCGGGTGATCGATCCGGCCTCCGCGACCGCCACGAGCGCCGCGAGCCGTGTCGGGTCGTACATGAAAGCGTTCCTTAAGGCAGACCCAGAAGATTGCAAGTACACGCTAAAGGCTCCGCCGGTCCAAGGTGGACTCATGGACGCACAACTGATCGCCTTCACCGGGGTCGCCGCCGGGATGGTCGCGCTGCCCGGCGCCGACTTCACCGTCGTCGTACGCAACGCCCTGGCCTCGCGCACCGCGGGCCTGGCCACCGCGCTCGGCGTCGCCGGAGGGCTGCTGGTGCACACCGCGCTCGCGGTCGCCGGACTCGCGGCGGTGCTGGTGACGATGCCGGTGCTCTTCCGCACCGTCCAGCTGCTCGGCGGCGCGTACGTGCTCTACCTCGGGATCAGCGCGCTGTACGCGATCCGCCGCCGGCCCTCGCAGGACAGCTCCGGCTCACCCTCCGGTATGCGGGAGGACGAGCCGGGGCGGCCCGCGACCGGGGAGTTCGGACGCGCGCTGCGCCAGGGGTTCCTGACCAACGCGCTCAACCCGAAGGCCCCGGTCCTCTTCCTCAGCCTGCTGCCGCAGTTCGTGCCCCACGGTCAGCCGCCGCTGCCGCGGACCCTGCTGCTCGCGGCCCTGGTGGTCGTGCTGGCGCTGATCTGGTTCCCGGCCGTCGCCCTGCTCGTGGACCGGCTGGGCCGGTGGCTGCGCCGCCCGCGTACCGCCCGCGCCATCGAGGGCGGCAGCGGTGTGGCGCTCACCGGTCTGGGACTGGCGCTGGTCACCGGCCCCCTGCTGCGCTGAGGGCGCGGTGGACGTCGCGGCCGGGCCGGGCCGTCCGCACGGAAAGAGCGTCCGGTCGGCGGGTCAGCGGACCCGTCCGTACCAGACGCTCTTGGACCAGATCTTGGCCAGTCTCACCACGTCCCCCGATTTGGGGGAGTGCCAGATCTTCCCGGCCCCGGCGTAGATGCCCACGTGGTAGACGCTGCGCCCCGAATGGAAGAAGACGAGGTCGCCGCGTTTGCGCTGCGACTTCCCGATGTGGCGGGTCTTGTTGTACTGCTGCTGTGCCGTGCGGGGAAGCTTCTTGCCGGCCTTCTTGAACGAATAGACCGTCAGCCCCGAACAGTCGAAGCGGCTGGGACCGGCCGCTCCGTACTTGTAGGGGGCCCCCTTCTTCGACGCGGCGACCTTCAGGGCCTTCGTCGCGTGGGTGGCGGCCTCGGCATCGTTCACCAGACCGGGCGCCAGCATCGAGGACGTCACGGCCAGGGTGAGTACCGAGGCCGTACCGACCCGGGCGAACAGAGACGGGACATGAACCTGCGCAGACATGCGCAACCCTTCGTCAGCCGCCTGTGAAGGATGACCTGTCGGGTTCGGGCTGGCGAAGTTGCCCGGCCGCTGTCGCGGCTTCACCCCGAGGGCTTCCCGGTCTCCCGGGCGGCCCGTTGTGCTCGGGTCCTCCACTCCTGCCGATCCACTCCTGTCGACCAGTCATCCGGGCGGCGGCAGGACTCGGCGTCCGCCCGGACCGCCCCGCCGCGGTGGCGGGGGCTTGTCGTCCCAGGGATCTTGACTCACCAGGTGCCGGATTTCCGAGCCGAAACCGCGGTTTGTGAGTCTCCTCACCACTGATCCATTCGGGTGGACAGGTCGGATTCGCGCTCGCCAACGAGCCGGGCGCACACCCTCGTACCAGCGACGAAAGGGCGCATTTCGAGTACGGACCGCGCGCCGAACGCAAGTTGAGCCGTCGCTCGGGCGGGTGATCGCCTACGCCGAACGAGCGAGACGAATCGGTCCCGGGGCCGGGCGTGTCGTGCCCGGGTCCGACCGGCCCGCTCCGTCCGGCGCTCCCCGTGCGCGGGGCCGGTCAGTTCACGGGCGGCTCCATCGCGACCCGGCCCGCCCGGCGCTCCCCGTCCAGGACGCGCAGGGCCCGCGCCAGGGTGGCGGCGTGGATCCGCGACTCGCCGCGCTCGTGCATCAGGGCCAGGGCGTCGCGCAGCGCGGCCGCCCGGGAGGCCAGGGCCTGGGCGGCCCGCAGCGCGCTGTAGGTGTCGCTGCCACGGGCCGGGTTGATCCGGCCCACCTGGTCGAGCACGGCCAGATAGCAGTCGACGAACTCGCCCTCGGCCCGGGTCAGTGCGGGCAGGGGCGGGAACTCGGGTGGCTCCATCGGCGTTTCACCTCGCGTCGTACGGCGGCCGGGAGAGTCAGCGGTTCTCCATGACGTGGTCGACCAGCCCGTAGGCGAGGGCGGCCCTGGCGTCGAGGATGGTGTCGCGCTCGATGTCGGCGGTGATCTGCTCCGCGGTCCGGCCCGTGTCCCGGACCAGCATGGCCGCGAACATCTCGCGGGTGCGCACCAGTTCGCGCGCGTGGATCTCCAGGTCGGACGGCTGGCCCCGCATCGGCTCCTCCATCGCGGGCTGCTGAATGACTACCCGCGCGCCGGGCAGCGCATGTCGCCGCCCCTTCGCCCCGGCCGCCAGCAGGGCCGCCGCGTAGGAGCCCGCCTGCCCCAGACAGAAGGTCTCCACCTCGCAGGTCAGGAACCGCATCGTGTCGTAGACCGCCGCCATCGCCTGGAACGTGCCGCCGGGGGAGTTGATGTAGAGCGACAGGGGCCGGTCGGGATCGGCGTGCTCCAGGTACATGAACTGGGCGATGAGGTCGCTCGCTGCGATGTCGTCGATCGGGCTCCCGAGGAAGACGATCCGCTCGGACAACAGCTTGGAGTACGGGTCCAGCGTCCGGGTTCCGGTAGCGGTGCGCTCGGTGAACGACGGCAGTACGTAGCGGGCGGCGGGGCGGATCATGGCGGTGCCTCTCTCCTGGAGCTGACCGGCCTGCTGCCCGTCCGTAAAAAATGTACAGGACGTACAGAAGGTTATGATGGGGACTATGGCCTACGAGATTCCGGTGACGCAAGCACGGGCGGAGCTCGCCGAACTGATCAACCGCGTTGTCTACGGCGGTGAACGCGTCGTGGTGACGCGTCACGGCAAGCCGCTCATCGCCCTGGTTTCCGCCGCTGACCTGCAACGACTTGAAACCGATGAGGCTGCGGCCGAGGAGCAGGTGATCAGCTCGGTCTCCTCGATCGGCTCCGCGTCATCCGCTCAGGGCGAACGGCACAGGTTCGGCATCGCCGCGGAGCACCGCCCCCACGACGGCCGGGACGGCTGAGACCCCGACTGCCCCGGGACAGCACGAAGCCGGGCGCCCCCCGGCAGGAGGGGCGCCCGGCTCGGCGACGCGGATCCCGAGCTCAGCCGGTCAGGGCCGGCTCGCGGACGGGTTCGGCCGGCTCGGCCGACGTCGGCGCCGGGCGTGCGAACAGCACCGCCGCCAGGCCGAACAGCGCCCATAGCGAGAGCGTCAGCACCGCGCCGCCCGCGGCGCTCCCGTCGAAGAAGGCGACCGAGCGGAGCAGTGAACCGCCCGCGCCCGGCGGAAGCCACTGGCCGATCGCGCCGACGGGCTCGGGCAGCAGCTCCGGTGCGCTGGTGACGCCGGAGAAGGGGTTGCCCAACAGGACCATCAGCAGCGCCCCGAGCCCGATGCCGCGCGGCCCGAACAGGGCGGCGAGTCCCGCCACCGCCGAACCGATGGCCAGCACGGTGAGCGCGAGCACTCCCGCCTCCGCCCACCAGTCGCCCACGATCGCGCCGAGCCAGCTGTGCGCCACGGCCGTGGCGGCGAGGCCCACCAGAGCGGCCGACCCGGCCAGAGTCACCGCGGCCCGCGCCCCGCGCAGCCCCATCAGGGTGACGACGGCTCCGGCCGCCATGCCCGCCAGGGCCAGCGGCAGGATGCTCGCGCCCAGTGCGCTGCCTCGCGGGTCCCCGGGCGGAGTGGCGACCACGTCGGTGACCCGGACCGGGGCGCCTTCGGGGGCGGAGGCCGTCACGGCCTCGCGCAGCAGCTGGGAGACGACGGGGCTCGCCGCCGAGGCGGTGAGCAGGTGGGGTCCCTGCGGGGTGACGACGACGGCTCCGTATACGGTCCGGTCCTCGATCGCGGTGCGGGCGGCGGCCTCGTCGTCGAAGCGGTGCACGTCGAACGCGCCGTCGCGCTGCTCGAAGCGCTGTTCCAGCTGCTGGGCCGCCGACGCCGGGCCCGCGACCCCGACCGGAAGGTCGCGCGGTGCGATCCGGGCGGCGGGCCAGGCGAAGGCCCAGAGGGCGAGCGTCACCATCAGGGGGATCAACAGGATCACCGCCACCGCGCGGCGGTTGGGTGCGGTGGACATGAGAGGCCTCGATTCGTGCGGCAGTGGAGCAGCGGTGGAGTATCTGCATCCACATTTGAGAGAAGGATCGTTCGTTTTACGTCTCGTTTCCCACTGTCGGCACACACTGCGGGATTGTCAAGAAGGAACGTTCGTTTTAAGTTGGTGCCATGGCTCGCGTATCCCAGGAACACCTCGACGCCCGTCGCCGTCAGATCCTCGACGGCGCGGCGCGCTGCTTCGCCCGCAACGGATTCCACGGCACGTCCATGCAGGACGTCCTCAGGGAGGCGGGTCTGTCCGCCGGAGCGGTCTACCGCTACTTCCCCGGCAAGGAGGACATCATCGCGGCCATCACGGAGGAGACCTTCGCCGCCATCCGCGGCGCCTTCGAGGAGGCCTCCCGTATGGCGCCGCCGCCCACCCCGGACGTGCTGCTCGGCCGGGTGCTCGGCGGGGTGCTCGCGGGGGCGGTGCACGGGCTGGAGCGCCGCGCCTTCGCCGCGCTCGTCGTCCAGCTCTGGTCCGAGACGCTGCGCGACGAGCGGCTCGCCGCGCTCGTCGACGACGGCTACGCGGCCATGCGCGTCGCCTGGGCGAAGCTCGTCGACGCCTACCGTTCCGCCGGGATCCTGGCGAGCGACGTGCCCGGCGACGACGTGGCGCGCACGATGATCGCGACGGCGCAGGGCTTCATCGTGCAGGAGGCGCTCTTCGGGGACGTACGCCCCGAGGTGCTGAAGAACGGGTTGCGCGGGCTGATGTCCATGAACCCGCAAAAGATCAGTTAACGCAATGGAAAAACTTCCGCCCTAACGTGCAATACCTGGTCGCGAGGCCGCCGTTCCCCGTTCAACGAGTTGTTGAACGGGGATAGGGTCCCGCTGCGTCCGGAGCCGGAGCCGGACGGAAGACGATGAGGTGGAAGCGTGCAACTGACCCCGCACGAGCAGGAACGTCTGCTCATCCATGTGGCCGCCGACGTGGCCGAGAAGCGCCGGGCACGCGGGCTGCGGCTGAATCACCCCGAGACCGTCGCCCTGATCACCGCCCATCTGCTGGAAGGCGCCCGGGACGGCCGCACGGTCGCCGAACTCATGGCTTCGGGACGTAAGTTGCTCACCCGGGACGAGGTCATGGAAGGCATCCCCGAGATGCTCCACGACGTCCAGGTCGAGGCCACCTTCCCGGACGGCACGAAGCTCGTCACCGTCCATGAACCGATCGTCTGACGGGGCCGCGCCGATGATTCCCGGAGAGATCCTGTACGGGGACGGGGACATCCCCCTCAACGCGGGGCGTACGGTCACCCGTCTCACCGTCCTCAACGCAGCCGACCGCCCCGTCCAGGTCGGCTCCCACTACCACTTCGCCGAGGCCAACCCCGGACTGCGCTTCGACCGGGCCGCCGCCCACGGGTTGCGGCTGAACATCGCCGCAGGCACGGCGGTCCGCTTCGAGCCCGGCATTCCCACCGACGTCGAACTCGTCCCCCTCGCCGGCCGCCGCGTCGTCCCCGGCCTGCGCGGCGAAACCGGAGGTGCCCTCGATGCCTGACCTCAAGCGAGCCGTGTACGCCGATCTGTTCGGGCCTACCACCGGCGACCGCATCCGGCTCGCCGACACCGACCTGCTCGTCGAGATCGAGGAGGACCGCTCGGGCGGCCCCGGACACGCGGGCGACGAGGCGGTGTTCGGCGGCGGCAAGGTGATCCGGGAGTCGATGGGCCAGGCCCGCACCACCCGCGCCGAGGGCGCGCCCGACACCGTCATCACCGGGGCCGTCGTCATCGACCACTGGGGCATCGTCAAGGCCGACATCGGCATCCGGGACGGCCGGATCACCGGCATCGGCAAGGCCGGGAACCCGGACACCATGGACGGCGTCCACCCCGACCTGGTGATCGGCCCGGAGACCGAGATCATCGCGGGCAACGGGAAGCTGCTCACGGCCGGAGCGGTCGACGCCCACGTCCACTTCATCTCGCCCACCCTCGTCGACCAGGCACTCTCCAGCGGCATCACCACCCTCGTCGGCGGCGGCACAGGACCCGCCGAGGGCACCAAGGCCACCACCGTCACCCCGGGACCCTGGCACCTGGCCCGGATGTTCGAGGCGCTGGAGACCTTCCCGGTCAACATCGGGCTGCTCGGCAAGGGCAACACGATGTCGCAGGAGGCCATGGACTCCCAACTGTGCGGCGGCGCACTGGGATTCAAGATCCACGAGGACTGGGGCGCGACGCCCGCCGTCATCGACGCCTGCCTCACGGTCTGCCAGCGGACGGGCGCGCAGCTCGCCATCCACACGGACACCCTCAACGAGGCCGGGTTCGTCGCCGACACCCTCGCCGCGATCGCCGGCCGGACGATCCACGCGTACCACACCGAGGGGGCGGGCGGCGGGCACGCGCCCGACATCATCAGCGTGGTCTCCGAGCCCTACGTCCTGCCCAGCTCGACCAACCCGACCCGGCCGCACACCGCCAACACCATCGAGGAACACCTCGACATGCTGATGGTCTGCCACCACCTGAACCCCGCCGTCCCCGAGGACCTGGCATTCGCGGAGTCCCGGATCCGGCCCTCCACCATCGCGGCCGAGGACATCCTGCACGACCTCGGCGCCATTTCGATCATCTCCTCGGACTCCCAGGCCATGGGGCGGATCGGCGAGGTGATCCTGCGGACCTGGCAGACCGCCCACGTCATGAAGAAGCGGCGCGGAGCCCTGCCCGGGGACGGGCGGGCCGACAACCACCGAGTCCGTCGCTATGTCGCCAAATACACCATCAACCCGGCCGTCGCGCAGGGACTGGACCGGGAGATCGGCTCCGTGGAGACCGGCAAGCTCGCCGACCTCGTCCTCTGGGACCCGGCGTTCTTCGGCGTGAAGCCGGCGACCGTCATCAAGGGCGGTCAGATCGCGTACGCGCAGACGGGCGACGCCAACGCCTCCATCCCGACGCCCCAACCGGTGCTGCCCCGGCCGATGTTCGGCGCCCTGGGACGAGCGGCCGCCCAGGGCTCGTTCAACTTCGTCTCCGCCGCCGCGATCGAGGACGGGCTGCCCGAACGCCTCGACCTGCACAAGCGGTTCGTGCCGATCACCAGCACCCGGGGGATCACCAAGGCGGACATGCGGGAGAACGACGCCCTGCCCCAGGTCCACGTCGACCCCGACAGCTTCGCCGTCACGATCGACGGCGACCCGGTCGAGCCCGCACCGGCGGCGGAACTGCCCATGACCCAGCGCTACTTCCTCTTCTGAGCGGATCCGGCCATGTCACGCGCAGCACTCCTCGTCCTCGCCGACGGCCGGTTCCCCGCCGGAGGACACGCCCACTCCGGCGGCGCCGAACCGGCCGTCGCCGAGGGCCGCGTCCTGGACGCCGACTCCCTCGCCGACTTCTGCCGGGGCCGGCTGCACACCACGGGTCTCACCGCCGCCGCCCTCGCCGCGGCGGCGGCCCACGGCCTCGACCCGCTCACCCTGGACGCGGCCGCCGACGCCCGTACACCCTCGCCCGCCCTGCGGGCCACCGCGCGCAAGCTGGGCCGGCAGCTGATGCGGGCCGCCCGCGCCACCTGGCCGAGCCCCGAACTGGACGCGCTCGCGGCGGCCCGGCCGCGCGGCGCCCACCAGCCGGTCGTCCTCGGACTCACCGCACGGTCGGCGGGTCTCGACCCCGTGGACGCCGCCCACTGTGTCGCCTACGAGACCGTCAGCGGCCCCGCCACCGCCGTCGTCCGGCTCCTCTCCCTCGACCCCTTCCACGCCACCGCCGTACTCGCCCGGCTCGCCCCCGAGCTGGACCGGGTCGCCGAACAGGCCGCCGAGGCCGCCCGGCAGGGCATCGACGCCCTGCCCGCCGCCTCGGCGCCGCTCCTCGACATCACCGCCGAGGCCCACGCCGCCTGGCCGGTCCGCCTCTTCGCTTCGTAGCCACCCTTTTGACCACCACTGGAGGTCCCCATGCACCTCGGCCACTCCCACGACGGCCCCGCCGCCGTCAGCGCCGACGCCACCCGCCCCGACGGCGCCCGGCGCGCCCTGCGCATCGGCCTCGGCGGCCCCGTCGGCTCCGGCAAGACGGCCACCGTCGCCGCCCTCTGCCGGGAACTGCGCGACCGGCTCTCCATCGCCGTCGTCACCAACGACATCTACACCCAGGAGGACGCCGCCTTCCTGCTGCGCAACGCGGTCCTGCCGCCCGAGCGGATCCAGGCCGTCGAGACCGGCGCCTGCCCGCACACCGCGATCCGCGACGACATCTCCGCCAACCTCGAAGCCGTCGAGGACCTGGAGGACGCGGTCGGCCCGCTCGACCTGATCCTCGTCGAGTCCGGCGGCGACAACCTCACCGCCACGTTCTCCAAGGGACTGGTCGACGCGCAGATCTTCGTCATCGACGTCGCGGGCGGCGACGACATCCCGCGCAAGGGCGGCCCCGGCGTCACCACCGCCGACCTCCTGGTCGTCAACAAGACCGACCTCGCCCCGTACGTCGGCTCCGACCTGGAGCAGATGGCCCTCGACGCCAAGAAGCAGCGCGGTGAACTCCCCGTCGCCTTCACCTCGTTGACCTCGGCCGAGGGCGTCGGACCGGTCGCCGACTGGGTGCGGGCGCGGCTCGCCGCCTGGGCCGCGTGAGCGTCCGCGCGACGGCCCGCCTCCGGGCCGAGCCCGACGGGCGGGACGGGACCGCCCTGCCCGTCCTGGCCAGCGACGGCCCGCTCGCCCTGCGCCGCACCCGCTCGCCCCTGGCCGCATACGCCCGGGTGACCGTCGTCGGCGCGATGAGCGCCCCGCTCAACGGCGACCGGCTGACGATCGAGGCGGACATCGCGGACGGGGCGCGCCTCACCGTGGACGCGGCGGCCGCCACCGTGGCCCTCCCGGGCCCACGGGCGGACACCGGCCCGTCCACGTACGGGATGGACCTCACCGTGGGGGAGGGGGCCGTGCTGCACTGGCTCCCCGAACAACTCGTCTCCGCCCGCGGCAGCGACCTGCACCAGGCCACCCGGGTCCGACTCGCCCCCACCGGCCGTCTGTTGCTGCGCGAGGAACAGATCCTCGGCCGGCACGGCGAGCCCCCCGGCGCGCTCACCACCCGGCTCACCGTCCACCGGGCGGGCCGCCCGCTCCTGGACCAGCAGTTGGCCTACGGGCCCGGCGCCCCCGGCGGTTGGGACGGCCCGGCAGTCCTTGGCGGCCACCGGGCCGTCGGCCAACTCCTCCTCGCCGACCCGGCCTTCGGCGAAGCCCCGCCCCCCGCACGCCTCCTCGGACCCACCGCCACCCTCACCCCGCTCGCCGGCCCCGCCGTCCTGGTGACCGCCGTGGCCCCCGACGCCCGCCTGCTGCGCGGGATCCTGGACGACGCGATGCGCGAGCTGCTGGACGACCTGAAGGAGTGAGTGCTTGCCACCGTCTTCTCCGTGAAGAACAGCTACTTGAGGTTCTTCGGCTGTTCGATGGCAGCACGGCAGAAGGCCGGTGGATACTGGCGGGCCACCAACCGAACCGAGGGGGGAACGGTGTCCAAGGAGCCTGCTCCGAAACATCTGACAATCACCATTGACTTCGATCTTCAGACCGAAGGATCGACTGTCCACTACCAGCGGGCCCGGGCGGCCTACGAAGCCGCTGTCGAGGCAGCGATCCGAGAAGTGAGGAAGGTTCTTCCCACCGACAGCATCAGGGGCATCACCAGCGAGATCGACTGGTCATATCGCTGGACTCGAGAGAGCGACGTCCAGTTCCGCCGTCCCGATCTGGTCGATGAGATTGAGGAGATCACGGATGAGGACGAGTTCGGCAATTAGGCCCGACGCATGATGTGGCCTTGGCTGCCGAATGACAGCCGAACCCTCTGCGTCGCGGGCCGGGGGTCTCTTGGGTTAGGTGGGCTTGGCTCCGCGAAGGGCTCGGGCGAGCTGGACGATTCGGAGTCAGGCCCTTGCCGCCGGCGATCTCGCCGAAGTGGGTCACCTGGGTGCCCGTGCGGGGCACCGGAAGCACGAGTGGCTCTGTTCGCTTCAAGCAGCAGCGTTTGTCTGCCAGTTTGGACAGCAGTCGGCGATCCTGAGACTCCTGGATGTTCATGAGAAGTGACGTCAAGTCCCCCACATTGCCGGGTGCCGGAAAGCCGCGCGCAGGTTGTCTGCCGTGCCCGGCAGATGGGGGGGCGCGGCTCGCGCGGTCATGATGCTGTGTGTGGGGGGCTCCCGGCTTCTGGGCCGCGGGCAGGGAGACAGAGAGGCGGGGGACAGTGGCCGATGTGTTCGACAGGGCCGTGGACGTGTACATGGCGGCTTTGGGGATGGGGTTGGTGTGGCTGGGGTGCGGGGCCGTGCTCCGGCCGCGCCGGCCACAGGGGCCGATCCAGGGGCCTGTGTGGGGCGTCCGTGCCTGGGGGCTCGGCTTTGTCCTGCTGGGAATCACCATCACTGTTGAGACGGTGACCCTGATGGCTGGCGGGGAGCCGGGCCGGACGGCGGACGTGACCCGCTGGATCGCCGGGCCGCTCGTGGTCGGCGCGATCCTGGCCGCCTTCGTCTCCCGGCGACGGGAGCGCCGCCGGTACCGGGCCGTACATGAGCAGCGGCCGCAGTAAACCGGCTTGTTTCCTGGAGTACGGCGGCGCTTGTGGCCACGGTCGGGCCGGTATGTCGCGGACTCACTGGCCACGGGGGCCGAAGCGACCTCACCCTGTTGAGTCGTGCTCGCGCACCTCGGTGAGCAGCGCCCCGGTGCTGAGCAAATGGCAGCGTCCACGTAACGGCTGATCCGTGGCATGCGGCGCTCAGCACCAGGCCGAGTTGGCGGCCCATCCTCCTCGCGACGTAAAACTCGATCTTCGACACCTGTGGCTTCACCAGGGCATTCCGCCAGGAGCACTTCGATGCTGTCCAGGCAAGGACCCCAGCGACTTCAAAACTCGATTCTGGCACAGATCTTGGGGAGCGGTCGCAGAGCGTTACCTTGATGTTCGATTGCGAGGGGCTGGCTCGTGTGGGACGGCGTACGTCTTGGCGTCTGACAGCCGAAAGTGACGCTCCCTCAGGCCCTCGTTGGTCGATGCCGTGGTCGATTGTGGACAGTGATGGTGCTGGTCATGCAGACCAACGCACCGTTCTGGGACTCGCTGGTGTTCGACGGGATCGACGAGGTGGACGTCGAGGCGGTTACGGCCGCGTTCGGCACAGACGAGGTCATGGCGAGAGGCCGCGCGGCCGGGGGCGCGTGTCCTGACTGCGGCGGCTTCTCGGACCGAGTCCACGACCGATACCAGCGCAGGCCGAAAGACCTTCCGCTCGCTGAGCAGCGCTTTGTGATCCGACTGACGGTCCGGCGCTTCATCTGCGGGTCGGCGGACTGCCCGCGGCGGACGTTCGCCGAGCCGTTCTCCCGGCTGGCCGCCCCGCACGCACGGTTCACCACGCGACTCAACCATGCCCTGGAGCGAGTAGGGCTCGCGCTGGCCGGACGGGCCGGGCCCGGCTGGCTGCCCAGCTGGGCTTCGGCGGGGGACGGATGACCTTGTTACGCAGGGTCATGGCATTGCCCGATCCGTAGTTCAGCACTCCGCGGGTGCTGGGCGTGGACGACTTCGCGATCCGTCGCGGCCAGACCTACTCCACCGTCTTGACCAGGGTCAAAGACCATCGCGTGGTCGATGTGCTCCCGACGCGTGAAGCCGGGCCATGGCCGTCTGGCTGATTTGCCACCCCGGCGTGGAGATCATCTGCCGGGACCGGGCGGGCGCCTACGCCGAGGGTGCCCGGCGCGGTGCCCCCAACGCTCTGCAGATCGCCGACCGGTTCCATCTGTGGCAGGGCATCGGCCGCGCCGTGGAGACCTGCGTCGCCGCCCACCGCGACTGCCTGCGCAACCCTTCGCCCAGCGGCACACTGCCGGAGGCCACCCGACTGGCTTCCGGTCAGCCGCAGGACGGCTCGGAGCCCGTCGGTCGGCGGGCCGAGCGCAAGAAGGCAACACACGCACTGGTCCACGAGATGCTTGCCCAAGGTCACTCACGCCGGGCGATCGCCCGACACCTGGGCTGGGGCCCCAACACCGTGCTCCGGTACGCAAACGCCGCACGCTGGCAGGACACCATCCGCGACAACCGGCCCCGGCCCAGCAGACTGGACCCCTACAGACCCTACCCGGAACGGCGATTCTCCGAAGGATGCACCAGCGTCACCCACCTCCACAGCGAACTCGTTGCCGACAACGCCCCCGTCACCTACCAGATGGTCCGTGCCCACATCGCCACCTTCCGCGGGGCTCCCGTCGACGCGCCGCCGCGGCCGCCGACCGTGCGGCAGGTGACCGGCTGGCTCACCCGTCACCCCACGGCCCTGACCGAGGAAGACCGCGCCGGCCTGAAGGAGGTCCTGGCCCGCTGCCCCGAACTGGACAAGGCCGCCGGACATGTCCGCGCTTCGGCGTGATGCTCACCAATCGCCTCGGCTCCACGCTCCCGACCTGGATTGACGCAGTCGACGCCAGGCGGCTACCCGGCCTCACCGGCTTCGCCAACCACCTGCTCCGGGACCTCGACGCCGTGACAGCCGGGCTCACTCTCGACTGGAGCTCCGGCAGCATCGAAGGCGCCGTCAACCGCATCAAGAAGATCAAGCGGCAGCTCTACGGCAGAGCCGGATTCGAACTACTCCGCAAGATGATCCTGCTCCAGTAGCACTCTGAGACGCCCACCCAGATCGGCGCGAGAACCGAGGACTGGGGTCCATGCAGGTGCCAAGCCGTGTCAGGATGGCCTCATGATGATCCGAAAGGGCTATGCCGCGTAGGCGTCCCAAGGCCGTCCGTGCAGAGCGGTGGCGGCCACGATGGCAGTATCCGGTCCTGAGGGTCCCCGGTGTCTCCGCGCGGACTCGTGCAGCAATCCGCCGGGTCGAAGACCAGGAGATGTGGCCCAACGCGGTCGCTCATGCGCTCTCGCGTTTCGAGTGGGCTTTTAAGCAGCCTGGACGGTATCTGAACGCCTCCGAGGTCTGTTCACCCGGTATAGAGGTGGAAGATGCCCGTGATGACCTGGAATGGGCGATGCTGCACCTTCCTCCCGGGGCCAAACGGGACTTGGGTCGACTGATCACGCGCATTGATGAGAAATTCGAGCGTCGTACCTTGCCGGAGCCCAACAACATCGAGTGGGCAATGTCGGGCTGGTGGTGGACCAGAATGCGTGAACGTTGATAGCCCCGGGCTCGTAGTCCTCCTGCAATCGAACGTCACTGTCACCCTCCGCGACCGCTCCCCAAGATCTGTGCAAGAACCCGCAACTCGTGAACAAAGCCACACGAGCTCATCTCCTACTCGTACGCCCAGGACGCCCAGGTGACCGGCAGAGGTGCTACGGGGTGAGTCATATCTGGCGCGGCTCGACCATGGTCAGCTCTCGCGGGTCAGGGTCGTGGAGCGGTCGACGACTCCGAGGCGGACGCGCCTCGCCGGGGCGGGAAATGATCAAGCGATAGTGAGGAGGTGACCGTGCTCGGCCGCATTGGAAACCAGCTCCGTGACCACCAACGTGGCGTCGTCGATCAGCTCGTCCATCCCCCAGGCTGTCAGTGCGGCACGGCACGAGCCTGCGTGCGGCGGTAGCGCTCCCGGACTCACGGGGGAGGGTTTCGGAGTACCCGGGATGCCCGGTTGGGCACGGCGTAGCGGTCGCAGTCATCAGGACCTCGATGGGGTGTGTGAACTACCGGGTATCCCTCGGGCAGCGTCGGCCTCGATTCAGTCAACGACGCCCCGCCCGAGCTCCTGACCAGCTGCCACAAAGTCCGCGTACGCCTGCGAGCGGGGCCCGCGCCTCTCGGTAGGACTACGTGTCAACATCGAGGAGAAGCACCGAGGTTGGTTCCGCACACCCCGGCCGCTCTGGTCGAGCGTCCGGCGAAGTTCGCTGGTTGCCCAGGTTGTCGAGGCCGACAAACTGGAGTGGCTGGCTAAGGAGCCCTTGGAGGCAGCAGTGGTCTTCGATGAGACCCTGGCGGGAGCTGCGGAAGCGCGTCCTTGCGAACCCTTACCGGTGATCGGGAGGAAGCGCAAGTTCCCCACCGTCGGCACGGGTTACCGTGAATGATGGCCCTCCAACGCTTAACAATGAGGGGGATGACGATGATCCGAGACGACTTCGAGGTCAAGTCGGAGTTCTTGGTGGCCCGTCTTCGCGAAGACGAGACGGCCGCTCTCGCACTGAAGCTCGGCAAGAACGCGGACGTGGCAGGGCTGCAGGCACGGGTTCTCGCCGATGTCGAGGCGAAACGCCAGCTCTTGGGCTGGACGATGGAGCCGCCACGCCTGCCGGAGGGCGGGGATCTGTCCCATTGGCGAGCACACGCTTGGGACGTGGTCGTGGGCACGGCCACTACGATGCGCCTGAACCGGAGGAGGCCGGTGATCGACCGCCTCGTTGCGGCGTACGCCGACCACCCTGACTTCCACCCCGAGTGGAAGCTGATCGAGATCGAGGATCAGTAGGAGCCCTGCAACGACGGGCACCTGGCCTGCCAAGCAGCAGACCCCGCTGGACGTGAAGACCCGCAAGGGCCTGCCGCCGGTCCTCATCGTGCAGTCCACCCGCGACGCCGCCACCCCCTACCAGGGCGCTGTCGAGCTGCATAAGCAGTTCAAGGGCTCACGGCTCATCACCGAGAAGGACGCCGGATCCCACGGCGTCACCGGACTGGTCAACCCCTGCGTCAACGAGCGGGTGGACACCTACCTGCTCACCGGGAAGACCGGTCGGCGCCATGCGACGTGCGCCCCGCACGCCACACCGAAGCCGTAGTAGATCGCCGAGGAGGCGTACGACCGGGGACCGCTCAGCGCCGCTCCCGGTCGTACGCCTCCAGCCAGGCGTCCTCCGCCGCGTAGTCGAAGAGCCAGGCGCCGTAATTGCGCAGCATCTTCGGGAACGCTTCGCGCCAGTCGCGCTCCGCCAGCTGCCCGGCGAGCCACTCGACCGTCTCCGGCAGCGACTCCACGTACCCGGTGACCGGGCGGTACCCGAGCTGTTCCTCGGCGGCCGTCATGTCGTAGACCACGGGGTGGGCGCCGCTCCACGGTGTCACCCCGACATGCCCCTCCGGGGGAGCGCCGTCGACCAGCACCGTCTCCGTCTCCCGTCCGAGCACGTCGTCGATGGCCGACGCGATCTCCGCGACCGTGGGCGCCTCGGGGTCCGCCGCGTTCAGCACGCGTGATCCCGGCTGCCCGGCGGCCAGCCGGATCAACTCCGCCGCGTTGGACACATGGACCGGATGGAAGCGGCTCTGCCCGCCGTACCCGAACACCCGGCGCCGGCGGCCGTCGAGCAGCCGCTTCACCACATACAGCTCGCGCGGTGTGCGGCAGTACGGGCCGTGGACCGCGCCCGCGCGCAACAGCGTCACCGGCAGCTCCTCGGCCGCCGCCAGCAGCTCCCGCTCCAGCAGGACCTTCCGCGTCGCGTACGAGGCGTCACCCGGTGCCACCGTGCGCCAGGTCTCCGGCAGCGGCACCGGGAAGCGGGGGAAGCCGTCGGTCGAAGCCTGCGTGTCGAAGCTGCGGCCCCGCTCGTCCTCGTACACCGCCCCGCTGGAGATCACGACGGCCGATCCGATCCGGCCGGCCAGCCCCGTCAGCTGCCGGGCGTGCGCGCCGTCGAACGCCACCATGTCGACCAGTACGTCACAGCCGTCGCCCAGCGCCTTCTCCAGCGCCCCCTCCTCGTCACGGTCGAGCGCCACCGCCCGGACCTCGGCGTCCCATCCCTCGTCCCGGCCGCCGCCGCGCGAGGCCGCGGTCACCTCCCAGCCGTCCGCCGCGAGCGCCCGCACCGCGGCCCGCCCGATCTGGCCCGTCGCTCCCAGCACCCATGCGTGTCCCTTGCTCATGGATCCGACGCTAGGGGAGCCGACCCGCCGGGGCGAGGGCGCTCTGCCGGTGGCGTATTCGCGCTCAGCGTCGCAGCTTGGGGAACTTCCTCGGCGGCGCGGCCTCCTGCTCGGCGGCCTTCACCTTGGCCGCGTACTCGTCCACGTACTCCTGGCCGGAGAGTACGAGGATCGCGTACATGATCTCGTCCGTCACGGCCCGGATCGCGGCCTTCTGGTTCTCCATGCCCGCGTAGCGGGAGAAGTCCAGCGGTTCGCCGAAGCGGATCGCGACCCGTTTGATCTTCGGCATGACCTGGCCGGGCGGCTGGATCTCGAAGGTGCCGACCATGGCGCAGGGAACCACCGGCACCTGCGCGGTGATCGCCATCACCGCGACCCCGACCTTGCCTTTGTAGAGCCGGCCGTCGTGCGAGCGGGTGCCCTCCGGGTAGATCCCCAGCAGCTCGCCCTTGCTCAGTACGCCGAGCCCCTCGCGGATGGCCGCCTGTCCGGCGTCCTTGCCGGACCGGTCCACCGGGATCTGGCCCGCGCTGCGGAAGAAGGCGGCGGTGAGCCGGCCCTTGATCCCCGGGCCCGTGAAGTACTCGGCCTTCGCCAGGAAGGTGATGCGGCGCTTGATGATGGCCGGCATCAGGAAATGGTCGGAGAAGGAGAGGTGGTTGCCCGCGACGATCGCCGCGCCGCCCGTAGGGATGTTCTCCAGACCCTCGATCCGGGGCCGGAACAACAGCCGCAGTACGGGCCCCAGCACGACATATTTCAGGACGTAATAGAACACCTTGCGGGTGCACCTCGCTCTGCCGGGTCGGCGTCAGGGCTGTACTGCCGGGTTCAGGGCTGCGTACTACCAGGTCACGGTGGTGCCGGGGCGCTACAGCGTAGACCCCGGCACCACCGTGCGACCGTAGCGAACCGGCCTCCCGGCTCGTACCCGCCTCCGGGCCCGTCAGACATCCGCACCCGCTGCTGAGGACCGTCCCGCAGGCTCAGGTGTCCTGCGTGGCCAGCATGCCGAGGGTGCACAGTCCCAGCACCACCCAGCCGAACCAGAGCCAGCCACTGCTTCCCAGCGCCACCGTGTACGCGGTCACCGCGATCAGGGCCCCGCCGGTCATGTATCCCATGGTCTTCGTCGATCCGGACATGCGCGCACGCTCCTCGTCGGCCGCGCGGCCGTTGCCCCCATGGTCACCCCGTATGCGCCCTCCGCGCTACTGTCCGCGCGCCTGCAAAGACGCGAGATAGGCGTTGTACGCCGCCAACTCCTTGTCACCGTCGCGGTCCGCCGCCCGGTCGGTGCGCCGCGCGGTGCGCTGCTCGGAGCGGTACCACTGGAAGACCAGCGCGATCAGCACCAGCACGGAGGGGATCTCGCTGAACGCCCAGGCGATGCCGCCCGCCCAGTTCTGGTCGCTCAGGGCGTCGATGCCGAGCGAGGCCGGCGGGTTCTCGTACGTCTCCACCATCGGCGTCGACGCCATCATCAGCGCGATCCCGAAGAACGCGTGGAACGGCATCCCGGCGAACAGCTCCAGCATCCGCATCAGGTAGCCGGGCCGGTGCGGGCCCGGGTCCACGCCCATGATCGGCCAGAAGAAGACCAGGCCGACCGCGAGGAAGTGCACCATCATCCCGATGTGGCCCGGCTTCGAGCTCATCAGGAAGTCGAAGATCGGCGTGAAGTACAGCGCGTAGAGGCTCGCGATGAACAGCGGGATCGTGAAGACCGGATGCGAGATGATCTTCATGTACCGGCTGTGCAGCAGCTTCAGCAGCAGCTCGCGCGGCCCGGTCCGCCCCCGCCCGGCCGGCGGCAGCGCGCGCAGTGCCAGCGTCACCGGGGCGCCCAGCAGCAGCAGGATCGGCGACAGCATGCTGATCACCATGTGCTGCACCATGTGCACGCTGAACATGACCATGCCGTAGTCGTTGAGCTTGGTGCACATCACCAGCGCGATGCTCAGCACGCCCACGGTGAAGAACACGATCCGGTTCACCGGCCAGCCGTCCCCGCGCCGACGCAGCCGCACCACGCCGTACCCGTACAGGGCGAGCGCCAGGACGCAGCCGGTCAGGAAGAACGGGTCGACGGAGAGCTCCAGCCCCCGCCCCAGCGTGAACGGCGGCAGATCCATGTTCATGCCGTGCCCGCTGTGATCCATCTGTTCACTCCCGATGGGGACACGTCCCCGTTTCGTGCCGGTTGTCCGGTCCAGAGTAGAACTGCCCCCGGTCGCGGTCGCGGCCGGGGGCAGTTCTGGGACGACGTGTCCTGACGCCGTGGACGAGGTGTTCTAGAGCACGCACTCCGCCTCGGCGTACCGCTCGGCGGGGACCGTCTTCAGCGTCTCGACGGCCTCGCCCAGCGGGACCATCACGATGTCGGTGCCGCGCAGCGCCGTCAGCATCCCGAACTCGCCCCGGTGCGCCGCCTCCACCGCGTGCCAGCCGAACCGGGTCGCCAGGACCCGGTCGTACGCGGTGGGCGTGCCGCCGCGCTGGACGTGGCCGAGGATGACCGGGCGGGCCTCCTTGCCGAGCCGCTGCTCCAGCTCCCCGGAGAGCTGGGTGGCCACCCCGGCGAACCGCTCGTGACCGTAGATGTCCTTGACGCCCTGCTCGAACTGCATGGAGCCCTCGCGGGGCTTGGCGCCCTCGGCGACCACCACGATGGCGAACTTCTTGCCCGCCGAGAAGCGCTTGCCGACCAGCTCGGTCAGCTCGTCGATGTCGAAGGGGCGCTCGGGCACCACGATGGCGTGGGCGCCGGCGGCCATGCCGGAGTGCAGCGCGATCCAGCCGGTGTGACGGCCCATGACCTCGACGATCAGCACCCGCTGGTGCGATTCGGCGGTGGTCTTCAGCCGGTCCAGGGCCTCGGTGGCGACGCCGACGGCGGTGTCGAAGCCGAAGGTGACGTCGGTGGAGGCGATGTCGTTGTCGATGGTCTTGGGGACGCCGACGATCGGGAGACCGGCCTCGGAGAGGAGGTTCGCGGCCTTGAGGGTGCCCTCGCCGCCGATCGGGATGATGGCGTCCAGGCCGAGGTCCGCGACATGGCCGCGGGCGCGCTCCACGCCGTCGCGCAGATGCGCGGGCTGGACCCGGGAGGAGCCGAGGATCGTGCCGCCGCGGGCCAGGATGCCGCCCACCGCGTCAAGGTCGAGCTTGCGGTAGTCGCACTCCAGCAGGCCCTTCCAGCCGTCGTGGAAGCCGATGACCTCGTCGCCGTGGTCCACCACCGCGCGGTGCACGACGGAACGGATGACGGCGTTGAGGCCGGGGCAGTCGCCGCCGGAGGTGAGTACGCCAATGCGCATGGCCCGGAAACCTTTGCAACGTTAAGTCGACGACCGGACCACGTCGTCCGGTTGGATCCCCGCCACCCTACCGGCGCAGGGTGGCGGGACCGAACCGGCCGTCCGCCTGCTGGACTCCGCTCAACCGAGCGGAAAACACCTCAGGCGGACACCGCTCAGGCGAGCGGAAAGAGCCTCAGGCGGGCTGGGTCGCCGAGGCGATCCGCTCGGCGCGCAGCGCTTCGTACCAGCGGTCGTCGGTGGGCGGCAGCGCGTTCACGTCGAGGGCCAGCTTCAGCAGCAGATCGGCGATCTGCGGGTTGCGGGCCAGCACGGGGCCGTGCATGTACGTCCCGAAGACCGTGTCGTTGTACGCGCCCTCCGTGCCGTCCCCGGTGCCGTTGCCCCGGCCGAACTGCACCCGGGCCAGCGGTCGTGCCGTCGGGCCGAGATGGGTGACGCCCTGGTGGTTCTCGAACCCGGTCAGCGGCGGCAGCCCGAGGTGCGGGTCGATGTCCCCCAGTACGTCGCCGACGCACCGTGCGCCCTCGCCGCGGGTGGAGACCACGTCGAGCAGACCGAGACCGGCCTCGCGCTCGCCGAGGTCGTTGACGAACTCGTGCCCGAGGATCTGGTAGCCCGCGCAGACCGAGAAGATGATCGCGCCGTTGGACGCGGCCCGGCTCAGCCCGCCGTCGCGGCGCAGCCGCTCGGCCGCCAGGCGCTGCGGCCGGTCCTCACCGCCGCCGATCAGATAGATGTCGCCGGACGTCGGCACCGGCTGGTCGCTGCGCACGTCGACGCGCTGCACGTCCAGACCGCGCTGCCGGGCACGCCGCTCCACGACCAGGGCGTTGCCCTGGTCGCCGTAGGTGCTGAGCAGGTCGGGGTAGACCCAGACCAGACGCAGACCGTTGTTGCTCATGCTTCGTCCTCTCCGGAGGTGGCCGGGGCCGGGGTCAGTTGCCGACACGACGGCGCAGATCCTGGAAGGCGGTGTAGTTGGCGATGACCTCGATGCGGCCGGGCGGTGCGTGACTCACGGCCTCGTCGAGCGTCTCGCAGACCCGGAAGTCGAGACCGGCGACTTCGAGGCGGACCGCGAGGTCCAGCTTCCGGTCGCCGAGCACGAAGATCGGGTGACCCGCCAGCTGCGTGTAGTCCACGTCCCACAGCCAGGAGGTGTCCGTGCCGTCCGCGCCGCGCGCGTTCACCGAGAGGATCACCGGCGTCGGCGGCGGGTCGATCAGCGAGAAGGTCTCCAGCCAGCCGGCCGGGTTCTTCGCCAGCAGCAGACGCAGCTCACGGTTCTGGAAGGTGACGACGTCATAGCGTCCGGCCACCGCCTGCACCTGGTACATCCGCTCCAGCGCGACCTGCGGCGGCACGCCGAAGACGGCGGCGACGGCGGCGGAACTGGTGGCGTTCGCCTTGTTCGCCCGGCCCGGCAGCTGGAGGTGGATCGGCCACGCCGAACCGTGCGGGTCCAGGACGTAGTCGCCGTTCAGCGCCCAGCTCGGGGCGGGGCGGCGGAAGCCGCACTGCCCGCAGAACCAGTCGTCCCCCGGGCGCTGCATCACACCGCCGCAGGACGGGCAGGACCACGCGTCGTCCTTCCACGCCTGGCCGGCCGCCACCCAGACCACGTTGGCCGAGGAGGAGGCCGCCCAGACGACCAGCGGGTCGTCCGCGTTCGCGATGACCACGGCCTTCGAGCCGGAGAGGCCCTCGCGCCAGTGCTCGGCCATCATCCGGGTCTCCGCCGCGCGGTCCAGCTGGTCGCGCGAGAGGTTGAGCAGGGCGATCACCTTGGGTGTGGTGTCGCGCGCGACACCCGCCAGATACTTCTCGTCGACCTCGATCACGCCGAACTTCGCGTCCGAGCCGCCGGCCAGCGCCGAGGTGATGCCCGCGGGCATGTTCGCGCCGAGCGCGTTCGACACGACGGGCCCGGCGGCCCGCAGCGCCTCGGCGATCAGCCGTGTGGTGGTCGTCTTGCCGTTCGTCGCCGACACGAGGATCACGTCCAGGTGCTGCGCCAGCCGCCCCAGCAGGTCGGGGTCGAGTTTGAGCGCCACCCGGCCGCCGATCACCGATCCGCTGCCCCGCCCCGCGGCGCGTGACACCGCCGCCGCGGCCTTGCCCGCCGTCACGGCCAGTTTGGCCCGCGGCGACAACGGCTCCGTGTTGCCTGCCATCGTCCTAGATCCTCCTTGCATCGGTCCGCGCCCAGCCTATCGATGTCCGGCGCGGCGACCGCACCGCGGCACCACGGGAACTCCCCGGCCCCGGCGGAACGTAACCTTGCCGCCATGCGAAACCGCCCGATCCCCGGCAGCTCCGGACTGGTCCGTGAGATGAGTCTGCTCGGCGACCCGTTGCTCCATCGCGCCTGCGAGGACGTCACGGACTTCGGCCCGTCGCTGGCGCGGCTGGTCGAGGACATGTTCGCGACGATGTACGCCGCGCAGGGTGTCGGGCTCGCCGCCAATCAGGTCGGCGTCCCGCTCAAGGTGTTCGTCTACGACTGCCCGGACGACGACGATGTCCGCCATCTGGGACACGTGGTCAATCCCGAACTGGTCGAGGCGGACGGACTCACCGTACGCGGACCGGAGGGCTGTCTGTCACTTCCCGGTCTGGAAGCGGGCACGGATCGCTTCGACCACGCGGTCGTCGAGGGCCTCACGATGACGGGCGAGCCGGTCCGGATCGCCGGGACGGGATGGTTCGCCCGGTGCCTCCAGCACGAGTGCGACCACCTGGAGGGCACGGTCTACACCGACCGGCTCACCGGGCTGCGGCGCACCCGGGCGCTGCGCGCGGCACGCCGCGCACCCTGGGCGCGCGGGGACTGAGCGCGCGGGGCTCCCGGGCCCGGCATGCGGGAGCGGGTCAGAACCCCGGGCCGCCCTGGAGGTCGCCCGCCTCCGCGAGCCTGCCCCACAGCAGATCGGCGAGGCTGCTCACCAGCCGTTCGCGGGAGCAGGGCCGGTCGCCGAGCCACCAGTCGCCCGCCGCGTGCATCATGCCGACGATCCCGTGCCCCCAGATGCGGGCCATCTGCTCACTGTCCGGGCCCAGGTCGACGCGCTCGGCGATCACCTGGCCCAGCTCCTCGCCGAGGCGGCGCAGCAGCGGCGCGGAGTGTCGGCCGACGTCGAAGCCCTGCTCGGGGGAGGGGGCGGTGTCGGCGGCGGCACCGTCGGCGGGATGCATCAGGAAGCGGTAGACCTGGGGGCGGGCCTCGATCGCGGCGAGATAGGTGTCGAGCGTCGACTCCACCCGCTCACGCCGGTCGGCGGGCGCGTCCAGGGCGGCCCGCAGGGCGCTGAGCAGCGCGTCGGTGTGGCGCTTGGCGAGGGCGCGGTAGAGGCCGCCCTTGTCCCCGAAGTGGCGGTAGAGGATGGGTTTGGTGATCCCGGCCTCGGCGGCGATGGCGTTCATCGAGGCCTGCGGTCCGTCCCTGAGCACCACCCGGTCCGCCGCTTCCAGCAACTCGCGGCGACGGCGCTCGGCCGCGGTCCGCTGCCGCTCGGCGCTTCGTGCGGTCTCCATGTCGTCTCTCCCACCCCTGGCCACGCGATGCGTCGCATCGCCTCTGCACGCCCGCGCAACGTAACACTCCGCAGGGCGGACGCCGGATCGGCTCCGTGGCGGTTGACAGTACCTACTTGCCGGTAACAGACTGTGGTTACCGGAAGTAACGCATGGTTTTCGCCGCAGTGCCTGGAGGGGAACATGGCCGAGTTCACGCTCGATCTCAACGACGACCAGAAGCAGGTCAAGGAGTGGCTCCACGGCTTCGCGGCGGATGTCATCCGCCCCGCCGCCTCGGAGTGGGACGAGCGTGAGGAAACGCCCTGGCCCGTCATCCAGGAAGCGGCCAAGGTCGGCATCTACTCCCTGGACTTCTACGCCCAGCAGTTCTTCGACCCTACGGGTCTCGGCATCCCCATGGCCATGGAAGAGCTCTTCTGGGGCGACGCGGGCATCGCCCTGTCGATCGTCGGTACGGGCCTGGCGGCCGTCGGCGTCCTCGCCAACGGCACCGAGGAGCAGATCGGCACCTGGATCCCGCAGATGTACGGCGACGCCGACGACGTGAAGGTCGCCGCCTTCTGCTCGTCCGAGCCCGACGCCGGATCGGACGTCGCCTCGATGCGCACCCGGGCCGTCTACGACGGGGCCAAGGACGAGTGGGTCCTCAACGGCACCAAGACCTGGGCGACCAACGGCGGCATAGCCAACGTGCATGTGGTCGTCGCCGTCGTCGACCCCGACATCGGCTCCAAGGGCCACGCCTCCTTCATCGTGCCGCCGAACACCCCCGGCCTCTCCCAGGGCCAGAAGTTCAAGAAGCACGGCATCCGCGCCTCGCACACCGCCGAGGTGGTCCTGGAGGACGTCCGCGTCCCCGGACGCTGCCTGCTCGGCGGCAAGGAGAAGCTCGACGAGCGCCTCGCCCGCGCCCGGGAACGCGCCAGGTCCGGCGGCGAGCGTGTCAAGAACGCGGCGATGGCCACCTTCGAGGCGTCCCGCCCGGCCGTCGGCGCGATGGCCGTGGGCACCGCCCGCGCCGCCTACGAGGTCGCCCTCGACTACGCGAAGACCCGCAGCCAGTTCGGCCGCCCGATCATCGACAACCAGGGCATCGCCTTCCAGCTCGCCGACATGCGCACCCGGATCGACGCCGCCCGGCTGCTGGTCTGGCGCGCTTCCTGGATGGCCACCACCGGCAAGCCGTTCACCTCGGCCGAGGGCTCCATGTCCAAGCTGTACGCGAGCGAGACCGCCCGGGACGTCACCGCGCAGGCGATCCAGATCCTCGGCGGCAACGGCTTCACCCGCGAGTACCCGGTCGAGCGCATGCACCGCGACGCGGCCATCTACACCATCTTCGAGGGCACCAGCGAGATCCAGCGCCTGGTGATCGCCCGCACCCTGTCGGGCATGCCGATCCGCTGACGGTGACAGGAAGGGGGCGGCCCGGGCACGCGTACCGGACCGCCCCCTTCCGGCGTACTCAGCCGGGCAGCTGCGCCTCGATCGCCGCCACGACCTCCGTGGCCTCGGGCTCGGTGCCCGGCCGGAGCCGGGCGACCGGCTCACCGGCCGGCGAGATGAGGAACTTCTCGAAGTTCCACTGGACGTCCCCGGCCTCCCCGGCCGCGTCCGCCAGCTTCGTCAGCTCCACGTACAGCGGATGCCGGTCCGCGCCGTTGACGTCGATCTTCTCCAGCAGCGGGAAGGTGACCCCGTACGTCGTCGAGCAGAAGCTCTGGATCTCCTCCGCGCTCCCCGGCTCCTGCCCGGCGAACTGGTTGCACGGGACACCGAGCACGGTCAGGCCCCGGTCCCCGTAGTTCTGCTGCAACCGCTCCAGACCCTCGTACTGCGGGGTGAGCCCGCACTTGGAGGCCACGTTCACCAAGAGGACGGCCCGGCCGCTGTAGGCGCCCAGCGTGGTCGGCTCGCCCGCGAGGGTGCGCAGCGGAATGTCGTGCAGCGTCATGAAACTCTCCCTGATCAGTGCGTGGTCGTGCCCATGGTGCCGCCCACCGCTCACGGAGCGGCGAGCTCCCTGTAGTAGAAAGTGGTCGGCTTGAGGCTGCCCGCCGGATCCGCCGCGTATCCCGGTACACTCCCGACCTTCGTCCAGCCCGCCTTGCAGTACACCTGCTCGGCCAGGCTGCCGCTCTCGGTGTCCAGGATCAGCAGCGTGATGCCCTCGGCCGCCGCGTACGTCTCGACCGCGGCCAGAAGCGCCCCGCCGAGCCCCTGGCCGCGCGCCGAGGGCCGGACCATCAGCTTGGCGACCTCCGCGCGGTGCCGGGCGTTCGGCAGCGGAGCCCGGACCAGGGCGATCGTCCCCGAGACCCGCCCGCCCTCGCGGGCGATCCAGGTGCCGATCCGCCCCGCCTCCACGTCGGCGGCCCGCTCACGCCACCAGGCGGCGGCCGTCTCCCGGGCCAACGGGGCGAGGAAGCCCACCGAGGACCCCTCATCGACGGTCTCGACCAGGAGGCAGGCCAGCTCGTCGGCGTACGTGACCAGCTCGGGGGCGGACACGTGGACGATCTCGGTCATGCGCGGGGGTCCTTTCACAGGGCAGGGTCGCAAGGAACCGTACGGCCCGCGGCGGAGGCTCTTTCCTCCAGGGTGCACGGGTGCTCCACCCCGGCGACGTCATTTCCCACGGTGCCGCCCATCGCCTACCCGGATGCGCCGCCCGACACCGGGTGCGCGTGAGGTCACCCGCCTCTCCACCCGTCCGTCAGGCCTCTTCGGCGAGCCGGCGGGCACGGTCACGGTCACGCCGTAGTCCGACCCGTTGCCAGATCGCCCGCTGGGCCTTGAGCGTGGCCGTGCCCACCACGATCAGCACCAGGATGTTCACCACGAGCTGGATCGCGGATCCCCGTACGTCGGACCAGCTGGTGAACGCCGTGGAGACGGCGATGTCCGCCGCGGCCGGGATCGTCGTCACGGAGATGAACACGCCGAGCAGAGCGCTGGTCCTGGCCTCGGTGAGCGACACGATCCCGACGATCCCGGCCAGGGTCGCGACGGCGACCGAGAAGAAGTTCGGCGTGTTGATGAGATTGGAGACGGGGCGCAACCCCCGGTCGAAGGCCTCCGACTGCATCCCGAAACCGCGGATGAGGAGCGCGAAGAGGAACGTGACGACGACAGTGAGGAGGAAACCGGCCCCCATGGCGGCCAGCCCGCCGCGCACCATGGCCCGATGGCCCCGGTCGATCCCCAGCGCCACGCTGAGGATGGCGCCGTACTCCGGCCCGACGACCATCGCCGCCACGATCAGGATCTGCGAGTTGGTGACGATGCCGACCGAACCGATCAGCCCGGCGACGACGAGATAGAGGAAGAAGCTCGGCGGGTACCGCCCGCCGGATCTGATGCGCGCCTCGACCTGCTCCCAGACCGGAGCCCGGCTCAGCGGCCCCAACGAGCGCCGTCCCCCTTCGGTGGCGGCGCCGGAGAAGGCCATGTCGACCGGTTCGATGACGAGGGACCCACGCTGGTCCAGCCGGACGGCGCGCAAGCGGTGCAGCACGTCGTTCGCCGCCCCCGTCAGCACGTCGCAGGCGATGGAGTCGCCGTCGGGACGGCGCGCGGCGTCGCGCTGCACGATGAGGTTGAGCACGCAGGGGTCACCCGAGAGCAGGCCGACGACCTCGTCGGTCAGGTCCGGCGGGCTCACCGCTCGGATGTGGATCATGTCCATCCCGGTACCTCCGCGGCTCCCGGCCCCCTCGCACGGCGCGCCACCAGGCCGGTCGCCCCGGCGCTCACTCCAGTAACGCGGCCCCGCCCCCGTTCGGCAAACGGGGCGCCGGCCCCGTGCCCCCGGCGCAGGACGTGTGCCGCGCACCCGGGGCGGCGGTGCCGGACAGTGAGGGGACGGGGCCCGGCCGGGAGGAAGGCGCCTGGGCTGGTCCCCGCCGATCGCCGACCACGGGTGACCGACGACAACGCCGCAGGTGCGCGGGGACGACCCCGCGAGACCGGCATGATCACACGGGGCCCTCGCGGACGGCCGAGGCCGCCGTACTGGCAGGATCGACGTGTGGAGATTCCCGACGCCCTTCCCGAACCGCTGCCCGGAGCCGCCGGAGCCGCCGGAGCCGCCGCCCGGGACCCCGCCGCCGAAGGCGAGCAGCACCGGGGCCGCCGTCTCGTCCGCTGCCGCCTCTGCGGCCGGCCCCTCACCGGGACCGGCTCGCGCCGGGCCGGCCTCGGACCGTCCTGCGACGCCAAGCTGCACCCGGCGCCGCCGGACATCCGCACCCGCCGCCACGAGGTCGACCAAGACCCGTTGCCCGGCATCTGACACACGACAGGACCTAGAGTCGCCGGAACAGTCCCTCCTGCACCACCGACACCAGCAACTGCCCCGAACGGTCGTAGATCCGGCCCCGGGCAAGCCCCCGGCCGCCCGTGGCGATCGGCGACTCCTGGTCGTACAGGAACCACTCGTCCGCCCGGAACGGCCGGTGGAACCACATCGCGTGGTCCAGCGAGGCCATGTCGAAACCGCGCGGACCCCACAGCGGCTCCACCGGGATGCGCACCGCGTCCAGCAGCGTCATGTCGCTCGCGTACGTCAGCGCGCAGGTGTGCACCAGCGGGTCGTCGCCCAACGGGCCCACCGCCCGCATCCAAACCGCGCTCCGCGGATCCGCGTCCTTGATCTCGTCCTTCGTCCAGCGCAGCCGGTCGACGTACCGGATGTCGAAGGGCTGCCGCCGGGCCATCCGCTCCAGCGCCTCCGGCAGCACGCCCAGGTGCTCGCGCACCTCCTCGGCCACCGTCGGCAGCTCCTCCGGGTCCGGGACGATCCGGGCCGGCGGCAGCTGGTGTTCAAAGCCCGCCTCCTCGGGGCGGTGGAACGACGCCGTCAGATTGAAGATCGTCCGGCCCTCCTGGACCGCCGTCACCCGCCGGGTGGTGAACGACCGGCCGTCCCGCACCCGCTCCACCTGGTACACGATCGGCACTCCAGGGCGGCCCGGCCGCAGGAAATAGGCGTGCAGCGAGTGCACCGGCCGGTCCCCGTCGGTGGTCCGGCCCGCCGCCACCAGCGCCTGGCCCGCGACCTGCCCGCCGAAGACCCGTTGCAGGGACTCCTCGGGGCTGCGGCCCCGGAAGATGTTGACCTCGATCCGCTCCAGGTCGAGAAGGTCGACCAGGCGCTCGGCCGGGTTCGTCATGCCGTACCTCTCCATTCCCTTGCCGGGGGGTACCTCACAGCTGGCCGACCTCGGTGACCCGGAGCACCGCCCGGCCCTCCTCGTCGGACGCCGCGAGATCCACCTCGGCCTTGATGCCCCAGTCGTGATCGCCCGCCGGGTCGGCGAACGCCTGCCAGACCCGCCACAGCCCGTGCGCCGGGTCCTCCTCGATCTTCAGCAGCTTCGGACCCCGCGCGTCCGGACCGGTCCCGATCTCCTCGTGCGCGTCCCAGTAGGCGTCCATCGCCTCGCCCCAGGCGTCCTCGTCCCACCCGGCGTCGCCGTCCAGCTCGCCCAGGTCCCGGACCCGGTCCAGCGCGGCCAGCTCCACCCGGCGGAACATCGCGTTGCGCACCAGCACCCGGAAGGCGCGGGGGTTGGCCGTGACCGGCTTGACCTCGTCCGCCTTCTCCTGGGCCTGCTCGGCGGTCTCCACCTCGGGGTTGGCCAGCTGCTCCCACTCGTCCAGCAGACTGGAGTCCACCTGGCGCACCATCTCGCCGAGCCAGGAGATCAGGTCCTGGAGGTCCTCCGACTTCACGTCGTCCGGGATCGTGTGCTCCAGCGCCTTGTACGCGCTCGCCAGATACCGCAGCACGATGCCCTCGGTCCGGGCCAGCTCGTAGTGCGAGGTGAACTCCGTGAAGGTCATGGCGCGTTCGTACATGTCCCGGATCACCGACTTCGGCGACACCGGGTGGTCGTTCACCCACGGGTGGCTCGTGCGGTACACGTCGTAGGCGTGCCACAGCAGCTCGCTCAGAGGCTTCGGGTACGTGACGTCCTGGAGCAGTTCCATCCGCTCCTCGTACTCGACCCCGTCCGCCTTCATCTGCCCCACGGCCTCGCCGCGCGCCTTGTTCTGCTGGGCGGCCAGGATCTGCCGCGGATCGTCCAGCGTCGACTCGACGACCGAGACCATGTCCAGCGCGTACGAGGGGGATTCGGCGTCCAGCAGGTCGAACGCGGCCAGCGCGAACGTGGAGAGCGGCTGGTTCAGCGCGAAGTCCTGCTGGAGATCGACCGTCAGCCGGACGATCCGGCCCTCGGCGTCCGGCGTCGCCAGCCGCTCCACCACTCCGCCGTCCAGCAGCGAGCGGTAGATGGCGATGGCCCGCCGGATGTGCCGCAGCTGAGCCCGGCGCGGCTCGTGGTTGTCCTCCAGCAGATGCCGCATCGCCTCGAACGCGTTGCCCGGCCGGGCGATGACCGCGAGCAGCATCGTGTGGGTGACCCGGAAGCGGGAGCTCAGCGGCTCGGGGTCCGAGGTGATCAGCTTGTCGAAGGTGGTCTCCGACCAGGCGACGAAGCCCTCCGGGGCCTTCTTGCGCACCACCTTGCGCTTCTTCTTCGGGTCGTCGCCCGCCTTCTTGACGTTCTTCTCGTTCTCGATGACGTGCTCGGGGGCCTGCGCCACGACGAAGCCGGCCGTGTCGAAACCGGCCCGGCCGGCCCGGCCCGCGATCTGGTGGAACTCCCGCGCGCGCAGGGTCCGCACCCGGGTGCCGTCGTACTTGGTGAGCGCCGTGAACAGCACCGTGCGGATGGGCACGTTGACGCCGACGCCGAGCGTGTCCGTCCCGCAGATCACCTTCAGCAGACCCGCCTGGGCCAGCTTCTCCACCAGGCGGCGGTACTTCGGCAGCATCCCCGCGTGGTGCACCCCGATCCCGTGGCGTACGTAACGGGAGAGGTTCTGGCCGAACTTGGTGGTGAAGCGGAAGCCGCCGATCATGTCGGCGATCTTCTCCTTCTCCTCCTTCGTGCACATGTTGATGCTCATCAGCGACTGTGCCCGCTCGACGGCCGCCGCCTGCGTGAAGTGCACGATGTAGACCGGTGACTGCCGGGTGTCCAGCAGCTCGGTCAGCGTCTCGGTGATCGGCGTGAAGCGGTATTCGTAGCTGAGCGGCACCGGACGGGTCGCGGAGCGCACCACGGAGGTGGGCCGCCCGGTACGGCGGGTCAGGTCCTTCTCGAACATCGCGACGTCGCCGAGGGTCGCCGACATCAGCACGAACTGGGCCTGCGGAAGCTCCAGCAGCGGGATCTGCCACGCCCAGCCCCGGTCCGGCTCGGCGTAGAAGTGGAACTCGTCCATCACGACCTGGCCGATGTCGGCGTACTTGCCGTCGCGCAGCGCGATGGAGGCCAGCACCTCGGCCGTACAGCAGATCACCGGGGCGTCCGCGT
Organism: Streptomyces sp. CNB091; assembly: GCF_000377965.1. Lineage (NCBI taxonomy): Bacteria > Bacillati > Actinomycetota > Actinomycetes > Kitasatosporales > Streptomycetaceae > Streptomyces > Streptomyces sp. CNB091. The sequence continues at coordinate 173,840 of NZ_KB898996.1, forward strand.
TGACCGAGGCGTCGCCGGTGAGCATGCCGACGTTCTCGGTGCCGAAGAGCTTGCACAGGTCGAAGAACTTCTCCGACACCAGCGCCTTGATCGGCGCCGTGTAGAAGGTGACCTTGTCCTGCGCCAGCGCCGTGAAGTGCGCGGCCGCCGCCACCAGGCTCTTACCCGAGCCGGTCGGAGTGGAAAGGATCACGTTCGCCCCGGAGACCACCTCGATCAGCGCCTCCTCCTGAGCCGGATAAAGGGTGATGCCCTGGGTCTCGGTCCATGACGAGAAGGCCTCGAAGAGGGCGTCCGGGTCGGGTGTCTTGGGCAGCTGGTCGATGAGGGTCACGCCCCCATCTTGCCTGTCTTCGGCCCGGATGAGGGAACCGGCGGACGGCACGAAGATCACGGACGGTACGCTGCGGTCTCAACCTGCCCGCGCCCTACCGGTGATGGGCGTACGAAGCAGTGGGGCGGGAAAAGACCATGATGGGACCGGCACACTCCCTGTCAGGGGCAGCGGCCTGGCTGGGGGTGGGCGCGGCGGCCGCCGCCACGGGCCACACGATGCCCTGGCCCGTCCTCGTCGTCGGGGCGCTGATCTGCGCGGGAGCCGCGCTCGCCCCCGACCTCGACCACAAGTCCGCGACCATCTCGCGCGCCTTCGGCCCCCTCTCCAAGGGGCTCTGCGAGATAGCCGACAAGCTCTCGTACGCCGTCTACAAGGCCACCAAGAGCAAGGCCGACCCCCGTCGCACCGGCGGCCACCGCACCCTCACCCACACCTGGTTCTTCGCCGTCCTGATGGGCGGCGGCTGCTCCTTCGCCGCGATCACCGGCGGCCGCTGGGCGGTCCTCGCGATCCTCTTCGTCCACCTGGTGCTCGCCGTCGAGGGCCTGCTCTGGCGGGCAGCCCGGGTCTCCAGCGACGTCCTCGTCTGGCTGCTCGGCGCCACCAGCGCCTGGATCCTCGCCGGAGTGCTGGACCAGCCGGGCAACGGGGCCGGCTGGCTCTTCGACGCCCCCGGCCAGGAGTACATGTGGCTCGGTCTGCCCATCGTGCTCGGCGCCCTGGTCCACGACGTCGGGGACGCGCTGACCGTCTCGGGGTGCCCGATCCTGTGGCCGCTCCCGATCGCCGGGAAGCGCTGGTACCCCCTCGGCCCTCCGAAGTTCATGCGGTTCCGGGCCGGCAGCTGGGTGGAGATCAAGGTACTGATGCCGGCCTTCATGGTCCTCGGGGGAGTGGGCGGGGCCGCCGCCCTCAACTTCATATGACCGATCGCCGCGCGCGCGGGCGGGCGACGCGCTCCGCCCCGTAGCACGATGGCAGCATGCTGCTCGCCGAGCTCGCCCAGGTCTCCCTGGAGGTCGCCGCCACCTCCGCCCGGTCCCGCAAGACGGCGCTCCTCGCCGGCCTCTTCCGGGACGCCGCACCCGAGGACGTCCCTGTCGTCATCCCGTACCTCGCCGGACGGCTGCCCCAGGGCCGCATCGGTGTCGGCTGGCGGAGTCTCGGGGATCCGGTGGAACCGGCCTCCGGGCCGACCCTCACCGTCACCGGCGTCGACGCCGAGCTGACCGCCCTGGCCGCCACCTCCGGCCCCGGCTCCCAGGCCCTGCGCCGCGAACGCCTGCGCGCCCTGTTCGCCGCCGCCACCGCCGACGAGCAGCGCTTCCTGCGGGCCCTGCTCACCGGCGAGGTACGCCAGGGGGCCCTGGAGGCCGTCGCCGCCGAGGCCCTGGCCCACGCCGCCGGAGCACCGCCCGCCGACGTCCGGCGCGCCGTGATGCTCGCCGGGTCCCTCCAGGAGGTCGCCGAGGTCCTCCTCGCCGACGGACCCGGGGCGCTCGCCGGCTTCCGCCTCACCGTCGGGCGGCCCGTCCAGCCGATGCTCGCGCGGAGCGCCGCCTCGGTGGGCGAGGCCCTCGACAAGCTGGGCCCGTGCGTGGTCGAGGAGAAGCTCGACGGGATCCGGGTGCAGGTCCACCGGGACGGCGACCGGATCCGCGCGTACACCCGGACCCTCGACGACATCACCGACCGGCTGCCCGAACTGGTCACCGCCGTCGCCGCGCTCGAAGCGCGCCGCTTCGTCCTCGACGGCGAGCTGATCGCCCTGGGGGAGGACGGCAGGCCCCGTCCGTTCCAGGAGACCGCCTCCCGGGTGGGTTCACGGCGGGACGTGGCCGGGGCCGCGGCGCACGTGCCCATCGTTCCCGTCTTCTTCGACGCCCTCCTCGTCGACGACGAGGACCTGCTCGACCGGCCCTTCGCCGACCGCCACGCGGCCCTGGTTCGGCTGCTCCCCGAGAGCCTGCGGGTCCGGCGCACCCTCGTCGCCGATCCGGACGAACCCGAGGCCCGCGCGGCGGCCGACGCGTTCTTGGCGGACACCCTGGAGCGCGGCCACGAGGGCGTCGTCGCCAAGGACCTGGCCGCCGTCTACAGCGCGGGCCGCCGGGGCGCGTCGTGGTTGAAGGTGAAGCCGGTGCACACCCTGGACCTGGTGGTCCTGGCCGTCGAGTGGGGCAGCGGCCGGCGCACCGGCAAGCTCTCCAACCTGCACCTGGGCGCCCGCCGGCCCGACGGTACGTTCGCGATGCTCGGCAAGACCTTCAAGGGGCTCACGGACGCCCTGCTGGACTGGCAGACCGAGCGGCTGGGGGAGCTGGCGACCGACGACGACGGCCATGTCGTCACCGTACGCCCGGAACTCGTCGTGGAGATCGCCTACGACGGACTCCAGCGCTCCACCCGCTACCCCGCCGGGGTCGCCCTCCGGTTCGCCCGCGTCCTGCGCTACCGGGAGGACAAGACCGCGCGGGAGGCGGACACCGTGGAGACGGTCCTGTCCCGGCAGCCGTGAGCGCGCCCGTGCGAACAGGGCGCGCTCGTCGGCCGCTCAGTGCTTGATGACCGTCGCCGCCGTGTGCTCCTTGATCTGCTCCGGCGTCAGATAGACGTCCGTGTACTCGAAGTCCCGCAGCGTCGCCGGCTTGCGGGACTGGAACCCGGTCCGTACGAAGTCGTCGCCGGCGACCGCGTTCAGCATCCAGTTCGTCATCACCCGGGTCCTGGCGACGTTCGTCCGCAGCGCCGACCAGTGGTAGCCGCGCGCCACCGCCTGCGCGGGCAGCCCGCGCAGCTCGATGCCCAGCGGCTTGGACACGGCGTCCTTGCCGCCGAGGTCCACGACGAGCCCCAGGTCCTTGTGCACGTAGTCGCTGAGCGGCTGATGACGGAGCGAGGCGATCAGGTTGTCCGCCAGCACCTTTCCCTGCCGCATCGCGTGCTGCGCGGTGGGCGGGCAGACCGCCCCGTCGCCCTTCGCGAGGTCGGGCACCGCGGCCGCGTCGCCGAGCGAGAACACCCCGGCCGCGCCCGGCAGGTTCAGCTGTGGAGTCACCGCGAGCCGGCCGCGTACGGTCTCCGCGCCGAGGGTGGCGATCAGCGGGCTGGCGGCCACTCCGGCGGTCCAGATCAGGGTCCGGCAGGGCAGCACCCGGCCGTCGGTGAACGTGACCTCCTCCGGCCCCGCCTTCGCGATCGAGACCCCGAGCGACACCTCGATGTTCCGCTTGCGGAGCACCTCCAGGGCGGCCTGCCCCAGCTTGTCGCCCAGCTCAGGCATCAGCTTGGGCGCGATGTCGATCAGATGCCACTTGATCAGCCGCGGGTCCAGCCGCGGGTAGTGCCGGACCGCGCTGGTGGTCAGGCGCTGGAGGCAGGCGGCCGTCTCGGTGCCCGCGTAGCCGCCGCCGACCACCACGAACTGGAGCCGGGAAGCCCGCTCGGCCTCGTCGTCACTGGCGTCCGCCAGATCCAGCTGGGCGATGACGTGGTCCCGGACGTACGCGGCCTCGGCCAGCGTCTTCATCCCCCGGGCGTTGTCCAGCAGCCCCGGGATGTCGAAGGTCCGGGTGACGCTGCCCGCCGCCAGCACGATGTAGTCGTACGGCTCGTTCACGATCTCGTCCGTGATCTTCCGGATCACACAGACCTTCGCCCGCGTGTCCACGCCGATCGCCCCGCCCGGCACGATCCGGGTCCGGTGGCGGCGGCTGCGGCGCAGCGACACCGCGACGGACTGAGGTGTGAGCACCCCGGAGGCCACCTGGGGGAGCAGCGGCAGATACAGCTGGTAGGAGAACGGTGTGACGAGCGTGATCTGGGCCTCTCCCGGAGCGAGCCTGCGCTCCAGGCGGCGTACGCACTCGACGCCTGCGAAGCCGGCGCCGACGACGAGAATCCTGGGTGGTGCCACGGTCTGCGTCCCTTCTCGGGCTTGCGTGGTTCTGCGCTCGCCTGCCCCGTTTACCGGGTGATTCACCTCTCATCCTTAACCGGATGCCCCCGCGTCCGCCTCCTGGCAGGGGTGAACGGGGCCCGCTCACAGGGGCGGGGCGACCGCCAGCTCCCGCAGCCAGTGGGCGGCCTCGGCGCCCCCGGCCACGGCAGGCCCACCCTGCGGCGCGGGGAACATCCGCCCCCACGAGGCGGCCCGGCCGAGCGCCGCCAGCCGCCATGCCAGGCTCACCGAACGCCGCAGCCCGGCCGTCGTGACGCCCCCGCCGGTCCACGGCTCCAGATAGGCGTCCCGGAGCCGGGGCAGCACCTCGGGGCCGCAGCGCTCACGGGCCGCGAGGGCGGGCACCAGAAGGCTGGAGAACGGATGCCCGACCAGTGCGTCGCCCCAGTCGAAGAACGCGTACCGGCCGCCCACGGGCGCGAACAGCTGCTTCTCGTGCAGATCGGCGTGGTCCAGCGAGTCAGCCACCCCCGACGACGCCAGCTCCTCGCACCAGCCCGCCACCCGGGGCCGCAGCGCCTCCAGCGCCGCCCGGTCCTCCCGGGTCAGCACGGCGTTCTCCGCGACCAGCCGGTCGAACAGCGCCGGCAGCGCGCGCGGCCGGGCCGCCGGCACACCGAGCGCCTCGATCGCGTCCGCGTACGGGGTCAGCGCCCGCTGCATCGCGGCGTACTGGCGCAGCGGCTCCTCCCAGTACCGGGGGTCGACGGCGCCTCCTTCGAACCCTTCCAGCACGTCCCACAGCACCGGGCCGCCGTCCGGGGTGAGCAGCCAGCCGCGTGCGGCCTCGACGGCGAGCGGGGTCAGCACCCGCTCCGGGACCCAGCGCGCCAGGGCCTCGGTGAGCCCCGCCTCGAACGCCGCGGTGGAGGGTACGGCCTTGAACCACACGGGCGCCGGCCCCGCGACGGTCAGCCGTACCAGCACCGACCAGGGGCGCAGACGCACCGTTCGCGGGCCGGTCTCCCCCAGCCCGTGGGCGGCGAGGCCCTCGGTCACCCAGGCGAGGGCCTCCGCCCGCCAGGCCGGGTCCTCCCAGGGACTCACGGCGTCGGGGAAGCGCCCCCGGTCCACGGTCGTGGGCACGCCGGCCGTGGCTTCGCCGGCGGTGGTCTTCTCGGTTGTCGTCTCGTCATATCCGCGCACCGGATCATGGGACCACCGGTCCCGGCGCGTGCGCACCGCGATTTTTGCGGGAACACCCGTTCCCGCCCCGCACGACCGGGGTCCCGCTCTCTCCGTCCCCTGGAACAGCGGGAGTTCGGCAGCCGCACCCCGTGCGAGGATGCTGCGGTGACCACCTCGCCCCCCTCGCCCGTGGCCGACGACTCCCCTTCGGCGGACGCCCCAGCCCGCGATCACGGCCTGGGCCCCCGCGCTGCCGCGGTCCTCGTGTTCGGATCATCGGCCGCGGTCCTGGTGGTCGAGATCGTCGCCCTGCGGCTGCTGGCCCCGTACCTCGGCCTCACCCTGGAAACCAGCACGATGGTGATCGGCATCGCCCTCACCGCCATCGCGCTGGGCTCCTGGCTGGGCGGGCGCGTCGCGGACCAGGTCGACCCGCTCCGGCTCATCGCGCCGGCGCTCGGGGTGTCGGGCGTGGTCGTCGCGCTCACCCCGCTCCTGCTGCGCACCACCGCCCAGTGGTCGCCGGCGCTGCTCCTGCTGGTCGCATCGGCGACCCTCCTGGTGCCCGGCGCACTGCTCTCCGCGGTGACCCCGTTCGTGACGAAGCTGCGGCTCACCAGCCTCGCCGAGACCGGTACGGTCGTCGGGCGGCTGTCGGGCGTGGGCACCTTCGGCGCCATCGTCGGCACCGTCCTCACCGGATTCGTCCTGGTCTCGCGGCTGCCCGTCAGCTCCATCCTGATCGGCCTCGGCACTCTGCTGGTGCTCGGCGCCGCACTGGTCGGATGGCGGGCCCGCCGTTGGCGGCGCGCCTCAGCCGTCGCGCTCGCCACCGTCGTCGCGGGCTCCCTCGCCACCGCGTTCGCCCCCGGCGGCTGTGACGCGGAGACCCGCTACCACTGCGCACAGGTCGTCATGGACCCCGACCGGGACAGCGGCCGCACCCTCGTCCTCGACGGCCTGGGCCACTCCTACGTCGACGTCGAGGACCCGGCGCACCTGAAGTTCGCGTACGTGCGCGCCATCGCGTCGGTGGTCGACACGGCCTTCCCTGCGGGGGAGCCGCTGACCGCCCACCACATCGGGGGCGGCGGCCTCACCTTCCCCCGCTACCTCGCGGCCGCACGCCCCGGGACCCGCAGCACCGTTTCCGAGATCGACGGCGGAGTCGTGCGCATCGACCGTGACCGGTTCGGCCTGGGGCCGTCGACCGCCACCGGCATCGACGTGACCGTGGAGGACGGCCGACTGGGCCTGCGCAGGCTGGAGGCGGGCAGCCACGACCTGGTGGTGGGCGACGCCTTCGGGGGCGTCAGCGTGCCGTGGCACCTCACGACGTCGCAGGCCCTGGGAGACGTCCGCCGGGCGCTCGACGAGGACGGCCTGTACGTCGCCAACCTCATCGACCACGGCGAGCTGGCCTTCGCCCGCGCCGAGGCGGCCACCCTCGCCGCGACCTTCGAGCACGTCGCCCTTCTCGGGAAGCCCGCGGACATCGGGCTGGACCCGACCGCGTCCACCGTGGGCGGCAATCTGGTGGTGGTCGCCTCCGGCCGCCCCGTCGACGCCCCCGCGATCCAGGAAGCCCTGGACGCCCGGGACGTCGGCTGGAAGATCACCACCGGCGACGACCTCGCCACCTGGACCGGGGACGCCCGGGTGCTCACCGACGACCACGCGCCCGTCGACCAGCTCCTCCAGCCCGACCGCACCCGGACGGCCCGGTGATCCCCGGGCCGTCCGCCGGGCGGCTCACCCGTGCCAGGACCGCCACAGGGACGCGTACGCGCCGTCCGCCGCCACCAGTTCGTCGTGGCTGCCCAGCTCGCTGATCCGGCCGTCCTCCACGACCGCGATCACATCCGCGTCGTGCGCCGTGTGCAGACGGTGCGCGATCGCCACCACCGTGCGGCCCTCCAGCACCCGGGCCAGCGAACGCTCCAGATGACGGGCGGCCCGCGGGTCCAGCAGCGAGGTCGCCTCGTCCAGCACCAGCGTGTGCGGATCGGCCAGCACGAGCCGGGCCAGCGCGATCTGCTGGGCCTGCGCCGGGGTCAGCGCGAACCCGCCCGAGCCGACCTCGGTGTCCAGCCCCTTCTCCAGGGCCTTCGCCCAGCCGTCCGCGTCGACCGCGGCCAGCGACGCCCACAGCTCCGCGTCCTTCGCCCCGTCGCGGGCCAGCAGGAGGTTGTCCCGCAGCGAGCCGACGAAGACATGGTGCTCCTGGTTGACCAGGGCCACATGCTCGCGGACCCGCTCCGCCGTCATCCGCGACAGCTCCGCCCCGCCGAGCGTCACCTCCCCGGTGCGCGGCGCGTAGATCCCCGCCAGCAGCCGGCCCAACGTGGACTTGCCCGCGCCGGAGGGGCCGACCAGGGCGATCCGGGTGCCCGGAGCAACGTCGAGCGACACCTTGTGCAGCACGTCGACGCCCTCCCGGTACCCGAAGCGGACGTCGTCCGCCCGTACCTCCCGGCCGTCCGGACCGACTCCGGCGTCGCCCGCGTCCGGCTCGATCTCCCGGACGCCGACCAGCCGGGCCAGCGACACCTGGGCCACCTGGAGCTCGTCGTACCAGCGCAGGATCAGACCGATCGGGTCGACCATCATCTGCGCCAGCAGCGCTCCCGTCGTCAGCTGCCCGACCGTGATCCAGCCCTCCAGCACGAACCAGCCGCCCAGCAGCAGCACCGCGCCGAGGATCGTCACGTACGTCGCGTTGATGACGGGGAACAGCACCGAACGCAGGAACAGCGTGTACCGCTCCCAGGCCGTCCACTCCGTGATCCGCCGGTCCGACAGCGCCACCCGGCGGTCGCCGAGGCGGTGCGCCTCCACCGTCCGCCCGGCGTCGACGGTCTCCGCGAGGATCCCGGCGACGGCCGCGTAACCGGCGGCCTCCGAGCGGTACGCCGAGGGGGCACGGCGGAAGTACCAGCGGCAGCCCACGATCAGCACCGGCAGCGCGATCAGCACGGCCAGCGCCAGCGGGGGAGCGGTCACCGTCATCGCGCCGATCAGCAGACCGGCCCACACGACGCCGATCGCCAACTGCGGCACGGCCTCGCGCATCGCGTTCGCCAACCGGTCGATGTCCGTGGTGATCCGGGCCAGCAGATCGCCGGTCCCGGCCCGCTCCAGGACCCCGGGCGGCAGCCCGACGGACCGTACGAGGAAGTCCTCGCGCAGGTCGGCGAGCATCTCCTCGCCCAGCATCGCCCCGCGCAGCCGCATGCTGCGCGTGAACAGGACCTGGACGACCAGCGCGACCGCGAAGATCGCGGCGGTGCGCTCCAGGTGCAGGTCGGTGACGCCGTTGGACAGGTCCTCCACCAGCCCGCCCAGCAGATACGGTCCGGTGATCGAGGCGATCACCGCCACCGCGTTGACCGTGATCAGGACGGCGAACGCCCTGCGGTGCCGGCGCAACAGACTCCGTACGTAACTCCGCACGGTCGTCGGCGTGCCCACGGGCAGCGTCGTCGCCGACTCCGGGGCCGCGGGGTCGTACGCCGGGGGTGCGACGCCGATCATGCCCTCTCCTCGATTTCCTGGATGCTCTTCATGGCGGGGACGTCGCCGACGCCGTTCAGCGCGCTCGCGGCGGCCGCCTCGTCGTCGGTCTCCCGGGTGACGACCGCCCGGTAGCGGGGTTCGGTGCGCAGCAGGTCGCGGTGGGTTCCCACGGCGACCACCGTGCCCTCGTGGACGAGCACCACCCGGTCGGCGGCGTCGAGCAGCAGCGGGGACGAGGCGAACGCCACCGTCGTACGGCCCCGGCGCAGCTTCGCGATCCCGGCGGCGACCCGGGCCTCGGTGTGCGAGTCGACCGCGGAGGTCGGCTCGTCCAGCACCAGCGCCTCCGGGTCGGTGACCAGCGACCGGGCCAGCGCCAGGCGCTGGCGCTGACCGCCGGACAGGGACCGGCCGCGCTCGGTGATCCGGGTCCGCATCGGGTCCCCGTCGTTGTCGGGGGAGGCCTGTGCCAGCGCGCTCAGCACGTCACCGCACTGGGCCGCCTCCAACGCCGCCTCGGCGGTGACCAGGCCCGAGGCCGGGATGTCCAGCAGCTCCTGGAGCGTGCCGGACAGCAGCACCGGGTCCTTGTCCTGGACCAGCACGGCGGCCCGTGCCGCGTCCAGCGGGATCTCGTCCAGGGCGACTCCGCCGAGCAGCACCGACGGAGCCTTCGCCGAAGCCTCCGTGTCCTCCTCGCCGGTCTCCGCGTGCCCGCCGAGCCGTTCTGCCAGCCGGCCGGCCTCGTCCGGGTCGCCGCAGACGACGGCGGTGAACTGCCCCCGAGGGGCCATCAGCCCGGTCGCCGGGTCGTACAGATCACCGGAGGGCGTCACACCCTTTACGGTGGCCTCCCGCGCGCTGCGGCGCAGCGACAGCACGCGCACCGCACGCTGGGCGGACGGCCGCGAGAAGGAGTACGCCATCGCGATCTCCTCGAAGTGCCGCAGAGGAAACAGCATCAGGGTGGCCGCGCTGTAGACGGTGACCAGCTGGCCGACGTCGATACGGCCGTCCCGGGCCAGCGTCGCCCCGTACCAGACCAGGGAGATCAGCAGGATCCCCGGCAGCAGCACCTGCACCGCCGAGATCAGCGCCCACATCCGGGCCGAGCGCACCGCCGCCCCGCGAACCTCCTGGGAGGCTCGGCGGTAGCGGCCGAGGAACAGCTCCTCGCCGCCGATACCGCGCAGCACGCGCAGTCCGGCGACCGTGTCCGAGGCCAGCTCGGTGGCCTTGCCCGCCTTCTCGCGCTGCTCGTCGGCGCGCCGGGTGGCGCGCGGCAGCAACGGCAGCACGGCCAGGGCGAGCACCGGCATGGAGATCGCCACCATCAGACCGAGGGACGGGAGGTAGAACGCCAGCCCCACACAGATCACCACGAGGGCGGTGGCGGCGGCCGCGAAGCGGGAGAGCGCCTCGACGAACCAGCCGATCTTCTCCACGTCGCCGGTCGAGACGGCGACGACCTCACCGGCCGCGACCCGCCGTGTCAGCGCCGAGCCCAGCTCGGCGGTCTTACGGGCGAGCAGTTGCTGGACCCGGGCGGCGGCGGTGATCCAGTTGGTCACGGCGGTCCGGTGGAGCATGGTGTCGCCGACGGCGATCAGGACGCCGAGGGCGACGATGAGACCGCCGGCCAGGGCGAGCCGCCCCCCGGAGCGGTCGATGACGGCCTGGACGGCGAGTCCCACGGTGACCGGGAGACCGGCGATGCCCAGCTGGTGCAGCAGCCCCCAGGAGAGGGCCTTCAGCTGTCCCGCGAGCTGGTTGCGCCCGAGCCAGTACAGGAATCGTGGGCCTGAACGGACATCGGGGTCGCCGGGATCCGAATACGGAAGGTCGCGAATCTGCATGAGGTCCCAGGGCTTGTGAAACGGAGATCCGGACGGACCTCGAAGAACGGGGTGACGTGCAAGGTTCCCTGTTCCTCCCGGTCCGGGGCAACCGGTTTTCCGGCCTTCTCCGCAGCCCGGCGGGGCCCCGGGCCGACTCGGCCGGGGACCCCGGGGGCGGTCACTCCGCGGGCTTCTCGGAGTCCATGCCGGACCGGGTCTTCCGCCACTCGCCCCGGGTGAAGTCCGGGATCGGCAACGGCGCGCCCTTGGCCTTGATGGAGAGATGGCTCAGCGGCACGGGGGCCGTCCAGACCGCCGCGTCGTACACGTCGAAGTCGGGGACCAGACCGAGCCGCATGCACTGCATCAGGCGGAAAATCATCATGTAGTCCATGCCGCCGTGCCCGCCCGGCGGGTTCGCGTGCTCCTTCCAGAGCCAGTGGTCCCACTCGGCGTACTTCTTGAAGTCGTCCCACTGGTGGTTCGTGTTCGTGGGCTCCAGGTAGATGCGCTCCGGGTAGTCCTCGAACACGCCCCGTGTACCGCCGAGGCTGTTGATACGGGAGTACGGATGCGGGCTCGACACATCGTGCTCCAGCCGGATCGCCCGGCCCTTGGCCGTCTGCACGAGGCTGATCGTCCGGTCAGCCCCGATGTATGACTCCTTCCAGCTGGGGTCGCCGGGCGGCATGTGCTCCTTTCGGTACTCGGCGAGCGACAGGGCCGGGGTGCCGATGCTCGTGATGCTCACGGCCCGGTCGCCCCGGTTGACGTCCATGTAGTTGGCGACCGGACCGAACCCGTGGTTGGGGTAGAGGTCACCGCGCAGCCGGGTGTGCCACAGCCGGCGCCAGGGGCCCTCGTAGTAGTCGGGGTCGAACATCAGCTCGCGCAGATCGTGGTTGTAGGCGCCCGCCCCGTGCAGCAGATCGCCGAAGAGACCCGCGTGCGCCATGCGCAGCACCCGCATCTCGTTCTTGCCGTAGCAACAGTTCTCCAGCTGCATGCAGTGCCGCCGGGTGCGCTCGGAGAGGTCCACCAACTGCCAGAGCTCTTCCAGCCGCATGGCGATCGGGCACTCCACGCCGACGTGCTTCCCGTTCAGCATCGCCGCCTTCGCCATCGGGAAGTGGAGTTCCCAGGGCGTCGCCACATAGACGAAGTCGAGGTCCCCGCGCTTGCAGAGGTTCTCGTAGTCGTCCTCGCCCTTGGCGTAGACGGTGGGAGCGGGCTGACCGGCGGCCGTCACCTTGGCCGCGGCCCTCTCCGCCTTGTCCCGGACCGGGTCGCAGACCGCCTTCACCTGGACGCCCGGTACGGCGAGGAACAGGTCGATCATGCTGCCGCCCCGGTTGCCGAGGCCCACGATGCCGACCCGGATCGTGGAGCGCCCCTCGAAGCGGACGCCCGCCATGGTGCGGCCCTGCCGGACGGGAGCGGCGGCGGCCGCCTCCGCGGCGGAGAGGGCCTGCGGGGCGGTCGCCTCGGTGGCCGACGCGCTCCCCGTGCCCAGGGCGCCGAGGCCGAGTCCGGCGCCGGCCACACCCGCCGTGGTCCACAGCACCGAACGGCGGCTGGGATCCTGCCGCGCCGCCTCGTCGGCCACGCCGCCGTGCGGGGGCAGGTCCTGCGGTTCCGGTGCGGGCCGGGCGTCGTCGTTCATCGAGCCTCCAGGTGGGGTTGGGGGTTCAGACGGTGCGCGAGCGCGTCCGGCCCCCGTACGGATGACGAGCGCGGGGACCGGGTCTCGGTAAGGACCCTGGAGGGTGAGGCTGATGGTGCGCAAGAGAGGTAATTGGACTCTCGTCCTCAAACCATGGACTTTCTTCACGGCACGCCGAAGCCCCGACTGGTTCAACCAATCGGGGCCCGGAAACGCTCACATGTGCACGTCGGGAGGGGTGTTGAGGCCCGGCGTCGGATGCTCAGCCGAGGGTCGGCCGGGTGGCGTGCTCCAGCTCGATCAGCGCCGAGCGGTAGGGACGCCCGGTGGCCCGTTCCATGCCGATCTCGCACATCCGGTTCGCCGACAGATAGGTGTCGTAGTCGCGGAGGCCGACCTCGGCCGCCTCCTTGGCCGTCGCCGAATCGGTCAACTCCTTGTGCAGCATCCCCCGGTCCCCCGCGAACGCGCAGCACCCCGCGTCGTCCGGCACCACGACCTCGTCCGCGCATGCCTCGGCCAGCGCGCGCAACTGCCCCACGTCACCCAGGTGTTCCATCGAACAGGTCGGATGCACGACGGACGACCCGACGGTGCGGAACACCGTCAGCTCGGGCAGCAGTTCGTCGGCCGCCCACACCAGGGAGTCCACGACGGTCAGTTCACGGTGCAGCGCCCGGTTCTCCTCGCTGAGGTAGGGCACCACCTCCTCGGCGATGCCGAGCGTGCACGAGGACGCGTCCACGACCAGCGGCAGCTTTCCGCCCGCCGTCCAGCCCCAGGCGGCCTCCACGATGCGATTCGCCATGATCCTGTTGCCCGCGTCGTACCCCTTGGAGTGCCAGATCGTCGCGCAGCACGTGCCCGCGACGTCCTCGGGGATCCACACCGGCTTCCCGGCCCGCCCCGACACGGCGACCACCGCCTCGGCGAGGGAGAGGCCCGGGCGGCCGTCCGGCCCGGCGAAGATGCGGTTGACGCAGGCCGGGTAGTAGACCGCGCTCGCCCCGACCCGGTCCGTACGCGGCAGCCGTCGGGCTGCCGCCCCGGGGATCTGGGGCAGCCACTCCGGTACGAGATCGGGGCTGACGGCCTTGCGGGCGAGCCGCGTCACGGCCCCGAGCGGGCGGTCGCCCACCCGGTCACCGACCGCGTCGGCCACCGCCACGGCCAGCCGCGCCGAGGCCTCCACGACACGGAAGTGCTTCGCGGTCAGCGCGGCGATCCGCTCCTCGCGCGGCGTGTGCCTGCGGTGCCGGAAGCCCTTCATCATCGCCCCGGTGTCGATGCCGACCGGACAGGCGAGCTTGCAGGTGGAGTCCCCGGCGCAGGTGTCCACGGCGTCGTACCCATACGCGTCCAGCAGACCGGCCTCGACCGGCGAGCCATCGGCCTGGCGCATCATCTCCCGGCGCAGCACGATCCGTTGACGCGGAGTGGTCGTCAGATCCTCGCTGGGACAGGTCGGTTCGCAGAAGCCGCACTCGATGCACGGATCGGCGACCGCCTCCACCTTCGGAATGGTCTTCAGACCCCGCAGATGGGCCCGCGGATCCCGGTCCAGGACGATGCGCGGAGCGAGTACCCCGGAGGGATCGATGACCTGCTTCGTCCGCCACATCAACTCGGTGGCACGCGGCCCCCACTCCCGTTCGAGGAACGGCGCGATATTGCGTCCGGTGGCGTGCTCCGCCTTGAGCGACCCGTCGAAACGGTCCACCACCAGCGCGCAGAACTCCTGCATGAACGCGTCGTACCGCTCGACGTCCGCCGGCTTCGCCGCGTCGAACGCGAGCAGGAAGTGCAGATTGCCGTGCGCGGCGTGACCGGCCACGGCGGCGTCGAAGCCGTGGCGCGACTGGAGCTCCAGCAGCGCCTCGCAGGCGTCGGCCAGCCGTGCGGGCGGCACCGCGAAGTCCTCCGTGATCAGGGTGGTGCCCGAGGGCCGGGACCCGCCGACCGCCGTGACGAACGCCTTGCGCGCCTTCCAGTACCCGGCGATCGCCCCGGCGTCCCGGGTGAAGGCGTTGGTCACCGACACCGCCGGAACGACCAGGTCCAGGTCGGCGACGACGGCGTCGGCCGCCCGCTCGAACGCCTCCTGGCCCGCCTCGTCGGCCGCCCGGAACTCCACCAGCAGCGCGGTCGTGGTCCGGGGCAGCGCGGCCCAGTCCGCCGGAACGCCCGGCACGCTGACGGAGGCGCGCAGGGTGTTGCCGTCCATCAGCTCCACAGCGATGGCCCCCGCCTCGTTGAACCGGGGCACGGCGGCCGCGGCGGCGGTGAGGGAGGGGAAGAACAGCAGGGCGCTGGAGATCCGCCGGTCGAGCGGCAGGGTGTCGAAGACGACCTCGGAGATGAAGCCGAACGTGCCCTCGGAGCCGACCATCAGCCCTCGCAGGATCTCCACCGGCGTCGCCCCGTCGAGGAAGGAGTCCAGGCGGTAGCCGTTGGTGTTCTTGATCGTGTACTTGGCGCGGATGCGGGCGGTCAGTTCCTCGTCCGCCTCGATCTCCGCCTTCAGCTCCATCAGCCCCGCGCACAGCTCCGGTTCGGCGCGGGCCAGCTCCTCGTCGGCGGCCGGACCGGCGGTGTCGACGACGGTGCCGCTCGGCAGGAGGAACGTGAGCGAGGCGAGCGTCCGGTAGCTGTTGCGGGTGGTCCCCGCGGTCATGCCCGAGGCGTTGTTGGCGACGACCCCGCCGACGGTGCAGGCGATGGCGCTGGCCGGGTCGGGGCCCAGCAGCCTGCCGTACCGGGCGAGGGCGATGTTGGCCCGCATCACGGTCGTCCCCGGCCCGATCCGGGCCCGCGCCCCGTCGTCCAGCACCTCGACGCCGGTCCAGTGGCGGCGAACGTCGACGAGGATGTCCTCGCCCTGTGCCTGGCCGTTGAGGCTGGTGCCGGCGGCCCGGAAGGCCACGTGACGGCCCTTGCCGTGGGCGTACGACAGGATCGCGGAGACGTCGTCGAGGTCCTCGGGGACCAGCACGACCCGGGGGAGGAAGCGGTAGGGGCTGGCGTCGGAGGCGTACCGCACGAGGTCGGAGATCTTCCAGAGCACCTTGTCGGCGCCGAGCAGGGCCGTCAGCTCGCCGCGCAGCGGCTCCGGGGTGCCGCCCGCACTGCGGTCGGTGACCCGGTCGGGGGCGGGTTCCCGTGCGGTTCCGGGGCGCAGAGCTTCCGGGTCGGGCTCCAGCAGCGGCATGTCGGCTATCTCCTCGGCGGCTAAGAGTTATTCCGCAGGCGCGGTGTTCAGCAGTGGCGTTCCGGCATGCCGTCGACCAGGGCGGACAGCAGCCCGCCGAGGACCTCGCGCTGATCGGCGGTCAATGGGGCCAGGATCTCCTCCGCGGCGGCCCGGCGCGCGCTGCGCAGGGACCGCAGCGTGGCGCGCCCCTCGTCCGTGATCTCGACGCGGACCACCCGGCGGCTGTCGGGATCCGGTGCGCGGCGCACGCGGCCGCTCGCCTCCAGGGCGTCGACCAGCGTCGTCACGGCGCGCGGAACGACGTCCAGGCGCCGGGCGAGATCCGCCATCCGGGGGGCCGCCTCGTAGCTCGCGACCGTCCGCAGCAGCCGGAACTGCGCCGGAGTGATGTCGATCGGCTCCAGCTGGCGGCTCTGGATGCGGTGCAGCCGGCGGGTCAGCCGCAGCAACTGCTCGGCGAGCATGCCGTCGGTGTCGGGGGAGCCCGGCGAGCCGGTTGAGCGGGTTGAGCCGGTTGAGCGGGAGGAGCCGGGCGGACCGGGGGAATCGGGGGCGTCCATACGGGAACAATATCAGGACCTTGTTCATTGTGAGTATAGGTAACAATGAGCTAAGCTCTCCATGTGCGAGGGCAGGGTCCGCCCGGTCACGCCTCACGCCCGACGAAGGAGCCCATGAAGCCCGACGAGCCCACGTGGGCGCCCCCACCCGATGCCGACACCGCCGCCCACACCGCCACCGCCGACCGGCCGCCCGCCGAGGTGCGCCGCATCCTCCGCCTCTTCCACCCCTACCGCGGCCGCCTGGCCGTCGTCGGCCTGCTGGTCGGCGCGTCCTCCCTGGTGTCGGTCGCCTCCCCGTTCCTGCTGCGCGAGATCCTGGACACCGCGATCCCGCAGGGGCGCACGGGCCTGCTGACCCTGCTGGCGCTCGGCATGATCCTCACCGCCGTGATGACCAGCGTCTTCGGCGTGCTCCAGACCCTGATCTCGACCACCGTCGGCCAGCGCGTCATGCATGACCTGCGCACCGCTGTCTACACCCAGCTCCAGCGGATGCCGCTCGCCTTCTTCACCCGCACCCGCACGGGCGAGGTCCAGTCCCGCATCGCCAATGACATCGGCGGTATGCAGGCGACGGTCACCTCCACCGCGACCTCGCTGGTCTCCAACCTCACGGCCGTCATCGCGACCGTCGTCGCCATGCTCGCCCTCGACTGGCGGCTCACCGTCGTCTCTCTGCTCCTGCTGCCGGTCTTCGTCGCGATCAGCCGGCGTGTCGGCCGGGAGCGGAAGAGGATCACCACCCAGCGCCAGAAGCAGATGGCCGCGATGGCCGCCACGGTCACCGAGTCACTCTCGGTCAGCGGCATCCTCCTCGGCCGCACGATGGGCCGCTCCGACTCCCTCACCCGAGGCTTCGCCGAGGAGTCCGAGCGCCTGGTCGACCTCGAAGTGCGCTCCAGCATGGCCGGCCGCTGGCGGATGTCGACGATCGGCATCGTGATGGCCGCCATGCCCGCCGTCATCTACTGGGCGGCAGGTCTCACCTTCGCGTCCGGAGCGGCCGCCGTCTCCATCGGTACGCTGGTCGCCTTCGTCACGCTCCAGCAGGGGCTGTTCCGCCCGGCGGTCAGCCTGCTCTCCACCGGTGTGCAGATGCAGACCTCCCTCGCCCTCTTCCAGCGCATCTTCGAGTACCTCGACCTCACGGTGGACATCACCGAACCGGAGAAGCCGGTCCGGCTGGAGAAGATCCGCGGCGAGATCGCCTTCGAGGACGTCGACTTCAGCTACGAGGAGAAGAACGGCCCGACGCTGACCGGCATCGACGTCACCGTCCCCGCCGGCAGCAGTCTCGCGGTCGTCGGATCCACCGGTTCCGGCAAATCCACTCTGAGCTACCTCGTGCCCCGGCTGTACGACGTCACCGGCGGCCGGGTCACGATCGACGGGGTCGACGTCCGCGATCTGGACTTCGACACCCTCGCCCGAGCGGTCGGCGTCGTCTCCCAGGAGACCTACCTCTTCCACGCCTCGGTCGCCGACAACCTGCGCTTCGCCAAGCCGGACGCCACCGAGGCGGAGATCGAGTCCGCGGCCCGTGCGGCGCAGATCCACGACCACATCGCCTCCCTGCCCGACGGCTACGACACCTTGGTGGGTGAGCGCGGCTACCGCTTCTCGGGCGGTGAGAAGCAGCGCCTCGCCATCGCCCGCACGATCCTGCGCGACCCGCCGGTGCTGATCCTCGACGAGGCGACCAGCGCGCTCGACACCCGTACGGAACAGGCCGTGCAGCAAGCGATCGACGCCCTCTCCGCCGGACGGACCACGCTCACCATCGCGCACCGCCTCTCCACCGTCCGCGACGCGGACCAGATCGTCGTCCTGGAGAACGGCCGGGCCGCCGAGCGCGGTACGCACGAGGAACTGCTCGACCGCGACGGCCGCTACGCCGCCCTGATCCGCCGAGACAGCCGGCCGGCCCCGGTTCCGGCACCCTGACCGCCCGGGCAGGACCGCGGGCCCCGGCGTCAGGGTGATGGAGACAGCCCTGAGGCCACCGGCGCGACGCGCGTACGGCATGATCGCCGCGCATGAGAGCTCTCCTCGGGGTGGAACTCCCCGGCTATCGAACCGTGGACACCGGCACCTGGCTGAACGACCACGGTGATGTGCTGTCACTGCACTTCTTCGACCTGCCGCCGGATCTGCCCGCCGCACTGGACGACGGCCCCGCCCTGCGCCACGGTCTGACCCACTTCACCGCCCGGGCGGGCGGCGGACTCATCGAGGCGTCGGTCAAGCGGCTGGGTGAGCTGCCAGCCCTGCGTCAGATACTCAAACTGCCGCTGCCGGGACAGCGCAGCGGACAGGCGTTCACCGGCAGTTTCACCGTGCCGCGCGCCGGGTGCAGCACCGTGGTGAAGATCCAGGCGGCGGAGCGCGGCATGACGGGCATGCGGGAGGCCGTGGTGATGGCCAAGCTCGGCCCCGACCAGTACTTCCGGCCGCACCCCTACGCCCCCGAGGTCCAGGGCGGGCTGCCCTTCCACGCCGCGGACCACGGGCAGTGGGACGCGGAATTCCCGGACCACCCGCTCACCCGGGTCCGCCGGACGCTCGACGTCCTCGCGGCGGCGGTGACGGTCGCACCCGAGTTCACCGCGTTGCCGCCCTTCGCCGGACCGGGAGCGGCGAACGGCTGAGCCGGCCGGCTTCCGCACACACGGCGGCGCCGCCGCTCCCGTGGGACGGGGAGCGACGGCGCCGGGCGGAGCGATGGTCAGACGAGCCAACCCACGAAGTGGACGACGCCGGCAAGCAGGTTGGTTAGGAAGTTCATCTGGTCTTTCTCCTTGTACGTGGTGCATCTGTGGGACTGCGCAGTAGCGGTCTGCAGCCCGTTGACTGCGCTCTGCAATCATCACCCCCCCGGACGGGTGAACAGCAACGAATCCCCTGACGATCACGCGTTCCAGCGAACACCCGATCCCCTGTTCGTGTGTTCTGTGTGTCGTGCGTTCTGGCCCGCCCGGTACGGCGTTCGTGTCGCCGGAGCCGACGCCGTGGCCGAGCTACCGGCCGTGGCCGACGCCCCGGGTTAACGTGCCCGCATGGTGAACGAGTCCCCGGACGCCCGGCCCCGTCGCAGACTCCGCCCGACCCGCCGCGGAAAGGTCGTCCTGGCCGCCGTCGCCCTGCTCGTCGTGTCGGCCGCCGTCCTGATCCCGTTGTCCCTGACCGGATCGGACGAGGGCGGGCCCGAGAAGGCGCGCCCGCGGGGCACCCTGATGATCCCCGAGGGCCGTCGCGCCTCGCAGGTGTACGAGGCCGTCGACCAGGCGCTCGGCCTGAAGCCCGGCAGCACGCGGAAGGCCGCGACGACGGTGGACCTCGCTCTGCCGGCCCAGGCCGAGGGCAACCCCGAGGGATACCTCTTTCCGGCCACCTATCCGCTCGACGCCGCGACCGAGCCCGCGGGCCTGCTGCGGTACATGGCGGACACCGCCAGCAAGCACTTCGGAGCGGACCATGTCACGGCGGGAGCCCAGCGCAACAACATCTCCGTCTACGACACGATCACGATCGCCAGCATCGTCCAGGCAGAGGCCGACACCGCGTCCGACATGGGCAAGGTGGCCCGGGTCGTCTACAACCGGCTGCTCAAGGACATGCCGTTGCAGATGGACTCCACCATCAACTACGCCCTGAAGCGCTCCACCCTGGACACGACGACCGCCGACACCCAGCTGGACAGCCCGTACAACAGCTACCGGACCAAGGGGCTGCCGCCGACGCCCATCGGCAACCCGGGGGAGGAGGCCCTGCGCGCGGCCGTCAGCCCCACGCCCGGACCCTGGCTGTACTTCGTCACGGTCGGCCCCGGCGACACCCGGTTCACCGACAGCTACGACGAACAGCAGAAGAACGTCGAGGAGTTCAACCGCACCCGCGCGTCCGCCGCCACGAGCTGACGGGCCTGCGCCCGCGGAGCGCTCAGCCCCCGGTGACCGGAACGGCGACGACCGCCCCTGCTTCCCGGTCCGCCCGCCCGCTGTCGGCTTCCCGGTCGGTCTGCCGGCCGTCGGCTTCCCGGTCGGTCTGCCCGCTGTCGGCTTCCCGGTCCGGCGGCTCGTCGCCGCTCTTCTCGCCCGTCTCCTTCAGCAGCCGCATGACCGACCGGACCGCCGCCCGGCCCGCGCGGTTCGCGCCGATGGTGCTGGCGGACGGGCCGTACCCCACGAGATGGATGCGCCCGTCGCGTACGGCGCAAGTGTCCTCGGCCCGGATGCCGCCGCCCGGCTCGCGCAGCTTCAGCGGTGCCAGATGGTCCACGGCGGGCCGGAACCCAGTGGCCCACAGGATCACATCGGCCTCGACGACCCGACCGTCGTCCCAGGCCACGCCGCTCGGCGTGATCCGGTCGAACATCGGCAGCCGGTCCAGCACCCCCTGCTCCCGGGCCCGCCGCACCGCATCGGTCATCGGCAGCCCGGTCACGCTGACCACGCTCCGCGGCGGCAGCCCCTTGCGCACCCGCTCCTCCACCATCGCCACAGCCGCCCGCCCCCACTCCTCGGTGAACGGCCCCTCGCGGAAGACCGGTTCGCTCCGGGTCACCCAGAAGGTGTCGGCCGCGTGCCCGGCGATCTCCATCAGATGCTGCGTACCGGAGGCGCCGCCCCCGACGACGATGACGCGCAGGCCCGCGAACTCCTCCGGCCCCGGGTAGTTCGCCGTGTGCAACTGCCGCCCCCGGAAGGTCTCCTGGCCCGGGTAGCGCGGCCAGAAAGGCCGGTCCCAGGTGCCGGTCGCGTTGATCACGGCCCGCGGGGCGTATGCCCCCTCGGACGTCTCCACCAACAGCCGCCCGCGGCTCCCCTCCCGTACGGCGCTCACCTCCACCGGGCGGTGGACCCGCAGGCCGAAGCGCTCCTCGTACGCGGCGAAATACGCGCCGATCACCTCCGACGAGGGCCGGTCGGGGTCGGCTCCGGTCAGTTCCATGCCCGGCAGCGCGTGCATCCCGTGGACCTTGCCGTACGTCAGCGAGGGCCAGCGGAACTGCCACGCGCCGCCCGGCCGGGGCGCGTGGTCCAGCACGACGAAGCCGACGTCCGGCTCCAGTCCGACGCGGCGCAGGTGGTGGGCGGCGGACAGCCCCGCCTGACCCGCGCCGATCACGACCACGTCCAGCTCACGCACCCCAGAAATGTTCACGCTTCTACTAACTCGTCGGGGGTCCGGGATCTTCCCGGGCCCCCGACCAGCAGCACCGCGAGGCTCAGCGCCCCCCGGCGACCAGCAGGGATGCTCCACCCGAAGCCGTGGCGGGCCGGGGCCCGGCGCCGTTCGCACTCAGCAGCGGGGACGGGGGCACGGTCGACAGCAGTCCGCGCCGGGCCAGCTCGGGGGTGACCCCCTCGCCGAACCAGTACGCCTCCTCCAGATGCGGATACCCGGAGAGCACGAAGTGCTCCACGCCCAGCGCGTGGTACTCCTCGATCCGGTCCGCGACCTCGGCATGGCTGCCCACCAGTGCGGTCCCGGCCCCGCCGCGCACCAGACCGACCCCTGCCCAGAGATTCGGCGCGATCTCCAGGTCGTTCCGCGAACCGCCGTGCAGGGCCAGCATCCGCTGCTGACCGACCGACTCGCTCCGTCCCAGCGCCTGCTGCGCCGCCGCGATCGTCTCCGGGTCGAGGTCGCCCAGCAGCCGGTCGGCGGTGGCCCACGCCTCGGCCGACGAATCCCGCGAAATGGTGTGCAGCCGGATGCCGAACCGGACCGTGCGACCCTGCGCCTCCGCCAGGTCGCGAATCCAGTCGATCTTCTCCTTCACCGCGGCCGGCGGCTCGCCCCAGGTCAGGTAGACATCGGAATGGGCCGCGGCCACCGGCCCCGCGGCGGCCGAGGACCCGCCGAAGAAGATCTCCGGCAGCGGGTCCGGCGGCAGCGCGGTCAGACCGCCCTCCACCTGGTAGTGCGCACCGTCGAAGTCGTACGGCTGCCCACTCCAGACGCCCCGCACCACCGACAGGAACTCCGCGGTCCGCGCATAGCGCCGGTCGTGGTCCAGGTGGTCCCCGAACCGCCGCTGCTCCGTGGAATCGCCCCCGGTCACCACGTTGAGCAGCAGCCGCCCCCGGGTGATCCGCTGATACGTGGAGGCCATCTGGGCGGCGAGCACCGGGGAGATGACCCCCGGCCGGAACGCCACGAGGAACTTCAGCCGCTCGGTGTGCTGGGCGAGCGCCACCGTGGTCAGCCAGGCGTCCTCGCACCAGGTGCCCGTGGGCGTCAGCACGGCCTCGAAGCCCAACTGCTCGGCCGCCTTGGCGATCTGGACCAGATACTCGATGTCCGGGGCCCGCACCCCCCTCACCGGGGTGATCCGGTCGCGTTTGATGCCGCCGTCGGTGTAGGCGTGCCGGTCGACGAGCGTCCGGCCGTCGCCACCGGTGGGCAGGAACCAGTGCAGATGGACGTTCACGATGAGGCCTTTCCGTAGGAGCGCGGTGCGGTGGAGGAAGCGGGGAGGTCGCGGTTGAACCGGGTGTCGACGTAGTCCTCGAAGTCGAACCGCCTCGGTATCAGCTTCAGTTCGGCGAAGGTGTCGGCGATCTCCTGCTCGGAGGCGATGGCCGCGGCGTCAATCGCGACCGGGACACGAGTGCCGTAACTGAGCTTCACGGCGTCCAACGCCACCTCGTAGGGCAGCCCGGTCTCCTTCGCCCAGACCTTCGCCCACTCCTCCGGGTGCTCGAAGACCCACTTCTGGGCCCGCTCCAGCCGGACGAGCAGGTCGCCGATGGCCTGCGACTTCTTCCCGTCCTTGAGCGACACGGGTGAGGCGACCTGAAAGCCGAGGCCGTTGACGACGCCTTCGCCGGTGGTGAGGACCCGGGCGTCCGTCGTGCGCAGGACCTGCGAGGTGTACGGGTCCCAGATCGCCCAGGCGTCGACCTTGCCCCGGCTGAACGCGGCGAGTGCGTCGGCGGGCTGAAGGTAGTTCAACCTCACGTCCGCTATCCCGAGGCCGGCCTTCTTGAGCGAGGCGACCAGCTGGAAGTGGGCCGAACTGCCCTGTGCCACGGCGATGGACGCGCCCTTGAGCTGGGCGGGCCTCTCCAGCGGCGAGTCCTCGGGCACGACGATGACCTCACCGGCCGACGAGCCGTGCGTGGCGCCGACGACGGTGATGTTCGAGTCGGCCCCCGCGGCGAAGACGGGCGGCGTGTTGCCGACGCCCCCGATGTCCACCGCGCCGGCGCTCACGGCCTCCAGCAGGGGCAGGCCCGAGGTGAAGGTGGACCACTCGATGCGGTAGCCGAGGTCGTCGAGCTCCCCGGAGGCCCGCAGGATCGCCTCGTAACCACCCTTCTGATCGCCGACGTTGAGCGTAAGGCTGCCCGTTCCGTCTGTGCTGCCACCCGAGTTCGCGGAGGAGGAACCGCCGCACGCGGACAGGAGCAGGGCGAGCGGGAGGAGCAGGGCAGGCAGGGCACGGCGTTTCATGAGGCCTCTCCGTGGCGGGTGTGCGCGGATGATGCGGCGGGGCGCTTCGTCGGTCCGGGTCCGGGCGGGGCGGCGGTCACGGACGGCTTCGCGCCGGCGGTGGCGTCCGGCTCACCGCGGCCAGGGCCCTCCCCTTCGACGCCGCCACCGCTCCCGACACCCAGTTCGGTCAGCAGGCGGGAGCGCAGGTCGGTGAAGCCGGGGGAGCCGACCCCGCGGGGCCGGTCCAGCGCGACAGGCGTGTCGTACGCGATCCGCCCGTCCCGCATCACCAGCGCCCGGTCGGCCAGCAGCAGGGCCTCGTCCACGTCATGGGTGACCAGCAGTACGGCGCAGCCGCGCCGCTGCCAGAGCTCCGCGACGAGCTGCTGGGCCTTGATCCGGGTCAGGGCGTCCAGCGCGCCGAAGGGCTCGTCGAGCAGCAGCAGATCGGGCTCGCGCACCAGGGCTCTGGCCAGCGAAGCGCGCTGCGCCTCACCGCCGGACAGCGTCCTGGGCCACGCCCCGGCCCGCTCCGCCAGACCGACCTCCGCCAACGCCCGCTCGGCAACGCGGCGTCCGGGCTTGCCCGGCAGACCGAGCAGTATGTTGCGCCAGACCTTCTTCCAGGGCATCAACCGTGGGGCCTGGAAGGCGACCGCGCGCCGGCGCGGCACCAGGGCGGTGCCCGAGATCTCCCGGTCGAGCCCGGCGAGCACCCGCAGCAGCGTCGACTTGCCGCAGCCGCTGCGCCCGAGCAGAGCGGTGAACTCACCTGCCCTCAGGGTGAGATCGAGGTCATCGATGACCGGCCGGCCGTCGAAGGCCCGGGTGAGCCCTTCGACCCGCACGGCGGCCTCCGGAGCGCCGTCCGGCGCCGCGGTCGGCGGGCCGGGGGCGAGGTCGTCTTTCACTGGCCGGTGAAGGTCGGTCGCCATTGCAGCAGCAGCCTTTCGAGGATCCGGACGATGACGTCGGCGGTAAGGCCGAGGAAGGCGTACACGACGAGACAGACGACGATCACGTCGGTCCGGAAGAACTCGCGGGCCTGGTTCATGAGGAACCCGATCCCGGCATCGGCGTTGATCGACTCACCGAAGACGAGCGCGAGCCAGGCCGTCGCCAGCGAGTACCGCAGCCCGGTCATGGCCCCGGGCAGCGCACCCGGCAGCACCACATGCCGCACCAGTCCCCACCGACCGAGCCCCAACGACTCGCCTGCTTCGATGAGTTGGGCGTCAACGCCGCGGATTCCCGCATAGACGTTGAGATACAGATGGAAGGCCACCCCGAGCGCGATGAGGGCCACCTTCGGTGCCTCGCCGATCCCGAGCCAGATGATGAACAGCGGGATCAGCCCCACCCAGGGCACCGTGCGCAGCATCTGCACGGTCGCGTCGACCAGGTCCTCACCGAGCCGTGACAGCCCCGACACGAGCGCGAGCAGCGTCCCGACGACTCCCCCGAGCAGGAGCCCCACGACGACCCGCTGGAGCGAGACCCCCATCGCGGCGGGGAGCGTCCCGTCGGCCACCAGATCGGCGCCCGCCCGGGCGATGGTCCCGGGCGAGGCGAGCACATCGGGCTCCAGCACCCCGGTGGCGCTGGACACCTGCCACAACGCGAGCAGCAGCAACGGCCCCACCGCTCGCCGCGCCCACCGCGGAGCGGCCCGTAGCCGAGACCGCCGGACGGACGCCGGAACGACCGCCTCCAGATCGGGCGGCGTACGGCTCGGCGCGGAGGATTTCTTTGGGGCAACGGACAGGCCTGGGGGTGGTGGCGCATGGCTGACGGTCATGAGGGCTCCACGGAAGGGCGCACGGATGCGCGGCGAAAGTTCGAGGAGGGAAGGGGGAGCGGCGCGAAGAAGTGAGGAGACGGGGGCGGCCGCGGGCATGCCGGGACACCCCGTACCCACGCGCCCACGCGCCACGACCGACCGGGAGGCGGTCCGACGGTGGCGGCGGAAGGAAGGAGCAACCACGGCGCCCTCCGCGGACGCGAGGCGGCACGGAGCCGGAGGCGACTATGCGCCTAGGCGACCGACGACACGACTACGGAAGGGCGAACGACGGAGTACCGCAGGCATAGCCGTACGGTGGGAAACCGCGGTGGGAAACGCTCCGGAAGTCGCTGGGAGAACGTCAGCAGCCGCGACAACACGCGGCGGAAGCCACTCGCAGCAGGTCGATGTGACCGCGCGAAGTGAGCAGAGCTGATCGGAACATGGCGCTGAACGTAGCCATCCGGTAGGGACACGGTCAATGGTGTCTCGGAGCGTGGACGTGTCGTCTCACTCCTGTGGGGCGAAGATGGAGGCATGTCCTCCTCCTTCACCACCACGGTCCTGAACATCACCACGGGTGCGGCCGAGAGCGTCACGGACCTGACGCGCGCCTGCGAAGAGTTCCTCAACCGCACCGCGCCCGGCCGCGACGGCCTGCTCAACGTCTTCGTCCCCCACGCCACGGCCGGCATCGCCGTACTGGAGACCGGCGCGGGCAGCGACGACGACCTGCTGGCCGCCCTCCACCACCTGCTCCCCGCCGACGACCGCTGGCAACACCGCCACGGCAGCCCGGGCCACGGCCGCGACCACGTGCTCCCAGCCCTGGTCCCACCCCATGCCACGCTGCCGGTGATCGGCGGCAGGCTGGAGCTGGGTACCTGGCAGTCGGTCTGTCTGGTGGATA
Organism: Streptomyces sp. CNB091; assembly: GCF_000377965.1. Taxonomy (NCBI): domain Bacteria; kingdom Bacillati; phylum Actinomycetota; class Actinomycetes; order Kitasatosporales; family Streptomycetaceae; genus Streptomyces; species Streptomyces sp. CNB091. The sequence goes on from NZ_KB898996.1 coordinate 200,193, forward strand.
CCAACCGGGACAATCCGGAGCGGCAGGTGCGGCTGAGCTTTCTCGGCCAGTGAGCCGCTCTGGTGCGACTGTAAAGGGATCCTCCGGCCGTACCAACTGAGTAGCCCCAGTGGGCGCCAGGTGAGCGTGTCACATCTGATAGCAGATTCTGCGTCTGCTGGTGGTACACGACTCGCGTGGTTACTGACCAGCGGAAACGGTCGTGATTCGACCGCACTGCAGGCGGCTGGGCCGCGTATGGCCCGGATCTTGGGCAGAGGACAGTGGGCCCCTGACCGACAGCCCGTGACGCTGGCGAGCCGGCACACGAGGGAGGGGCGGGCCGATAGGTCTTCACAAGGAGACCTTGGTCCGAAGGGCTACGAGAGAGGAACTCGTCAGGGCGCGGACCGCGGAGCGGGCAGTCCACCGACTGATCGCTGCGTCCTAAGCGTGAAGCTCCCTCATCTTGGCCATCTGTCGGACCAGGCGGACCTCGGAAGCGGGGCGCACGCCTGCTGCGACAGGTGGTCATCCACCCCGGTGCGCGGGTTCCGAACCATCGCCTTGTGCCTCCACCGCTTCCCGCACGCGCTGGGGGCGCCTGTCCCGCCCCTCTCCTCGGCGATGATGAGATGACGGCCTCCGGCTCACCGCGTTCGCCACCAACACCACCGGCACAGCGAACGCCCTGGAACTGCGGCACGCCAACGCGCAAGGGCCGAGGACCGTATCCGTGCCGCCCGCGCCACCGGCCTGCGCAACCTGCCCCTCCAAGGCACCGCGCAGAACCGGATGGGGCTGGAGACCGTCCAGCTCGCCCTCGACCTGTTGGCCTGGCTGCCGATGCTCGTCCTGACCGGCAAAACCCGCAGATGGGAGCCCCGGCGGCTCCGGCTCCGGCTGTTCGCCGCCGCCGCCCAGCTCGTCTCGACTGCCCGCCGTCGGCATCTGAGATTCGCACGCCACTGGCCCTGGACCGACGTGATCACAGACGCCCTGGCACGGCTCAAAGCTCTCCCCAACCCCGGCTGACCAGCACGTTCTGTCCCTGCGAGCAGCACTACCCCACCGGAGCCGTGGAACCCGGCGCCCACCCGACGCGAGAGCCGGGCCATCAGCGTGGCAGCCACCAACCCGCATAGCCGAAACGGCCCGCCGAAGAAACCGACGGGCCGTCACGAAAGATCGAGGCTAACCACTCGCCGCCCACATGGGTGGCGGCATGGCACCACAAGCAGGACCAGATCTCTTCTTCCCAGATCGTCGGCGCCACCGGCCACCGCCACATCGACCGCCCGCACACATCACACTCCACAGGCGGATCCTCACACGCCAGCACGGGCCGCCCCAAGCGACTGGCATCGCGCCAGTTACCAAACACCCTTGCCAGGCCAAAACGCTCTTTTAGGTGACGACCTGCAGATTGCGGTCGCGTTCGGACATCAGCCGCTGCTTCTCGCGGCTGGCGACGTGGGGCTGGAGACGAAGATCTCGGTTGACTTCGCCTGTCCGGCCCAGACGGGACGTGGCAGGGGTGATGAGTTGTCTGCAGGCAGTGGGCATGGCGTGCCCACCACGAGGTGCCGGCCATCCGCAGTCACAGTGCCTTGGCCGGGACACAGAACTCGCAGAGGCCGGCCGGTAGGACGTGGAGCGTCTTGGCCTGCTTGCGCAGGGTTTCTCGAGGTGGCGATGTCATGGAGGACCTTCGCGTCGATGCGGGCAGCTTCCTTGAACTCGGTGTCGATGTGAGTGAAGGCGTCGATCAGGTTGCGGGCGCCGGGGTCGGCGGGCGTGATTCCTGCGCCCACGTCGCGGAACGCCTGAACGGCCGGCTTCAGGGCTGCTTTTGTGGGGGTGGTCCCGCAGGCATCGGGTTGATCGACCCTCGTTGCTGCTTCCTGTCCGGCTGGCGGTGGACATTGGCCCTGCTGAAAGGCAGTCATTGACCTGTGTCCCGTGGCGTGGTGGTGGTATGCATGTGGAATCGGCCTCGTAACCCATGGATTCCGGACATCAGGCGCGCACCGTAACTCAGAGGTAGAGGATGTCCGACATGCTTTCGCCGAGACAGCGGTGAGAGGTGGTGTGTGAGTGGACGAGTTGGAACTCCACCGGGCGGTGGGCCTGATCCGGGACGAGCTGGTCCGGGCAGCGGTCGAAGGCGCCGGAGAGCAACTCCGCTTCGAGGTCGGACCCATTGGCATGGAGTTCGCGGTCGAACTGCGCAAGGACGTAGCGGCCAAGGGCGGCTTCCGGGCCTGGGTGGTGTCGGCGGACGTCAGCGCCGGACTGTCGCAGGCCACCACTCACCGCATCAACCTGACCCTCACGCCTGTGTACGGCGACGGGCAGCCGGTCCAGGTCTCGGAGGAGGTGCCCGGCGGCACGGGCGCCGTCGAGGGCGGCAGCCTGTTCCGGTCGCCTGTGTCCGACTGACCTGGTCTCTGCCTGATGGACAAGCGACGGGTGGTGGCTGTCCGGGCCACGTGCGACGGTCGGCCGACCCGGATCAGCTCCGGCTATGTGATCGCGCCCCGTCTGATCCTCACCGCGGCCCACGCCGTGCCGCCCGATGCCCGGGCCGAGGTCCAGCCCCTCCAGGCGCCCGGACTGCTCCCGTGCATGAGCGTCTGGGACGGACGGGGGCGAGGACTGGACGCGGCGCTCCTGGAGGTGCCGGCCCAGCACTGGCCCAGCCGGTTGGGTGACTCGCCCGTGCGGTACGGACGTCTGGTCACCTTTCTGCCGGAAACCGCAGCCACCGCGATCGGCTTCGCGGCGGCCGGGCGGACCGCCGACGCGATCGAGACAACTCAGGTGAGCGGTGTCGTCCAACCCGGGGACGGGATGATCGGCGACCGGTGGCGACTCAGCGCGCATGGTCCGGTCCCCGATGGGCCGGGGGCCTCGGGGTGGCAGGGAATGTCGGGGGCCGCCCTGTGGGCCCGCGGGGTGCTCTGCGGCGTCATCACGGAGGACGCTGCGAACTGGGCCCACGGCAAACTCGATGCGGTCCCGGCACACCGGCTGCTGCAGGACCCGGAGTTCCAGGAGGTACTTCGGAAACGGACCGGACAGACCGCGGTCGTGGAGCCGGTGGAACTGCTGCACCTCAGCGAGTCCCCGGCTCCGCACCGGCTGCCGCGCTCCCCGGCCGAACTGCTGCGGCCGCAGGCGGAGGCGGTCCCCTTCATCGGCCGAACCGCGCTGCTTGACGAGCTCCGGGAATGGTGCAGGGGCGACGGCGTCTCGGTACGGCTCATCGTGGGACCCGGCGGCCAGGGCAAGACACGGCTCGCACGAGAGTTCGCCCGACGGCTCGCGGCCGAGGGGTGGGCAGCCTGCCAGTTCCGGGAGAATGACCCGGTGAGTGCCAGAGGCGGGCGCGGGCTGACAGCCCTCGCAGCGGTCGATCGGCCTCTGCTCATCGTCATGGACTACGCCGATACCCGACCCTCGCTGATCACGGATGTGCTCCGGGTCCTGGAGGAGCGCCCGGTGGACGCTCCGGTCCGCCTCATGCTCATTGCCCGCAGCAGTGGGGAGTGGTGGCAACATTTGCCTGGTAATGGCCCCCGCAGCGCCGCGATTCTCGGCGGAGCCCGCGTGGTCCGGCTGCGGGACGCGGCGCAGGGCGCTACCGAACGACAGCAGTTCTATCGCGCGGCGGTGACCTCGTTGGCGGTGCGGCTCGCTCGACTTCCCGGCCACACGGAGACCGACTGGGAGGCCGCCGGGCGCTCGCTCGCTCCCGGCCCGGAACATTTCGCGGGTGCCTCTTCGGGTTCGGCACTCGTCCTTCAGATGCGGGCACTGACTGACCTGCTGAACGCCGGTACCGGGCAGGGCCCCCGCATTTCCGGCACCTCCGACTCGGTGATCGACGTCGAGAGCCTGCTGCTCGACCACGAGGAGGGTTACTGGCGGCGGACAGCGGCACAGTACCCAGCCCTCGCGGACCTCGAAGCCGGTGTGCTTGCCGAGGCAGTAGCGCTTGCGACGCTCACCCGGGTACGGAGCGGGGAGCGGGCCGTGCGGCTGTTGGCCACCGCCCCCGCGCTCGCAGGGCTCGGCGAGCCGGTGCTGACCGCCCTGACCCGCTGGCTGCGCGATCTCTACCCCGACATCAACGAGTCCTACTGGGGTGCGCTGGGACCTGACCGCTTGAGTGAGTACCACGTGGCTCGGCGGGTCCACGTCGGCTCCGATCTCCTGACGGCGCTCCTTCCACGACTGGAGGAATCCGAGGCCGAACACCCGCTCACCGTCCTGGCCCGCGCGGCGGCGCTCCCGGTCCGACTGGACCCCGACCTCGCGGGGAAGATCGACGACCTGGTCCGGACGTTCCCTGAACGAATCGTCGTGCCGGCCGTGACCGTCGCCGTGCGGTCCGAGAATCCCGGCGTGCTGGTGGGCCCCGTCAGCGCAGTAGTGCAACGGGCCGACCTGCCGGTCGAGCTGATGGAGCGGCTCCTCTCCGCCGTCCCGGAGCGCAGTCGACTGCTGGGGGACGAGGCCATCCGGCTCGCCATGCGGCTGCGTGCGATCCGGCGGAACCGGGCGTTGTGGCGGGCTGGCGGGCGCATCGGGCCCGTCCGTGAGCGAGCAGGGTGGGCGGCCGCGGAACACCAGCTTTCCGTAAGGCTGGGCGCGGTACATCGCTGGGAGGAGTCACTCGCGGCGAGCGGTCGCGCGGTGGGAATCTACCGTGCGCTGACCCACAGCTCCCCCGAGGAGTTCCGGAAGGACCTGGTGGACGCACTGAGCTTTCGGTCGACGGCGCTTTCGGAACTGGCCCTCAACCATGACGCGCTCGCCGCGGCGACCGAGGCCGTCACGATGGGCGAACTGCTGGTGGAGGAGGGTGGCGAAGATGTGGGGCATCACCGGCTGCGGCTGGCCGTCGCGCTGAGCAACCGGTCCGTCCCGCTTGCCGCGAAGGGTGAACTGGGGGCGGCGCTCAAGTCCTGCGAGCAGGCGCTCGATCTCCTGACGGGCCTGGCCCGGAACCGGCCCAGCCGTTACGACGAGGTGCTCGGAGAGGTACTCCATAATCTGGCGAACCGTTATGCCGCGGTGTTCACCGCCGTCGACGACGCCGCGAGGGCCAGCGGCCTTGCTGTCCAGGTCAGGCGTCGGCTCGCCCTGGCCGAGCCCGACGCCCATCTGCGGGACCTGCTCGACTCGCTGCACAATCACGCGGCCGATCTGACCGCTGCCAGCGAGCACGTTCGTGCGCTCGAAGTCCTGCAAGAATGCGTCGCGCTCTCTCTCGAACTGGCCGAGGAGCGCAACTCCGTACAACTGGCGCAGCTGGCCCGGGCCCTGTTGGCGCAGGCCTCCGTACTCGACGAGCTGGAGAGGTATTCCGAAGCGCTGTTGTGCAGTGCGCGGGCGGTCCTGTTCTATCGTGCGCTGGCCGACCGGCTGCCCGGCAGATACGAGCCACAGCTGATGAAGGCCCTCAGCGTCAACGCGGTGCTGGGATTGATGGCAGGAACAGGCGCCGCCCGTTACGAGTCCCTCATCGACGAACGCGACCGGTTACGTCGGCGCATCATTGAGAGAGAGCGCGAACGCGAGATGCACCGCACCCGCTGGCAGCGGCGGTGGGAACGGACCGTACTGGCCTTCCTGTGGGGCGGACACCTGATGGCATCGCTTCCACGGATCCGCGTGGCCATTGACGTGCGCGGGCCCGAGCCCCGGGTCCGGCCCATGGCACGCCTCCGGCTGCGCTGGTACCTCACTGGGGCGAAGCCGGCTGCACTGCCTCAGTCCGGCCGCCCGAATCCAGTGCTACCTCAGGAGCAGCTCGACGACGCCGGGGACCTCCTGCGGGAAGACCCGGTTACGGAGGGGGCCGGGGCAGCGGCAGCCGAGGAGCCGTCGTAGCTTCGCGGTGGGCACCGTGTTGGTGCATCTCCAGAGGCGCGGGGAGCGGGCGGCAGGTCGTTCCATCAGTGCGTGCTCGCCGAGCCGGTTGTTGGACAACTCTCGGAATGAGCACGAAGGCGGGGGTCGGTGACAGTCGCGGCGGACAGGAGTGGATCCGGGTCGATAGACAATCTGTGACGCCTGCGTGATCGGCAGGGAACGGCCCGCCACCGCATGCTGAGCGGATGCTTCAGCCGTGGTGGTCACCCCACGAGGTGACGGCCGCGCCTGGAGCGGCGTGCGTTGCCATCCGGATGGGCTGGAGTTGTTCTAACGGAGGTTGGCGGATACAAATCGCGACAATGCCGACCGTCAGGTCCGTTTGTCGTTCCTGGGCGGTGTCGGCACGGTCTGACCGTACGAGCCATGTCCGGCGACGCCAACGGCGAGGCCGCGTGGTGCAGAGCGGACGAGTACTGCGCCTCCTCCTCGGACTCCGCCGCCGAGGTGGGCAATTCCGTCGTCCTGATGTGCCTGGTGTACAGCTTCCTCGGTTGATGCACCACCGCTTCGGCTCTCTCGCAGGCGGAGTAGGACAGCGCGGCCAGTCACATCCGTGCCTACCAGGCCGAAGGCGCCAACGTGGTCATCGTCGGCATCGACGAAAGCAGGGGCCGCGCGCTTGCCGCCGAACTCGGCGCCCGCGCGCTGTACGTCCGCCTCGACGTCAACCGACGAGAGCTCCTGGAGCGCCGCCGTCCAGGCCGCCGAGGAGCACTTTGGCCCGCTGTCCGTCCTCGTGAACAACGCCGGCGTGCAGAACCCCGCCGCCCCGATCGAGACCACCGAACGCCGGGTCTGGGACCGCGTCCTCGGCGTCAACCTCACCGGAGCCTTCCTCGGCACCAAGGTAGCTGCCCCCTCGCTGCGCCGAAACGGCGGCGGTATCATCGTCAACATCGCCTCCACCTCCGGCGTTGTCGGCACCGCGATGTACGCCCCCTACGTAGCGAGCAAGCGGGCACTCCGGGGCCTCACAGAGACGGCCGCCCTGGAACTGGGCCGCGACCGCATCCGCGTCAACGCCATCCACCCCGGCGTGATCGCCACCCCGTTCATCACCGAGCCCGCCGCCGGCAGCGACGCCCCCATCTCGGACTTCTACTCGGCCGAGCCGTTCGCCATCCCCCGTCTGGGAGAGCCCGCGGACATCACCCGAGCCCTGCTCTTCCTCACCTCCGACGAGGCTTCCTTCGCCACCGGCTCGGAGTTCGTCATCGACGGCGGACTTCTCCTCGGCCCCGCCCTCAAGCGCGAATCCGCCTGACCTGCCCGTACTGCCCGGCCTTCACGAAAGGAGCGCCTCCTGGACCCAAAGGTGTTCACGGCCATCGAGATATCCACAGCAGCCGGTACCCGCGAGGGCATCATCGACATCACCACGACCGGCCGCCGAACCGGCCGGCCCAGACGGATCGAGATCTTCTTCCACCGTGCCGCCGGCCGCACCAATCTCTGCAGCGGCACCTCCGGCCGTCCAACAAGTTGGTACGCCAACCTCTTGGCCCACCCGGACTTCACCTCTCCCTTACGCCCTCTCTTCCGCATCGGCTACGTACTTCAGCCATGACGTGAAATCGGGGCGCTGGGGCAGGGGCGAGCGGGGTAGAGGTGGCCGCCTGGTGAGTGCCTGGTGTCGATCACCGGTGTTGGAGTACCTGCGGGAATGAGGGCACCTGCAATATCGGGCGAACGGACGCAGCTAGAGTTCCTTTCCCGAGAGGAAGGCATGGTCATGGCCACGATTCCCGATCACGACTCCTACATCGCTGCTGCGCCGGAGGCGTTCCGCCCGGTTCTCCACCACCTCCGGGACCTCCTGCGCGGGGCCCTCCCGGATGCGGAGGAGATGGTGGCGTACGGCATGCCGGGGTTCAGGCTTCGTGGCACGGTCGTCGCGAGCTACGCAGCGTTCAGCAAGCAGATCGGGCTGTACTTCCTCGCCTCCGCGATCTCGGATCATGCCGAAACAATCGCAGAAGCGGGCCTCACAGCGAGCAAGACCGGCATCACCTTCCCGCCGCACAAGCCGGTCTCGGACCAACTCGTGACACGGCTTGCAAGCGCATCAAGCAAGCACGTTGACGATTGAGGCCGGCTTCCCTGGCAGGCGTGGGGAGTGGGACAGGAGGCGGTCCTCGCAGAGTGAGGTTGATTACGCTGGTCAGTGTCGCCGCACGAATCGGTCCCGATGAGGTTCGGGAGTCGGGTTGGCTGCTGCGGTGAGAGGTCCGGCGAATAACCTGTCTGGTCGTCAAGCCGGCGTACACGATGCACTGGCGGCTGTGGGCGCCGGGTGGCCAGCTACCTACGGAGTTGCCCTAACGGAGTTTGATGGACACGAACGTCGATAACGCGGACCGTCAAGTTCGACTGTCGTTCCTTGCGTGACGAGGCTGCCGCCTGTAGGCGTTTGGTCCGGCCGTACCACACATCGGTGGCCGACGAGTTCAGGATGACTCCCTTAGGCCTTGCACCCTGCCCGGCAGCGAGGTTCTGAAAGGAAAGGGCAAGCCTCGCTCTCATCACGCCCGCAAACCGCCATGCCGCCGCAGGACACAGCGTGGACGGGATTGATCGCGCAGGCCGCTCCGTAGGCGTGCCGCGCCGCGGCCGCACGGCGGGAGGCGCCGGGCGCCGACAGGCTCACCGGCCGACGGTGTAGCGGCCCACATCCCCCAGCGACAGCGCCAGGAGGCCGTGGTCGAGTCCGACGACCAGCCGCTGCGCCACCCATGCAACGGCAAGTGCGGGGTGATGTACGGGAATCTCCTCGACCGGCGCCCGGGTCGCCACGTCCCACAGGCGCACGGTCCGGTCACTGCTGGCGGTGGCGAGGAGGTGCCCGCCCTCACCGACCACACTCACTGCGTTGACGGCGCCCGTGTGGTTCGAGAGGTCACCGACGAGTTCACCCCGCTCAGCGTCCCACAGACACACTCCTCCGTGCGCGTGCGCGGTGGCGAGCACGGTCCGTCCGGTCACTGGCAGCGTGCACATGGCAAGAGTCTCGGTTGCCGCAACCAACTTGTGGCGTTCGCCGGAGACGGCGTCCCACAGCCACACCCCACCATCTTGCCCGTCCGTCGCCGTTGCTACGTATGGTCTCCCAGAGAGTTCCACGGGACACATCGCGTAGATCCCGCTGTGGAAACGAGAGAAGTGCGCGGTCTCGTTGGTGAGTGGGTCCCAAAGCCATGCGGTACCGTCGGCGTGGCCCACGGCCAGGAGCGTTCGGTCTCCGACCCGCACGGAACACATGGTGTAGGCGGGTTTGACGCCCGGTCGCCGGGACAGGGGCAAGGTGGCCGTGGGATCCCACAGCCACACCGCTCCGTCGTCACCGCAGCCGGCGAGGTACGGCCGGTCGAGGTGGCGTAGGGGGCACAGAGCGCGTACCCAGTCGCGGTTGCCCTTCAACGCGCTGACGACCGTGCCGGTGCCGGGATCGCGCAGCTCTGTGACGCCGTCGTCGCCGCCCGCGGCCACCAGCACGCGGTGGCCGTTGTGCGCGGGGGAGAGGGCGTGTATCGCGCTCACACGGCTGGCGCGCGGCGCCGCCGGCTCCCACAGCCGCACGGTGTGGTCGGCGCCTCCGCTGGCGAGCAGGTCTCCGCTGTTGGTGCTCAGGACACAGAGGGACTCCACGGAGTCGGAGTGGCCTTGAAGAGTGATGGCGATCTGGCCGGTCTCCGGGTCCAGCAGTCGGACCAGATCGCCGCTCGTGCCGGCGAGTAGCGAGTTCCCCTCGACCTTGATGGCGCGCAGCGTGAAGGCCAGATCCTCACCCGGGAGGGTGCGTACGCACCAGCCGCTGACCGGCTCCCACAACCGAACGGTCTTGTCCGCGCCCAGACTTGCCAGCAGGGTGTGATTCTCCACTTCTACGGCGCACAGGGCGTCGACGGAACTCTCGTGTCCTTCCAGTACGCGCACACGTGCGCCGGTGTCGGGACGCCAGAGAATGATGGAGCCGTCCTCCTCGTCCCCGCCCGACGCCAGGAGGGTTTCGTTGTCGACCACGACTGCGCACACACTTTCGACCCAGCCGCCATGCCCGGAAAGCACAGCGGTGCACTGTCCGACGGATGGATCCCACACGCGGACCGTTCCGTCCGCGCTCGCAGTCGCGAGGCGGGGGCCGTCAGCAGTGTCGAACGCGCACAGATCGCGGATCGAACTCCCGTGGCCGCTGAGATGTCCCGCGGCGCACTGCCCGGTTTCGTTCCACAGCCAGACGTCGCTGTCCGTGGCGACAGCGAGGTACGTCTGCCCGTCGACGATGAGGCCGCACATCGCCCTGATACGGCCGAACTTGGGTGTGAGGCGTCGTACTGTCCGGGCGGTTACGGGGTCCCACAGCCGCACGGTCCCGTCGCCTGAGGCGCTGGCGAGCAAGGTGCGGGACGCGGGGCCGAGGGCACACACGGAGCGGATCTCGGCGCTGTGGCCTTCAAGGACCGCCTCCTCGGCGCGCGGAGCAACTGCCGCCCACTCGGCTCGGTACGGCCCGTTCGCCGCCAGGGGCCCGTAGACCTGTCCGAACCCTTCCTGCGCCTCGGTCACGCTGAAGAGGGCCGCCCGCCGGGCAGGATCGCAGTCGATGGCCTGCGGTGTTCGGCGCAGGAGCTGGGCGAGTTCCCTGGCCGCTTCGGAGAAGGCCGAACCGCTTGCCGGGATGAGGCGCCGCAGATCCGCGTGGAGCGCGTACTCCACCTCCGTGAGCAGTTCGTCGATGACGCGGCCGCGGACGGCGTGCCGGGGAAGGGAGCGCAGCAGGTACGCGGGCGCGCGATCCCAGCCGAGCCTCCGGCCGTAGGCGATGAAGGAGAGAGTGAGGGCGCGCTCGTCGGTCACCGTCAACCCCAGCCGGGCGCGGTTCCGCCGCAGCGCGTCGTCGAGTGCCTGGTGGAAGAGACGGAACACGCCCGTGTTCTGGTCGTTCACGCCGGTCTCGACGAGGAAGTTCGCGGCTGAGGAGCGTGCCAGGGACTGGAGTTGCTCCTCGGTGAGGTGGTGGCCCGTGAGTTGTTCCACTGCGGCGCTCCACAAGGGCAGCGGTAGTCCCGGTGCCTCGGCATAGGCCAGGACGCTCAGAGCATCAGCCGCCGGAGCGCTGTCGACGGTCGGCAGCCGTACGAGGTATTCCTGCAGTGCCGCGGCGACTGTGGGTGTGAAGGCGATGTCGGCGGGCGCGACCGCGTAGACGTCGTGCAGGCCGTGAGCGCGCGCGGTGAGACCGGCCACGAGAAAGTTCGCTTCGGCGAGTTCGGCTATGCGGGCAGCTACCGGGCGTGCGGTGCGCTCGTCTCCGTAGGGGTTGTCGGGCCGCTCGTCGCCCAAGAGTTGGAGCGTGGCCATCGTGTACGCGGCGAGGTCCGCTGCGGCGAAGAACTCGGGAGAGTCCAGGTCTATGACGCGGACCGCCGTGCCGAACGGGTCGAGCAAACTGCCGGCGTCGTCCCTGCGGCGGCTGCCGACCAGCACCCTGACGTGGAGATCGGCGCAGGTCTCGGCCAGGGGGATGGCGATGTGCCGCACGATCAGGCGGGCCTGCTGCGCGCTGGTGGCCTCGTCGAGGGCGTCGATGACCACGATGAAGGGCGTCAGTGCGGAGGTGGGCCGCTCGGACAGCGCGGCCCGTAGCACGGAGGCCAGGTCACTCGCGCGCTCGGGCGGTGCTGCCGAGGCCGCAGTGGCGATCTCCTCGGCCACCTCGAGCGCGGTCTTACCCTTGGCGTGAACGGCGCAGGAGACCGAGCCGAGGGGGGCACGCAGGGTGTCGTCGTCCGTCGGAAGCGACTCGGCGATACCGGAATCCGCCGAGGTGACCACACGCCCAAGCACCGCGGACTTGCCCACGCCGGGTGACCCGGTCACCATCAGGACCTTCCGCGGCGCGGCGGTGCGGGTCATCCAGTCGATGATCTCGGTGAGCGCGGCGGTGCGGCCCCGGAACCGGAAGCCCTGTTCGGCGTCCGTGCTCACGCCGCGGGCGCGCGGTTTCCAGTGCCGGCCCGCCTCCGGGTCGTCGTCCAGCGTCCAGCCCCATGCCGCGAGCGCTGTCTCGCCCGCCGCCTCGGCCGACCAGTCGGCGAGCAGCGCGATCTTCTGGTCGGGCAGGTACTTGTCGGCTTGATGGAGCGTCAGGGCGCGGGCGTCACCCGACCCACTGGCTTGCCCGACCAGACCCACGACCGACTGATACGTCGGCGACCACAGAGCGGCGCCGCTGTAGCCGGGCTTGACGGGATACCGCGAGGCCGTGTCGAGTCGCACCCACCCGTAGGCGAGCGACTCACCGACCGTCCCGTCCGACGAATTGCCGAACAGGTCGCCATCGGGGAACCCGAAGGCCCACCACTCCTCGCCTACGAGCGCGGACGGCGTGGGCCGCCGCAGCCGCGCAGCCGGCTCGCCGGAGACCGACTCCGCGAGTACGAGGACGGCCACGTCCTGCGCGCGCCGCTTCGCCGGGGCCTCCGGCGCGCACACGTCCCGCACCCGGAAGCGCCGGTCCATGAACTGGTCCGACTTGGGGAACGCCACCCACAACTCACGAGTTCTCTCCCACGTAGGGCATGCGACATGCGCGCACGTCAGGACCCGGTGGTCGTCGATGAGAAAGCCGGAACCCAGCGCCTTCTCGTCGTGCTCGGAGCCATGTGCTGCGGCCACCCAGGCATCGGTGCCCGGGCGCGGGCCCGAGCCGACAGCGGCGTTCATCTAGGCTCAGGCTCCGTCCGCCGCCGCCGCCGGACGCCACACCATCGACACCTCGAAGTTCGCGTCCGTCGAAGCCTTGGCAACGAACCAGTTGGCCGTCCCGCTGACCTTGATGCCGAATTTCACCTGGACCTCCGCAGGACGGAGCGCCGCGGCTTGGTCGAGTACCGTGCGGGCGGCTTCCACGGCCGGTCGTACTGCTTCGCGGACCTGGCCCACGATCTCCGCAGTGCTCACCTGGTGGAACTCGTCGGTCGGCTCGATCTCGAACCGGACGACCGTCTCGTCGTCCAGCGCGTACGACACCACCTGATCCGCCATTGCGCCCCCCTCGATTGACTGAGATCACAGTTTAGGGCCAAGCCAGCGCTCCAGTGGGGTAGTTGGGTGCCCGGGCGGGCGGCGCGGGAACCGGCCCGGACTTTGCTACGCCCCTGCGCCCGGGACCGACCTTCCGGCTCACGCAGGACGCGAAGGGGCCCGCGGCGCCGCCGGCCCGGACGGGGACGAGTGGTGACGGTCGATCTCGATGACCGCAGCCACACCCCGGCGCCGCGTCCGGACCGCCCCGCACCCGGTACTGGCACGTCCACCCGCTCACCGAGCGGGAACCTGCGCGACCACGTCGCCCGGGACGGGCTCTTCCCCGACGAGCACGCCCAGGCGCCCTGCTCGACACCCGATGACAGGGCCGGCGGCCCGCCTTGGTGTCCATGCCCGCTACCGCACCCGGCTGAGGCGGAAGAAGAGCTCCCTGTGCGCCCAGCCCGTCCGGCGTAGTCCTGTCCAGACGCAGCCGGCGGCGATCCCGACCGCGAGTGCCGTCGCACCGACCGCGGAGGGGAGCGCGGCCATCAGGGCGACGCCCATCGACACGACGACGAACCCGTCGAACTGCCAGGCAACGACACGCAGCCCGGAGAGGTCGCCGAACGGCGTGATGACGGGAAGGAGGAGTTCGAGCGGAAGATCCAGTTTCATCTCGCGCAGGAACCTGGCGCCCAGCGCCATGGCCACCGACCCGGCGACAAGGAGGGCCGTGTCACCCAGATGCCCGCTGTGGCGGTCCCACCGGGTGACGACGGCGAAGCCACCCCCCAGGAAAGCACCGATCGTCACCGCGGCGACGGGCCAGGCCAGCGTGCGGGCAAGGGTTCCACCCCACCGTTCGCCGAACAGCGGAGCCAGGGTCAGCTCATCTCGCAGTCCGCGCCACGTCTCGCCCACCCACCCCGATCCCAGGTACACACACAGGGCCCCCAGCGCCCACAGCCACGGTGCCGGTCCGTGCCCCCGCCCGCCTGCCCCGTGCGTCAGCACAGAGGAGCCGATCAGGAGGAGTGCCGCGCCCGCGCTCGCGCGCCCGGGTGTCCGCAGCGCTCGGATCGCACCCTGCGCAAGATATCCGCGCAGCCGCCCGTCCGGACGGATCAGGGCCGACGCGAAACCGGACGGCTCCGGCCGGTACAGATCCAGCGCGTGATGGAGCGTCCCGGTCCAGGCGTATGTTCGGGCCTGGGCGGCACGGGCCGACTCGCGGGCGAGCCGGGCGAGGTCGACGGTGTGGATCGACCGGAGGGCCGCCCGTCCCGAGGCCGCCGCGGTCGCCGCCAGCACTCCGGTGAGGAGCCACAGCCCCGTTCCGCTGTCCGGCGCCACTCGGCTCACCCCGGCGACCACAACTGCCGCGCCGCCGAAGGCGGAAGCCAGCAGGAGATTGTCGCGCAGCGGCCGAACCTGGCCCCAGAGCCACGCGAATGCCGCGAGGGCGCTGAGCCCCACCCCGGACGCGAGGCCCTGCACCGCGGAATCGAGGTGATCGAAGAGATCGGTCGCGAGGTACGAAGCCGCGCAGGCCGACAGCAGTCCGGTCGTACCGACGTACGCCAGTCTGCGCCGGGCGATCGTGCCGAGGTAGAGCGTCGGAGAGATGTCCGTGGACATGAACACGTGCAGCAGGAACGGCTGGACCACCACCGGCCCCCAGAACCGCCCGGCGATCTGGGCCCCCCAGCACACCGCCACCGCGAGCGCGCAGACCCAGGGCGCCGCCTCCGTGAGAGACCCTACGGAGAACGACGCGGGCGAAGTGCTCCGGGCCTGGACCACCGGCACCAGGTAGAACGCGGCGAACAGGGCGACGAGGTAGAGGGTGTACGCGTGCCCCCGCACCGTGCCGCGGTCACCCCGGCGGGCGTAACGCTGCCGCACGGCACGGACGCGGCCCGCGGCGTCGGGCTCGGGTGCCGCGAGAGTGTCCACCGTCATCCCAGCTCCACGAGGCCGTCACGCGCCTCTACCAGGGCGGGCTCATGGGTGGCGACCAGGAAGGCGGTGCCTTTCTCCGCCCGCTCCGTGAGCATGGTCGCCACCAGTTCGACGCGGTCGCCGTCGAGGTGCCGCTCGGGCTCGTCGAGCAGTACCACGTCAGCGGGGCGCACCAACGTCAGTGCGAGGCTGAAGAGCTGAAGCTGGCCGGAGGAGACCTGATGGGGAAACCGCTCGCCCAGCGGCGACAGTCCCAGTCGCTCGATGACCTCTTCGGCGGCTTCGGCGGTCGTCGCGCTGTTGCCGTACCAGGAGGCGGCAACCAGGGTCACTTGCTCGCGCAGTGTCATGTCACGGGCGAACGGGATCGCGTCGACCAAGGAAGCCATGAGGCGCCGGTGCCGCGGCTTGGCCATGTCGGCGGGTTCGCCCCGTACCGAACACGAACCTGCCGTGAGGGTCCGGCTGCCCAGGAAGGCCCGCAGGAGCGTCGTCTTCCCCGACCCGTTGCCGCCGGTGAGGCACCAGATCTCGCCGGGCAGGACCGCGAACGAGGTCGGCTCCAGCAGGGTGACGTCGCCCAGGGTGACCGTGGCGCCCTCGGCCGCGATGATGGGAACAGCGGTCACTTCGCCTCCAGAACCACAAGCGCCTCTCGTGGACGTGCAGTTTATGCGTCGCCCGCGTACGACCCGTCGACGCCTGTCACCTCCAGGTCGGCGGCCATGGGCTCTGCCGGTACGGTGATCGCCTGCCGCGTGGAAGGTCCATGCGTCCGGCCGCCCTGTGCGAGGGACGCCGGTGGCGAGCGATGGGACCGTGATGAGCGAACTGACGAAGCCCGGAGTCGAGGTTCCGGAGGGTGAAGCGCCCACCGAGCTGACGATCCGGGACCTCGTGATGGGAGACGGGCCCGAGGCGAGGCCGGGCCGGGTCGTCCAGGTTCACTATGTAGGGGTCACGTTCGCTTCCGGAAGGGAGTTCGACTCCTCCTGGGAACAGGGCAGGCCGTTCAAGTTCGCCGTGGGCGGTGGCAGGGTCATCAAGGGCTGGGACCGGGGGGTCAGGGGGATGAAGGTCGGCGGCCGCCGCGAGATCATCGTCCCCCCGCGTCTCGGCTACGGCAAGCAGTCGCCCTCCGCGTCGATCCCGGCGGGCTCGACGCTGATCTTCGTCGTCGACCTGCTCACCGTCGTGGGCGGGCCCACCGTGGCTGGGCCCGGCCCTACCGGCTCGGCCTGAGCGTGAACCACTACGCCGGACCGGCCCCGGCGGGCGCTCCCGGCACCACCCGCATGCCCAGTCCCCGCACCCGGTAGATGCACCGGTCGTCGCCCCACAGCGACGCGTCCGCCACGGCGTAGGGGCCCCGTGCGTCCGTGCCGCTCTCCACGATGTCCATGTCCACCCGGATCAGCCGGTTGGCCGGGGTGATCTGGCCGCGGTACGTCCAGGTCGCCTCACGGCCCGGCAGCACCGGTTGGAAGCGGGGGGCGACGAGTCCGTCGGCCACGCCCTGCTCCAGCAGGTGGTACTGGAGCAGTTGGCACATGGCCTCGATCCCCAACGAGCCGGGCTGCACGGGGTCCTGGAAGAAGTGGGCCCGGAAGAACCAGGCGTCGGGGCGGACGTCCTTCTCCGACCGCAACCGGCCGAGCCCGGCGCTTCCGCCGTCCGGCCAGTGGCCCGTGATCCGGTCCAGCATCAGCAACATCTCGCCCGGCAGGCGCGGTTCGCCGGCGCAGTACCGGGCGGGGCGGGAGGTCAGATCGACCACGCGTTCGCAGGGCTCGTCGAGGCGGGCCCGGTCCTCGGCCGAAGTCGTCAGCCCCTGCTGGCCGTCGAAGGCCGACCGGGGGAAGTAGCCGAAGACCGTGGAGAGTTCGAAGAGGGGCGCGTCGTCGGCCGTGCACGTCACCCGGAACGACTCGATGATCATGTCCCCGCTGCGCGAGACGCGGGTCAGTTCGGCCCTGGTGCGGACCGTACGCGTCGCCGGGGTGACCTCGCCGGTGACCGTTCCCGACCCGTCGAGATTGCGGAACAGCAGGTCCATCTCGCTGGTCGTCGCGCTGCCGATGTACGAGGCGAGCCACCCGCAGGGCTGGAGCGCCGCCTCCATGAGGACGGCGAACGGCATGGCGCGGCCGCCGTTCTGCTCGAAATACCACGCCCGGCCCGGCACGTCGTACTCGGCGACGACGACGCTGCCCTCGCCCATTCCACCCTGCGGACCGTCCACCGACACGATCCGGCTCATGAAGTGATAGGGCGGGCCAGGAAGCCGCGCCACCCTGCGGGTGCCGTCGAAGGGCTCGTACATGGCCCCGAACGCCTCGCTCGGCCTGCCCCAGGCGCACGCCAGCAACGAGGCCTGGTCAAAGGCGAACCCGTCGGCCGCCACCGCCACCGGCTGCTCCTCCCGATGCCCGGTCAGCCCGCCGAGACGGGGCAGCGGCACCGGGTCCCCGCCGGTCTGCACGGTGGGCGGACCCGAGTGCCGCCAGTGCGACAGCGGCCAGTCGGGGACCAGCCGGAGGGCCATGTCGGTGCCCAGGAACGCCTTCCGTCCGTCCACCGAGCCGAGGACGTCGGCGTGGAGCGTCGGCACCGGCCCGGCCGAGACGCCCCGTACGAACACCTCGTACACGACCCTCCGGTTCTCCGGGGTCGCCTGGCCCCGGCACATGGCCCTGGAGGGGTGCTCGTCGACCGTCTCGAAGCGCCAGCCGTCCCGGTCGACGGTGAAGCCCATGGCTGTCAGGTAGAACGCCATCGCCTGGAGGCCGCCCTGCAGCATCAGGGTGCCCGGCATGCAGGGGTCGTTCTTGAAATGGCCGGTGAAGAACCAGTCGTCCGGGGACAACGCGGTCTCGGCCCGCAGGTACCCGCGGCCCCACGGCCCTCCGGCCGGTTCGAACGCGGTGACCTCGTCCAGCAGGCGCAGCCGTTCCTCGTCGAGCCCGGGCGAACGGACGTGAGCCGCCGTCGCCTCCCAGCCGGGCCCGAAACAGTCCCCGGGCCGCCCCAGGGCCAGGGCTCGCACCCGGTCGGCGTCGAAGCGGGTCCGTTCGCAGCGCACGGCCGGCGGGTCGAGCGGCAGGTCCTCCCCGGGTACGCGGTCGGCGGGATCCCAGCGCACCCCTCCGCTGCCGGCGAGTTCCGCGGGAGTGAAGAACCCCGCCTGTCCCTCGCGGACACTGAGCCGCAGCGCGCCGTCCACGTAGCAGTCGTAGTGGAAGAAGGCCAGCCGGACGCCGTCCGCCTCCGCGTGACCGTCCAGATGGATCTCGAAACGCAGGGTGTCACCGGGGCGCGGTGGGCCCCCGTGGAAGGTCACCTCGCAGCCGAGCAGCCGGTACGCGCGCTCGCCCCGGTTCAGCAGGTCGACGCCCAGCCAGCTGAGCAGGAGCAGGTCGGCCTGACCCGCCTCGATCAGCACGCCGGCCGGCACCCGCCCCGTCGCATCCAGGTACCAGCTGTCGGGCAGGACATCCGTCTCCGTCCAGATCCTCCCGTCCGTACGGACCGGGCCCGGCAGGACCAGCGCGGCCGGCACCGCGTCGATGCCGGTGACCCGGTCGGCGAGCAGCATGGGCGGCCCGGGCATCCGGGTCTGTACCGCGTAGCCGTCCTGCTCGGCGAAGAGCGGACCGAACAGCGTGGAGATCTCGCGGGAGGCGAGGTGCTCCAGTTGGGTCCGGTCGAACGTCGGCCCGGGCCGCTGAGTCTGCCCGGGCCGCTGAGCCTGCGCCGGCTTCGGCTCCGGAGCCCTCACGGGCGCTGGAGCCGTGGAGGGCCGGGGCGGGGGAAGCGGTCGTACGGGTACGGGCTGCTGCTGCCCGGATCCAGCCGTCAGCGCCCCGACGGCGAGCGCAGACACGCGCAGGAACCGCCGGTGGGATTCGGCGTGCGCGGCCATGACCTCCTGGTGCAGCGCGGCGACCCGCAGGCTCTGCCGGGCGACCACGCCCCCGACCCCCGCCGCCCCCGGCTCACGGGCGTCGTCGGCGGGCAACCGGGGCCGTTGTACCGGTGCGGCGGGGGAGGGCACGGCGGGAGCAGCGGGAGTGGAGAAGCGCCCGGGTCCCTCGGACGCGGGGGCGGAGAAGCGCCCGGTCTCCGCGTGCGCCGCGGCGACCACGTGGCCGGGGTCCCGGTCCGGCGAGGCGGGCGGACCGAGGGTGGTCTCCGGTACCGGGGCGAGTTCCGGTGCCCGAGGCAGAACGGTCACGGCGCGCTCCAGGGGCGGCAGGCACGGAGAGGACGGTACGGGAACGGCGACGGT
This sequence comes from Streptomyces sp. CNB091, assembly GCF_000377965.1. Lineage (NCBI taxonomy): Bacteria > Bacillati > Actinomycetota > Actinomycetes > Kitasatosporales > Streptomycetaceae > Streptomyces > Streptomyces sp. CNB091. The sequence goes on from NZ_KB898996.1 coordinate 219,397, forward strand.
GGGGCCGGGCCGCGGCAGGCCGGTCGCGGCCCCGGCGAGCCGGGCGAGCAACGCGTCGGCCCGCACCGGCACCCCGGCGACGACGAGTTCGCCCACCGCGTGACACAGATGCCGCAGGCTCGTGTCGCCCGGAGTGTCCAGCGCCACGGCCACGTGCTCCCGGTCGCCGAGCACCCGTTTGATCCAGCCGGTGCACAGCCGTCGCGGGCCGTGCTCCACGAAAACCCGGACACCGTCCGCCCACGCCTGTTCGATCGTGGCCGCGAAGTCGATCGTGCCGAGCCCCTGCGCGGTGAGCGCCTCGGCCGCCCGCTCGGGCGTCGGCCGGTACGCCCGGCCGGAGGCCCCGCTGTAGAAGCGAACGCCGGGCACCTCGACCGTGGGGCGGCGGTGGGCCTCGTGCCACACCTCCCGGACCTCCGCCAACTCCGGTGCGTGGGCCGCCATGTCGTAGTCCAGCTCGATCGCCCGGTCGACGCCGATCCTGGCCACGACGGCAGAGCACGCCCCGGACTCGCCGCCGATGACGCAGACCCCGGGCGCGTTCACCGCCATCAGGTGGACCGCCCGCTCCCCGGCGAGCTCCGCGCGAACTGCCGCCAGGGGCGCGGCGACCAGATGGCTCGACCACCGGTCGCCAGGGATGCCCCGCTGCCGCCAGTAGCGCCGGACCGCCCGCAGCTCGCCCGCGAGTTCCGTGGTGAACAGGCCGCTGTCCCGGGTCGCTTCATAGAGCCCCGAGGCGTCCGGCCAGGCCCCCAGCGCGACCAGCGCCGTCGACTCGCCCGAGGAGTATCCGATCGCGGCGTCCGGCCGCAGTCCGAGCACCTCGCGGCTGAACACGGTGTGCAGCGCGGCCAGTTCGGCGACGGCCCAGATCTGGCCGAGGACCCCGGGCTCCGTCCCGGACCGCAGGCGCGCCCCCACCGCTCCGTGCTGCTCCCGGACCCGCTCGCCCAGCGACGGCAACGCGAGGGTCAGCTCATGGCCCATCCCCGGATACGCGGCCGAGCCGTTCGTGTACACGAAAGCGGTCTGCCCGACGACCGGCGAGTCCCGGTACGACACGTCCGCCGGGCGGGCCCCGCCCTCCGTCAGCCAGCGACGGGCCGCTTCCCCGCGCTCCTGCCACGTGGTGTCGCCGTCGACCACGAAGGCCAGCCGGGCCGGGCCGGCCGAGGACTCCGTACCGGCCTCCAGCGCTGCCAGCACCGCCCGGCGGTCGGTCCCGGAGTAGACGTGCAGGCGCGGGGCGGGGCCCCGCAGCCACGGCCGGGCGTCCCCCGCGCGCAGCCGTACGCCGACGGCGGGCCCCTCCAACGGCGTGACCACGGCCCGCGCGGTGTGGGCGACGGCCGCGGTGTCCGCCGGTCCGGCCGGACGGGGTACCGCGCGGTGCTGGAGCGAGAGTGCCGCGACGGCGACGGAGGCCAGCCCCGACGCGGCATGAGCGCGCCCGAAGGAGGCCGCCGGATCGAAGACCGCGTCGGGGCCGTCGCCGATGACCATGTCGGGTTCGCCGGTGGCCTCTTCGTCCAGCAGGGCCACGACGCTGTCGCCGTCCCCGCGCGCGGCGTCCAGGGACTTGAGGACCAGGACGACGGCCGCGTCCCCGGGCTCCTCGTCGCGGCCGAGATCCCGCAGGGCGGCCCGGTGAACCGCCTCGCAGGACAGGTCGGTGGCGCCGACGAGGGCGGCGTCGGCCTCCCCCGACCGAATGGCCCGAGCCGCGATCCCCAGCGCCACCAGCCCGGACGCCTCCTCCGCCGACACCGTGAACCCGGGTCCTGCCAGGTCGAGTTGGGTGCTGATGCGGTTGGCCGCGAGGTTCGGCATGCTGCCCACCACGCCCTCCGCCGTCATGGCCGGGGTGAACGCCTCCCGGGCGAGGTCCGCCGACGCCGGGTCCACCGGCGTCGCCGACTGCTCCAGCCAGTGCGGAATCCGCCAGCGCGCGCCCGCGCGGGCCACCTCCGGGTCCACCCCCGTACCCACGACCACCATGGTCCGCTCGCGGGGCAGGCTCACCGTCCGGGCGGCCTCCCGGGCGGCCTCCAGCACCAGGAGCTGATGACGTACGGTCCGCTCCAGGGCCAGCGGCGGGAAGCACAGGTCCGTCAGCTCCACGGCGATCTCCGCGACGGGGCCCCGCCGTTCGCCGCCCAGCACCGCGCGGCGGAAGTCCTCCAGCGACGTCCCCTCGCCGACCCGGGCTCCGACGGCGACGATCGCCACCGTCGTACGGCCGCCCGGCGCGGCGGGCGCCGGAGCTGGGTCCGGGGCCTCGGCTGCCGGTCCGGCGGGCCGCGTGCCGCCCGTCGACCGGGGAACGGCGGGCGGGGGAGGACAGTCCGGGGCGTCGACAATCAGATGGGCGTTGGTCCCGCCGAACCCGAAGGCGCTGACCGCCGCCCTGCGCGGCCCTGCCCACTCCTCGGCCGCGGCCAGCACCCGCAACGGCGTGCCCGTCAGTACGTCGAGCGGTCGTCCGGCGCCGAGCGTCGCCGGGCGCACCCCCGCCCGCATCGCGCCGAGCACCTTCAGGAGTCCCGCGACACCCGCGGAGGCCAGCAGATGCCCGACGTTCGACTTCGCCGAACCGATGGGAACGTCGTCACCGGCCCCGAAGACCCGGGCCATGGAGCGCGCCTCCACCGCGTCCCCGACCGGCGTCCCCGTGGCGTGGCACTCGATGAGCGACACCGACTCGGGAGCGACGCCCGCCCTCTCGTACGCCAGGCGCACGGCCCGTACCTGGCCCTCCTCCGACGGGCTGATCAACCCGGAACCACGCCCGTCGTTGGACAGCCCCACACCGCGGATCACACCGAGCACGGGCAGGCCGGCGGCGTGGGCGTCGGCCAGCCGTGTCAGGGCGACGAACCCCGCGCCCTCGCCGTGCACCAGCCCGTCCGCGTCCCGGTGGAAGGGCCGGCTGCGCCCCGTGCGGCTGGTCGCGGACAGCGCGCAGAACCCCACGTGCAGGTAGAGGGGGTCGGGGCGGCTGACCGCACCGGCCACCATGAGATCCGCCGTGCCGTCGTGCAGCCGGTCGCACGCCAGCTTGATCGCGTACAACGAGGACGCACAGGCGGCGTCGAGGGACCACGCCCCCGCACCGAGCCCGAGCGCGCGGGCCGCGAGCCGGGCGGGCAGCCCGGAGGAGAAGCGGTTGCGGGCATCGGGCCGGGTCCGCCACTCACCCCCCGGCAGGGCGTCACGGAGCGAGGGGCGTTGCGCGGACATCCATACGTGTTCGGCGAAGGCCGCCCCGGCGGGCGTGGGGTACGACAGGTTGCCCAGCACCAGACCTCCGCGCGGCAGCGGGCCCGCGTGTCCCGCCTCGGCGAGCGCCTGCCGCACCCCGTACAGGACCCAGTGGAAGAGCGGGTCCAGTGGTGCGATCCGCTCCGGGGCGAGGCGGAAGCCGGCCGGGTCGAAGACGGACTCGAACCCGTGGACGTAACCGCCGACGTCCGTCCACGTGCGGTCGAGGTGATCCTCCATCGAACCCATGGCCCACCGGCGCGGCAGCCGCCACCGGCCCTCCGGGGCGGCCGACAGGCTCGTGCGGCCGGCGGCGATGTTCTCCCAGAACGTGTCCGGGTCCAGCGCGCCGGGCAGCACACAGCCCCGGCCGACGACGGCGATCGGTTCGAAACGCATACGGGTCTCACTTCACGGCGGGGCGCGGCGGGCCGGGACCAGGATGGGCGGGGCCGGGCGACGCGAGGTGTGGAGGGGGTGGAGGGGGTGGAGGGGGTGGAGGGGTGAGGAGGGACAGGATGGGTCAGGAGGGTCAGGGTGGGTCAGGAGGGGCGGACGACGAGCTCGACCCCGATCAGCTCCACCAGGACGGACCCGTCGGCGTCGATCAGTGCCGCGTCGCAGCGCGCCCCGGTGTCGTGCGCCTTCCGTGCCCGCACCACACAGCGCACGGCGCCGTCCACCGGGCCGCGCCGGTGCAGCCTGCACTCGGCGACGGCCATCGGCAGCGTGGCTGCCCCGAGTACCTTCTCGCCCCAGAGCAGGGCGAGTTGCAGCGCGCCGTCCACGGCCGCCGGATCGAGCGGGCCGTGCTCGTCCGCCCAGCCCAGGGCCCGGGCGCCCGCGACGGTCGCCTCCGCCCCGTGCTCCGACACGCCGCGCACCGTGCGCAGGGCGTGGAACCGGGGGCCGTGGAAGAGGACCTCTCCGTCGTAGGGCGTGGCCCGGTCGAGAGGCTTCAGACCGTCCGGGGTGTCCCACGCGGTCGCGTCGGGTTCGCCTGTCCCGGTGTCCCACGCGGTCGCGTCGGGATTCCCGGCCCCGGAGTCCCACACGGTCGTGCCGGTCTCCCCTGTCCCGGTGTCCAGCACAGCCCGGAAGTGCGCCAGGCCGTCCTCGCCCCGCAGCTCCGCGTCCAGACCCGACGGTGCACCGGGCGCGCCTCTGCTGCCGAGCACGGTGAGCCGGTGGCCCGGGCCGGACAGCTCCGGCAGGGCGTACTTCTGGTACACCCGCAGATCACGCAGGACGAGCCGCCCGGCAGCCGGCAGCCAGGCCGTGGCCGCGCCCGCGAGCCAGTGCAGGACCAGGGCCACGGGCAGCACCGGAACACCGGCGGGCGCGTGGTCGGCCAGCTGCGGCAGGGTGTCCGAGCGGACCAGCACCTGCGCGCGCCGCAGGTCGCCCGCCGGGGCCAGGGCGGCCGGATCGTCTCCCGCCGCCAGGACCACGCGGGCCTCGCCGGCGTCACCGTCCACCTCGGCCGTGAAGGCCGCGGCCCCCTGGGCCAGGGGGATGAGCGGAACCCCGGACCGGCCGAAGTGCGCGGCCAGGGCCGGGGTGACCATGCCGCCCTGCCAGGGCCCCCAGGCCACACACCGCACCAGGCAGCCGGGCCGACGGGCCTGCTCGGCCGACGCGACCTGGAGGAGGACCTCGTTGGCCATCGCGTAGTCGCTCTGCCCCGCGTTGCCGAACACGGCGGCCACCGACGAGAACAGGAGCATGGTGTCCAGCGGATCGTCCGCCGTCGCCGCAAGCAGCGCCCGCAGACCGTCCACCTTCGTCGCCATGACCGAGTCGGCCTGCTCGTCGGTCCTGTCGACGATCCGCTTGTCGGCCAGCACCCCCGCACCGTGGAGGATGCCGGTGACCGGCCCCCATGTCTCGCGCACGGTGCGCAGAGCAGCCGCGAGCGCGTCACCGTCGCGGATGTCCGCCCGGACGTACCGGGCGGGTGATCCGGCGGCCTCCAACTCCGCCAGTGTCGCCCGCACTTCGCGCGCGGCCAGAATGTCCCGGGCCTGCTCCGCGATCCGGGCGGGCGAGGAGTCCGCCGCGTCCGGAGCCCGCTCCGCGAGCAGCCGGGTGAGCGCCGGTCCGTCGGTGGCCGAGGTCAGCCCGGCCGGCTCGGCGGCCAACTCCGTCCTCCCGAGCAGCACGATCCGCGGACGGTGGGTCCTGGCCAGGTCGAGCAGGGCCGCCGCGGTCACCCCGCGGGCCCCTCCGGTGGCCACGATCACGGAAGTGCCGGAGATCCGCCGGGTGCCACTGGGCCTGACCGGCTCGGGCGCCATCCGCAGGAGGGCGCGCGTGCCGTCCGCGCGGAGGCCCGTCTCCAGGTCGGCCCCGCCTTCGAGCAGCTCCCCGACGATCGCCTCGGCGACCTCCTCGTCGTCCCGGCCGCCCCGCTCGCAGTCGACGATCTTGACCGAGGAGTCCGGCCACTCCTTCGCCGCGGTCCTGGCCAGAGCGGCGACCCCGCCCAGCCACGCACGGCCGGGCGCGTGACCTCCGAGCCCGAAGTCGCCCCCGGTGTCCTGGACGGTCACGAACAGTCCCCCGCCCCCGGCGGCCCGGGGCGCCACCGCGCGTGCCGAGCGGAGCGCCGACCGGTGGACCTCCCGCGCCTCGTCGGGCGTACCGCCCGCGGTGAGTCCGCCGAGGTGGACGACGCCGCGGGCGTCCTCGGGCACGTCCGCCACGGCGGTGGCGGCCACGCCGCGTACCGTCAGCTTCCGGGCCACCAGGCCGGCGATCGAGCACTCGCCCGGGCCTCCGCCGGTCACCGTGACGGGCCCGTCCAGCAGTCCCGCCGTGGTCAGCCCGGACGCGGGCGACTCCACCAGACGCGGTACCAGCCGCGTCAGCGGTGTACGCTCACCCGCCCCGTCGTCGGGGGCGGACGGGGTGGACGGCGCGCGCACGGCCGGGGTCCCGGCCGCCACGGAGTGCTGCCCGGCCCGGACATCCGGCTCCGGGGTCCGGGGAGGCCGGGGGTCTCCGCTGAGCGCCTCGACGATCTCGCGCAGCGTACGGAGCCTGCCGAGCTGCCCGGGGTCCCCCGTCGCCACGTCGCCCACCTGCCGGCGCACCGCCGACAGGATCTCGACGCGCTTGATGGAGTCGACGCCCAGATCGGCCTCCAGCTCCATGTCCAGGTTGAGCATGGCGGTGGGATAGCCGGTGAGGCGGGCCACCACCGACAGGAGCAACTCCTCCAGCTCCGACGGTGACAGCGACACCGTGTCGACGACGGGAGCGTCGTCCACGGGAGCGGCAGCCGTCTCCCGCGCGGGGAAAGGTGCCGCCGGGGCCGCCGCGGCCGCGGGTGCGAGGTGGGTGGGTGTGACCGGAGCGGGCGTGGGCGCCGGAGCCGGGACGACGGTCACGACCGGAGCCGACGGCGTCATGGGCGGCGCCGGCACGTGCCGCGGTGACGAGGAGCGGGGGAGCTGCAGTGGGAGCGCTGGAGCCGAAGCGTCCCCGTCCACGGCCGGGTTCGGCGCGCCGAGCATCGCGGCCAGGGTCGTCTCCGTCATCCGGAGAAAGGCCAGATGGCTGTCTGTCAGGAGGCGCTGGCAGACCGCGTGGGTCTCCGCCGTCTGCCGTTGGATGCTCTCGACGGCGGCGAACCAGTCGCCGCCGACGGTGGGCCCGAATCCGGCGGTCTCACCGGGGTCGGCCTCGTATGCCGAAGCCTGCTGGGCGTGGGACGGGGAGGGGACGTGCGCGGGCATGGGGACCGCCGGGGTGTCGGACGTGGACAGGGACGTGGGTACGGGCACGGGGGCGGGCAGCGGTCGGTGCCGGGGCTCAGGCGCCGGAGCGGGCGACAGCTCGGCGCGGGTCGGCGGCGACTGACCGTGGTAGTTGCCGCCGTCGATCTTCACCGTCATGCGGGGCTCGCGCTCCTTCGCCGGGGCTCCGGGCGGGGCGTACGGCGCCCAGAGCGTGTCGAGATCGAGGGGGACGCCGCGTACGGCGAGTTCACCGAGCGCGGCGTGCAGGGTGTCGGCGCCGGGCCGGTCCTGCCGGTCCAGGGGGACGGCCGCGTGCTCGCGGTCGCCGAGGATCTGGTGGACCAGCCCGGTCAGCGTTGCCCCCGCGCCGATCTCGACGAAGGTGCGGACCCCCGCCGCGTACATCGCCTCGATCTGGTCCTGGAAGAGCACCGGGGAGGTGAGATGACCGGCGATCCGGCGGCGCACCTCATCGGGGGACGAGGGGTACGGCGCCGCGTCCGCGTTGCCGTAGACCTCGATCCGGGGCTCCGCGAGCGGGACCGTGCGCAGGTACGCGGCGAGCGGCTCGACGGCCGGGGCGACCAGCGGGCTGTGGAAGGCCGTCGACGCGGCCAGCCGACGGGTGCCGACGCCCTCGGCCGAGAACGCCTTCTCGGCGCGTGCGACCGCCTCCACCGATCCGGAGAGCACCACTTGGCGCGGGGAGTTGTGGTTGGCCGGCCAGAGGTCGCCGAACCCGCCACTGGCCAGTACCCCGCTCACGTGCGTACGGTCCGCCGCCACCGCCAGCATCGCGCCCGGGGCCCCCGCCGCGTCCCGCATCAGCTCGCCGCGGTGACGGGCCAGCCCCACCAGGGACTCCGCGTCCAGCGCGCCGGCGCACGCCAGCGCCACCAGCTCGCCGAAGCTGTGGCCCGCCACGCAGTCCGGCCGCAGCCCCAGCCCCCGTACCACCTCCAGCAGGGCCAGCGCGTGCACCGCCAGCGCGGGCTGCGCCCACTCGGTGGCATCCAGGAGGGTCCGCCGGGCGGCGCGTTCCCCGTCGGTGAAGGCGGGCGGCGGGAACACGACCCGGTGCAGGGGCCGCCCGTCGAAGCGGGCGCCGCCCAGCCGGTCCCACACGGCCTGGGCGGCCGGCGCCAGCATCGCGAGACCGGCTCCCATCCCGACGTACTGGGACCCCTGACCCGGGAAGAGGAAACCGATACGGCCGGGCGCGGGCTCCCCGGACGCGTACCGGACCCCGGTGGGCGTCGAGAACGCCGCGTCGGGGTGCCGCCGGATCTGTGCGAGCGCCTGCGCGTACTTCTCCCGCAGGTCCTCGGCGCCGGTGGCGACGACGGCCAGCCGCACCCGGGCGGAGGGGGAGAAGGCGGCCTGGCTCTCCCGTGCCAGGCCGGCCAGGGGACGATCGTCGTCCGTCCGGGGCGCCATCAGGTCCGACGGGGAGTCGCCACCGAACAGGACGAGCTCGCTCGGCGCCGTGCGGTGACGCAGGGCCGGACGCCCCGGACCGCCCGAGGGCGCGTACTCCTCCAGCGTGACGTGGAAGTTGCTCCCGCCGAAACCGAAACTCGACACCGCCGCCCGCCGCGGATGACCGGCCGGCCGGACCCACGGGCGGGTCTCGGTGTTGACGTAGAACGGGCCTTCCGGGGCGGCGGCTGCCGGGTTCGGCCGCTCCACCTTGACCGTCGGCGGCAGCACCTGGTGGCGCAGGGCCATGACCGCCTTGAGCAGGCCCGCCGCGCCCGCCGCGCACTTGGTGTGGCCGATCTGCGACTTGACCGAACCGATCGCGCACCACTGCCCGTCCGGGCGTCCCGACGCACCGAACACCGCACGCAGCGCCGCCAGTTCGGCGGCGTCTCCGGCCTTCGTGCCGGTCCCGTGCGCCTCGACCAGCTCCACGGTCTCCGGCCCGTAGCCGGCTCCCTCGTAGGCGCGTCGCAGGGCTCGTTCCTGGCCCTCGGGCAGCGGGGCGTAGATCGCCGTGCTCCTGCCGTCGGACGAGGTGCCGATACCCCGGATCACCGCGTGGATCCGGTCGCCGTCACGCTCCGCGTCGGACAACCGCTTCAGCGCGTACATGACGACCGCTTCGCCGAGCATGGTGCCGTCCGCCGCGGCCGAGAACGGCCGGCAGTCGCCGGTGGGGGACAGCGCCGGCGTCTTGGAGAAGCACAGGAACATGCCGATGTCGTTCCCGGTGTCCACGCCCCCGCTGATCACCAGGTCGGCCCGGCCCAGGGACAGTTCACCGACGGCCGTCGACAGGGCCGCGAGCGAGCTGGCACAGGCGGCGTCGGTGGTGTGGTTGATGCCGTGCAGATCGAACCGGTTGGCGATCCGGCCCGCGACGACGTTGCCGAGCAGCCCGGGGAAGGTCGATTCGCGCCACGGCTCGAAACGGGCCGCGATGCGGTCGCACACGGCTTGCGCCTCGGTCTCGTCGAGTCCGCTCTCCCGCAGCCCCGCGAGCCAGGCGGGGCGGTGGGCGCGCCCGTACATGTGCGGAAGGAGTTCGAGAGCCGCCGCGCCGAGGACGACGCCGGTCCGGTCACGGTCCACCCCGGCCGGGCCGCCCGCGTCCGTCAGCACCTGGTCGGCGACCATCAGGGCGAGCAGTTGGGAGGTGTCCGTCGCCGGCAGATTGGCGGGCGGCACCCCGTAGGCCATCGGATCGAAGTCCACCTCGGGAAGGAACGCGCCCCGGCGGGCGTACGTCTTGTCGGGGGTGGCCGGATCCGGGTCGTAGTGGTCCTCCACGCGCCAGCGGGTGGCGGGCACCTCGGTGATCAGGTCGCGGCCACCGGTCACGATCCGCCAGTAGCCCGCCGCGTCCGTGGCGCCCGGCACCAGGGCCCCCACGCCGACCACGGCGATGGGGAGTTGACGGGGGACGGACTCGGACATGCTCTCTCCTCGGGGCCGTACGGTCGGTACCGACGCCCCGGTGGCGCCGAGGCCGCTCACGCCAGCTCGCACGGGGTGTAGGTGAACGCCTCGGCCGGCAAGGGGACTCCGTACGTGCGTAGTTGATGGGCGCGTGTGAGCACGGCGGCCCCCTCCAGCAGATTGAGTCCGATCCGCACCACGGACCGGTGCGCCGGATCGGCCAGGAACGAGCCGGCCACCCACCGGTTGAACGCGCCCATCGCCGGCCCGCACCAGATCTGGAAGTCGGCCCGCCGTGACTCCTCCCCGGTGATCGCCCACCGGCTGGAACTGCCCAGATACCAGCGGAAGACCAGGGCCATACGGTGTTTCGGGTCGGCCTCCGCACGGGCGATCTCCGCGGGATCGCGCTGCTCCCAGAACGTGCGAGCGTGGAGCCAGATCTCGTCGAACGGGGCGCGCAGCACGTCGCGTTCGATGGTGGCGCGCAGCGCGGACGGGATCTCCTCCAGCGATCCATGGGCCTGGTACGCCGCATGGAGCCGAGCAGCCCGCTGGGCGAACATCGTGCCCCGGGAGAGCACTTGCAGCTTCACACCCAGCTCGAACATGTCGGCTGCCGGCGCCATGGCCACATCGGATACGTCCGCGTCGCAGAGCATCGCCTTGGCCGCGTCGGACAGGCCCGCCTCGACGGCCGTCTGGTTCACCGACCCGACGACCACATAGGAGGCGCCGAGGGCGAAGGCGGCGGCCACCGCGTCCGGGGTGCCGAGACCGCCGGCCGCACCGAGCCGGACCGGCCGACGGTAACCGAACCGCCGGCACAGCGCGTCACGCAGCGCGGCGATCCTCGGCAGCAGGACCGACAACGGCCGGTTGTCGGTGTGCCCGCCGCTGTCCGCCTCCACGGTGATGTCCTCGGCCACCGGCACCAGGGCCGCCAGAGACGCCTCCTGGCGGGTCAGTTTCCCCTGGGCGACGAGGGAGTCCAGCAGCGCGGGCGGCGCGGGGGAGAGGAACCTCTCGGCCACCTCGGGCCGGGAGACCTTCGCCAACAGGCGCGTACGCCGGACGACGGCGCCGTCCGGGCCCCGGCGTAGCCCGTGCGCCGAGCACAGGACGACCGCCGGGGTCAGCTCCATGAACGCCGACGCCGAGATCCGGGGAACACCGCGACGCAGCAGCAGCTCCGCGACGCGGAACTCCAGTGCCGGTTCGGCCGGTGAGTGGATGAGATTGACGCCCCAGTTCGAGCGGGACCCCAGATCCCGCACCAGGGTGTGCACGGCCCGCTCCACGTCGGGGAAGGCCAGACCGCCCGCGCCGAAGAAGCCGATCATCTCCGCCCGGGCCATCGCGGAGACCATCCGGGTGGTTGCGATGCCGTTCGCCATCTCCCCCGCGACATACGGGAAACGGACGCCGTGCGCCTCGCAGAACGTACGGCCGCCGAGCCATTCGGGGTACAGGGGCGGCAGCGTGCCGAGCACCGGACCTGCGGGCGCGGCGCCGGTCGCGACCCCCAGCTCCCGGCCGTCCGGCCCGCTGACGATGTGCACGGGCTCCCGGATCTGCCGGACACGGGCCGTGATCCCCTCGGGCGAGAAGACCGGCAAGGAGGCGGCAGGCGGGCCGAGAGCGGTGGGGACGGACACGGGGAGGCTCCAACGGGATGGGTCGGCTGCTGGTCAGGCGTACCGGGTGGCTGGTCAGGCGTACCGGGCGGACGGGAGAGGGGCCGGGGGGACGCCCGGCGACAGGGGCAGGGCCCCGCCCCGGGGGGCCAGCCCGGACCACAGGTAGTCGAGGCCCACCGGGGCGGAGGCCGCCGACGGCCCGAGCCGGGTCCTGACCCGGGTGTCGTCGAACCGTCGCCGGTGGGCGAGGTAGGCCGTCATGCCCGGGTAGAAGTCGAGCAGCGCCTCCACCGCCGACGGGTCGTCCGGCTTGGCGGAGACGAGGTCGATCGAGAGCGGGATCAGCCGTTCCAGGAGCTTCACGACCGTGAGTACGGGCACATCGCGGTCATGGACGACGTGGTACGTGTCGACCCCGCCCGACGGCGGCAACCCGGCCAGCCGCACCATGACGTCGGCAGCGTGCTCCACCTGTAGGAGGTTCAGCCGGCCGTGCGGATGCCCCACCGTCCGGACCCGGAGCCGGTCGCCCGATCCGGCGGCGCCCAGCGCGTCGCGCAGAATGCGCTCGACGACCTGCAACGGGTGCGAGGGCAGTTCGGGGTGCGGCGGCCGGTCGGTGACCAGGATGCCCGGTCGCAGGACGAGGGCCGGGCGGTCGTGCTCCCGGGACCAGCCGTGAACCAGCAGCTCCGCCTCGTACTTGGACTGCTCGTAGGCGTTCTCGAAGCCGTCGGGGGCGTTCAGCTCGTCCTCGTACGCCACCCCGGTGCGCCGGCCACCGGCCACGAACGCGGTGCTCACATGGCGGAACAGGGGTGCCCCGCGACCGGCGGCAGCCAACTCCAGTACGTGCCGGGTCCCTTCGACGTTGGTCCGTCGCAGCTCGGGAAGGTCGCCTTCCAGATTGATGCTGCCCGCGCTGTGCCAGATCTCGCCGAGGCCGTCGGCCAGCCTCTGGAACGTTCGTGCGGACAGGCCCAGCCGCGGCAGCGCCAGGTCGGTCTCCACCACCCGGAGCCGGCGGGGGAGCCGGTCGAGCGAGGCCTCCGGCGAGCCTGTCAGTTCGAAGAACCGGGTGATGCGGTGCAGGGCGTTTCCCGACCCGGCATGGGCCAGGACGGTCACCGACGGGTGCGTGGCGAGCAGGCGACGCAGCAGACGCAGTCCGAGGAATCCGGTGGCGCCGGTGAGTGCGACGTGCACGAGCGTGGCTCCAAGGGCGGTGAGAGGGGCGGTCCCTGACCGGGTGCGGAGGGGAGACGGAGTGGCGCCGTTGCGGCGGGTGCGGGGCGGGTGCGGGGTGCGGGGGCAGCGGGATGCCACCGGCCGTCCCGCATCGCGGTTCGCGGATCGTGACGACGATCGCACCGCGCACGGTCGGCCGATCCGGTGCGGCCGGTGCTCGCCGGCTCTCCGGTGCCCCGTCCGACGGGGGTTTCTCGGGCCTCGCAGCCCGGTGATCTCCGGCGCACGGCACACAATGGCAGACGGCGAACGGCACAGGCGCCCCGATTCCTCCCGCTCACCCGAACGGAGTACGGAGAGGCGCGGCCGGTGCGCTTGCGCACGGCCCGGGGCGCGGAACGCCGTCGGCCGAGCGGCTCGGGCCTGCGCGGCGGCCGGACACGGCCGGAGGTCCACGGTGGTGATCGAAGCCCCGTCCCTCTTTCGAGGGAACCCGCCGCCGAGGATCCGGATCACCCTCGCCACGGGTCGCCATGCCGACCGCGGCAGACGGTGCGTGGGGCCGGGGGCCCGCCGGGGCACGGGCACGGGAGCCGCGGGGGGCCCGGAGCCGGGCGGGCCGGCGGACGCGGGGCGGACACGGATCAGGCCGCTGGGGCGGGAGCGGCGGGTGGACACGGTACGGACCTGCTCCGCCCGGTGGTCATCCTGATGGGCGGTCGGTTCCGACGGCGTGCTGCGGTCGCCCGGCCCGGGCGGCTCGCTGAGGCCGGTCGGCCCGGGAGGGTGGGCCGGGAGGTGACGGCCTCCTGCCACCGCCCGCTCGCGTCCCTCCGCCTCACCGCCTCACTGCCTCACTGCCTCTTCGCGCCTCCGTCTCACTGCCCCAACGCCTCTCCGTGCCTCCGTCTTTCCGCCCCACCTCTCCGCCCCACCTCTCCGCCCTGCCTTCCCCCGCTTCTCCGTCCCTCCTGTCAGCAACGCGATCGCCCCCAGCTCGAATTGGAGCCCAAAGTCCTATGTCTGCCCCCGAGCAGCCCACCCTGCCGGCCCCGTCCGATCGCTCCGCCCGGCCCGATCGGCCGATCCCCTCGCCCCGCCACTCCACCCACGCCGTCGACCGCGCGTTCCTCAAGCTGGAGCGCCGGCGGCCCGACGTCCGCTGGGACGCGGGCGGCGTCGCGTATCTCAGTGGTCCGCCCCCGGCCCTGGCGGACCTTCGCGCGTACGTGGGATACCGCCTCGGCGAACTGCCCCTGCTCACCAGCCGGGTGGCGGGAGGCCGGCGGTCCCGGTGGCAGCCGGACGCGGACTTCGCCGTCGACCGGCATGTGCACGAGGTGGTCGCCGACGGACCCGGCGCCCGGGACTCCGCCCTGCACACCGCGCTCAACGCCCCGTTCGCCCCCGGCTGCTACTGGGGGGTCTGGCTGGTCCACGGTCACGACCCCGACGCGTACGCCGTCTGCTACCGCTTCCACCACGCCTGCCAGGACGGTTCGGCCGCCGCCATGACCTTCCGGGCCATGCTGGGTGAGGGGGAGCCGTCGGCGCGCCCGGTACCGGGCCGGAACCGTCCGTCCGGGGTGCCCCGTCGGGTCGGCGCGGCCGTCGGGCTGGCCACGAGGTTCGTGGCCGGCTCCCTGGCCGTTCGCGGTCACCGCCCGGACGCGGCCTTCGTACCCTCCGGGGAGCGGCGGCTGTGGCGTGGCCGGGCTCCGGTCGACACCCTCCGCCGGGTCGGCGCCGGGCGGGGCGGCTCGGCCCACGACGTACATCTGGCGGCGCTCTCCGGGGCGTTGTCGGTCTGGTCGGCCCGTGCCGGGGTTCCGCTTCCCCGGGTGACGGCCGTACTGCCCGTCGACGCACGACGCGCCGACGAGGAACAGACGTGGGGAAACCGCTGCTTCGCCCTGCCGCTCGAACTGCCCGTGCGGACCGTTTTGGAACACCCGGACGGTTCCCGGGACGGTGAGGAGCCCCTGCGCCGACTGGATCAGGTCATGGCGACGACCCGGAAGCTGCGGGGCGAGACCTGGCGGCAGGCCATTCAGGACCTGGTGCGCTTCATGCCGGACGGCCCCACCGCGTGGTACCTGCGCAGGATGCTCTCGCCACGCGTCACCAACATCATGGCCACCTCCATGCCGCTCGCCGACAAGGGGAGCCTGGGGGAGACGCAGGTGACGGGGACCGCCCTGCTGCCCCTGCTCGTGCCGGGTCATCTCTTCGCCGTGGGGCTGTCGTTCTTCGGCGACTGGGCGGAGGTGTCCTTCGTCGCCGACCGCGCCCTCCCGCTGGGGGAACTGCTGCCGGAGCTGTGGGAGCAGGCCGTGGGCGAGCTGGCGGAGAGCTCGACGCCCGTGTGAGCCGGGCGGGAGCTCTCCCGTACCGGACCGACGCTGCGGGCCGGCGGGTCACACGGCGTCGGGCGGATCACACGGCGTCGGACACGGGCGCGGGAGTGCTCGCCCCGGGCCGGGGCGGGAGCACACCGCGGGCCCGGCGCCTGCCTGCCCGGAGTTCCCGCCGGAGGGCTCGCCGGTAGGAGCGGATGTCGATCTCGATCCCGTGACGGTAGGTGGGCGCGTAGGCCTTGTCGTGCTGTCGGCGCGCGCGGGCGATCGCCCGGGTCATCTCCGCCGGCGCCGGCAGCCGCACCGCTCCCTCGATCAGGTCGGCGACCCATTCGGCCTGCGGTTCGAGCAACGGGAAAGCGGCCCCGGCGGGTTGGGCGAGTCCCATGAAGTAGAGCCCGGGGAGACGGGGCGGCACCGTGCGCAGATAGAGCTCCGTGCGACCGCCCGGGGCGGCGAAGACGGAGGGGGCCAGAAAGGGGAAGGAGATGGCGTACCCGGTGGCGTACACCACGGCGTCCACGCTCTCGCGGCTGCCGTCCGCGAAGAACGCCGTGTCCCGGCCGAAGGAGCTGACGCCGGGCTTGGGGGTGACCGCGCCCCGGGCCAGCTGGACGAGGAGTTCGTCCGAAGTGGACGGGTGGGCGGCGAGGGGCCCACGGGCCGGTTCGGGAAGCCCGTAACGAGCGGGGGCGCCACGGGTCAGCCGCAGGAGAAGCGCCATCGCCGGCTCCTTGAGGAACCGCGGCAGGCCGGCCAGCGGGCTCCCCGCCAAGTGGTCGGCCGGCCGGCCGAGCAGCATCTTGGGGAACACGTGCGCCGGGTCGCGCGCGGAGAGGAACGTCCGCGCCGCCGTACGGGAGACCTCCGCCGCGATCTCGCACGCGGAGTTGCCCATGCCGATCACGAGCACCCGCAGGCCCGCGTACGGCTCGGGGGTGCGGTAGTCGTGCGAGTGGAGAGCGGGACCCTCGAACTCCTCGGCCCCCGGTACGGCGGGGTCCGGCAACCGCGGGTCCCAGTGGTGCCCGTTCGCCACCACCACCTCGGTGTAGCGCTGTGTCCGCGCCTCCGTCCCGCCCCGGCGCCGGCGGACGACCTCCCAGCCGCCGTCCTCCAGGGGCCGTACGGAGGTGACCTCCGTGCCGAACGCGATGTGCCGGTGCAGACCGAACGCTGCGGCGTACTGCTCCAGGTAGGCGAGGACCTTGCTGTGGTGCGGGAAGACCGGGTAGGTCTCCGGCATCGCCAGCGAGGAGAACGACATGCTCTCCTTGGAGATGTTCGCGTGCAGCGACGCGTACACCCCCGACATACCGTTGTCGTTGCCGTAGCGCCAGAGTCCGCCGATGCCCGAACCCGCCTCGAAGCAGTCGAACGGAAGGCCACGCGAGGCAAGGACCTTGCTCGCCGCCAGGCCGGACGGGCCCGCTCCGATCACGCACGTTCTCCGCATGGCCGACCGGCCTTTCCCCTTGGGTACGTGACGACGGCTCCAGGCGCCCGACGCGGGCGTTCCGAGCCCGGTCACGCTATGGGCCGGCGCCGCGCGCCGGGAGCGGTTTCCGCAGAGGTCCCGTCGCACGCGTGACGGGTCGTGCACCGGGTTGACGCCGGGCGAACGGACGCTTCTCCGGCGCCGTTTCCGCCGTGTGGCCGGCTCGTTGGGCACGAGCGGACCGGTTCCGCGAGTACGGGAAAGACCTGGTCGACGGAGCGAGACGATGGACGTCCACGATGTGCACCACTCCTACCGGCAGTACGCCGTTCTCCGGGGAGTCGACCTCCGGCTACGGCCCGGCACCCTCGCCGGGATCGTCGGGGAGAACGGCGCGGGCAAGACGACGCTGCTGAAGATTCTCTCCGGTGAGCTGGGGCCGGACCGCGGCTCGGTGCGGCACCACGGCCGGTTCGGCTACTGCCCGCAGTCCGTGGTGCTGGACGACTCCTTCACCGTCCGCCAGCATCTCGACCTCTTCAAGGCCGCGTTCGGCCTCGCCGGCCTGCGGCGGGCCGAGGAGGTGATGGAGACCCTGGCCTTCACCGAGTACCTCGACCGGCGTGCGGGCCTGCTCAGCGGTGGCTCGCGGCAGAAACTGAACCTGACCCTGGCGCTCATGCACGACCCGGACGTGCTCCTGCTGGACGAGCCCTACCAGGGCTTCGACTGGGAGACGTACCTGCGCTTCTGGGAGCTGGCGACGAGGTTGCGCGACGCCGGGCGTTCGGTACTGGTCGTCTCGCACCTGGCGTACGACATCGACCGGCTGGATGTGCTCTGGCGCCTGGAGAACGGGCGCCTCCACCGCCAGGAGCGGCCTGCGGGGGCGGCGGCATGAGGCGGCACTGGTTCCTGTTCGCCACGGCGTCCAGGTACGCGTTGACCGGGCACGCCCGCAACCGGTTCGCGATGCTGCTGGTGGTCGTGTACATCCCCGTGTGGATCGCCCTCGCCTACGTGACCATTCCCGATCAGCCGGCCCCGTTCCGGCTCCGGGCCACCGGCGAGATCCTGTCCCCGCCCGGCAACCACCTCACCCAGATCACCGGTGCGCTGAACGCGGTCACCCTGATCGCCGGGTTCATGATGTTCGCGGCCACCTTCACGGGAGGCGCTTTCGACCGCCGCCTGGCGATGGCGGGCTACCCCCGCTACCACCTCGTCCTCGCGAAGCTGTCCGCGCTCACGCTGGTCTGTGTCGCCGTCGCCGCGTACGCCACGGTCGTCGTCGGATTCGCCTGGCCGCCGCGACAGCCCCTCCTCCTCGCCGCCGCCCTGTTCTGCGCGGCCCTGACCTACGGCGCGCTGGGCGTGGTCTTCGGATCGGTGCTCCGCCGGGAGGTCGAGGGCATGTTCGCCATCCTGATGATCAGCATCCTCGACGTCGCCCTGCAGAATCCCCTCTCCAGCTCCGGGTCCGACAGCGCCGTCGTGCGCTTCCTCCCGACGTACGGAGCCGTGCAGGCGAGCATGGCCGCGGCCTTCTCCGACGCGTCGGCCGTCCGGGGGCTCGTGATCCAGTGCCTCTGGCTCGTCGGCGCCGCGACGGCCGGCTTCCTGGTCTTCCGCCGGCGGACCCGGAACGCGCTTTCACCGGGACGGGGGAGACGGGTTCCGTCCCCTCGCGGCCGTGGCCTCCGGACGGCGGACGGCCCCCTCGTCGCACGGACGGCCGACGACCCTGTGTGCCACCGTGCGCCCCACCGAAAGGCCCGTGACCTGCGCGGGCGGTGATCGTTCTGTAGCCGTCGGGCGCTGATGCGGCGCCCGGACCGCCACTCCCTTCCGTACGAGGAGCACTGCCCCATGCCTCTTTCACGTACCGTCCAGCGCACCGTCCTCACCGCGGCACTCCTGTCCGTCTCCGCGCTGGCCGCCCCCTCCACCGCCCTCGCCGCGGCCCCGCTGCCTCCCGCGTGTCAGGAGGCGCTGCTCGAAACCCTCGACAAGTTCCCCGTCGTGGACTTCACGGTTCCCGACAAGGCCAAGGACGCGATGCTGGGCGAGGTGCTGGGACTGAGCGAGGCCGACCAGGCCGTGTTCACGGAAGCTGCGTGCGCGGCCTGGAACACCTGGGCGACCCAGAACGGCCAGGCCGTCGCGACGGACCTGGACACCCGCTACCGGGACGCCGCCGGACCCGTGTGCAACAAGTTCGCCAGGTCCTCGCTGGCGACGATCAAGAAGCACGCGCCGAACGTGCCCGCGGCCACCCGTGACATGGAGAAGGTGGCCAAGAAGGTCTGGAGCAGCTCCATGGAGAAGCTGGCCGCGGATGCCACCAACGCCGATTGCCGGACGGCCTACAACGCGGTGAAGGCCGGCTGGTAGCAGGACGGCGGCCGGGCGCGCCGACGGGCTCGCCCGGCCGCCGTGGTCGGCGGGGTCGGGGCCGCGCCGAGGGGGCGGCCCGGACCGAGCGGTCAGACCAGGTCGAAGCGGTCGAGGTCCATGACCTTGCTCCAGGCGGCGACGAAGTCCGTCACGAACTTCTGCCGCGCGTCGTCGCTCGCGTACACCTCGGCGAGGGCACGGAGTTCGGAGTTGGAGCCGAAGACCAGGTCCGCGCGGGTACCGGTCCACTTGACCCGGCCGGTCGCGTCGCGGGCCTCGAACTCGTCCTGCGCCGCCGACGTCGATTTCCAGGTGATGCCCAGGTCGAGCAGGTTCACGAAGAAGTCGTTCGTCAGCGTGCCCGGGCGGTCGGTGAGGACGCCGTGCTTCGAGCCGCCGGAATTGGCGCCCAGCACACGGAGACCGCCGACCAGGACCGTGGTCTCCGGGGCGCTCAGCGTCAGCAGGTTGGCCCGGTCCAGGAGCAGGTACTCGGCGGGCAGGCGGCTGCCCTTGCCCGCGTAGTTGCGGAAGCCGTCGTACACGGGCTCCAGGGCGGCGAAGGACTCGACGTCCGTCTGGTCCTGCGTGGCGTCGACCCGGCCCGCCGTGAACGGCACCTCCACCTCGACGCCGGCGTCCTTGGCCGCCTGCTCGACGGCCGCGTTGCCCGCGAGGACGATCAGGTCGGCCAGCGAGACCCGCTTGCCGCCCTTGGCGCCGAAGGACTCCTGGATACCCTCCAGAGCCCGCAGGACCTGGGCCAGCTCGTCCGGGTCGTTCGCCTCCCAGCCGCGCTGCGGCTCCAGACGGACCCGGGCGCCGTTGGCGCCGCCGCGCTTGTCGCTGCCGCGGAAGGACGCGGCCGACGCCCAGGCGGCCGAGACCAGCTGCGCCACCGTCAGGTCCGTGGCGAGCACCTGCTCCTTCAGCGCGGCGATGTCCTCGGCGTCCAGCGGCTCAGCGGTGCGCGCGGGCAGCGGGTCCTGCCACAGCAGCACCTCGGAAGGCACCTCGGCGCCCAAGTAGCACTGGATCGGGCCCATGTCACGGTGCGTCAGCTTGTACCAGGCGCGCGCGAAGGCGTCCGCGAACACGTCCGGGTTCTCGTAGAAGCGGCGCGAGACCTGCTCGTAGGCAGGGTCGAAGCGCAGCGACAGGTCGGTGGTGAGCATCTGCGGCTTGTGCTTCTTCGACGCGTCGTGGGCGTCCGGGATGGTCGCCTCCGCGTCCTTGGCGACCCACTGCTTCGCACCGGCCGGGGACTCGGTCAGCTCGTACTCGTAGGCGAAGAGGTTGTGGAAGAACTCGTTGCCCCATGTGGTCGGAGTGCTGGTCCAGGTCACCTCAAGACCACTGGTGATGGCGTCCCCGCCCTTGCCCGTCCCGTACGAGTTGCGCCAGCCCAGGCCCTGCTCCTCCATCGAGGCGCCCTCGGGGTCCGCGCCGACGCTTGTCGCGGGGCCCGCGCCGTGCGTCTTGCCGAAGGTGTGGCCACCGGCGATGAGCGCGACGGTCTCCTCGTCGTTCATCGCCATCCGGCGGAAGGTCTCACGGATGTCGCGGGCGGCGGCGACCGGGTCCGGATTGCCGTTGGGGCCCTCGGGGTTGACGTAGATCAGACCCATCTGGACCGCGCCGAGCGGGTTCTCCAGCTCACGGTCGCCGGTGTACCGCTCGTCGTCGAGCCAGGTGGTCTCCGGGCCCCAGTAGACGTCCTCCTCCGACTCCCAGACGTCCTCGCGGCCGCCGGCGAAGCCGAAGGTCTTCAGGCCCATGGTCTCCAGGGCGACGTTGCCGGTGAGGATCAGCAGGTCCGCCCAGGACAGCGCCTGGCCGTACTTCTTCTTGACCGGCCACAGCAGACGGCGGGCCTTGTCCAGGTTGCCGTTGTCCGGCCAGCTGTTCAGCGGGGCGAAGCGCTGCTGACCGGCGCCCGCGCCACCGCGGCCGTCGCTGATGCGGTACGTGCCGGCGCTGTGCCAGGCCATCCGGATCATCAGCGGCCCGTAGTTGCCGAAGTCGGCAGGCCACCAGTCCTGCGACGTGGTGAGCACCTCGGCGATGTCCCGCTTCACCGTGGGCAGGTCGAGCGCCTGGAACGCGGACGCGTAGTCGAAGTCCGCACCCAGCGGGTTCGCCACGGCGGGGTTCTTGGCGAGGATCTTCAGATTGAGGCGGTCCGGCCACCACTGGCGGTTCCCGCCGCCCTGCGTGGGGTGCGGCGCGCGGCCGTGGGCCACGGGGCAGCCGCCGGCCTGCGCCTCGGGCACCTCGGGGACGGCCGTCTCGGGCGAATCCGGGGTGACGGGATCAAAGACATGCGACTCGTGGTTCTCGGTCATGGCAATCCTTCCGGACCCGGTGGGTCGTGGGGCGCTGAACGGGGGAGGAGGATTCGGTCCGTGCAGAAGGGGCACGAGGTATGCCGGGTCTCGCCGCGCCCGCCCGAACGTTTCACGGACGGGACCGGGCGGTCCCGGCGGTGCGACGAGGACGGCGCTCGGTCGGCGCCGCGCGGTCGACCGACGGTGTCCCACCGCGTTTCTCTGCTGCCGTACCGGAGTCTTCCTGTCTCTTGGATGTCGCCGGGATCGATCCTACGATGGACTTCGTCCAAGTCAAGAAGTGCGCTAAAACGATAGTGGCCGGGACGCGACGTCGTCGGATCCGTGGATCCGTCCGGGGCCGCGCGACCGCCGCGAAGCGGAGCAGGTGACGAGATGAGCGACCTCCTTCAACGGCTACGGGGCCGTGGCTGGCGGTTGACCTCGCAGCGGCGTGTCGTCGCGGAGGTCCTCGATGGCGACCATGTGCACCTGACGGCCGACGAGGTGCATCAGCGGGCCGCCGCGAGGCTGCCCGAGATCTCCCGCGCGACCGTCTACAACACGCTGGGGGAGCTCGTCACGCTCGGCGAGGTGCTGGAGGTCTCCACCGTGGGCCGGGCCAAGCGATACGACCCGAACGCACGCCGCTCCCATCAGCACCTGGTGTGCTCCGGCTGCGGCACGGTCCGCGACGTCCACCCGGTCGGGGACGCCCTCGGCGACCTGCCCGAGGCCGAGCGGTTCGGGTTCGCCGTCGGCTCGGTGGAGATCACCTACCGAGGTCTGTGCCCGGCCTGCTCCTGACCGCCCGGCGCGTCAGTCGGCCGGCTGCGGGGATCGGAGCACGAGCAGGGTGATCTCGCTGGGGGCGAAGACGCGGAAGGGCGGGCCCCAGAAGCCGGTGCCGCGGCTGGTGTAGAGGAGGGTGCGGGCGCCGTGGCGGCTGAGGCCGGCGACGGCCGGCTGGTCGAGGCGGACCAGATAGTGGAAGGGCCAGATCTGGCCTCCGTGGGTGTGGCCGGAGAGCTGGAGGTCGATGCCGTGGGCTGCCGCGCGGTCGATGAACTTGGGCTGGTGGGCGAGGAGGAGCACGGGCAGGTCGCGGTCGGCGCCGTGGAGGGCTCCGGCGAGGTGGGCGCGGTGGCCCGCCAGTCCGGAGGACTCGGCGGTGACGTCGTCGACGCCGGCGACCACGAGCGTGTCACCGCCGCGTTCGAGCAGCAGATGGCGATTGCGCAGCGGCTCCCAGCCCAGCTCGTCCATCAGGTCGACCCAGCCCTGGGCCTCGCTGTAGTACTCGTGGTTGCCGGTGACATAGACACGGGCCCGGGTCGCCCGCACGGTGCCCAGCGGAGCGGCCTGGGCACGACGGAGTTCGGCCGTGCCGTCCGCGATGTCGCCGGTGTGGCAGACCAGGTCGGCCTCCAGGGTGTTCACCGTCTCGCAGACCCGCGCCGACCAGCGGGCCCGGTCGAGCGGACCGTAGTGGGTGTCGGTGATCAGGGCGACCCGGGTTCCGTCCAACCCGGTTCCCAGGCGCGGGAGTTCCACGTCGAGACGGCGCACCCGCGGCACGCGGCGGGCCTCGGCGTACCCCCAGACGAGCAGCACGGCGGCGACGCCGAGGACGGCCCAGGTGACGATGCGCGCCCGGTCCTGCCCGTCACCCACACCGGCCACGGTCAGGGCGAGCCGCAGCAGGACGCCGAGCAGTACGGACCAGGTGAACAGGACCCAGATGCCACCCAGCAGTGTGTCACCGACGATCGCCGCCCGGTCCCGCTGGCGCCGGCCGTGGCCGCGCACCATCGCGAGCGGCATACCGGCCAGGCCGAGGACGAACAGCGCGGTGCCGGTCAGGGTGACGGGCAGCGGCCAGCGCTGGCCGGTGTGCAGAAGGACCCAGCACGGCACGGCCCACAGGAGGACGGGGGCGATCAGAGGGACGTAGCGCATCAGACGCCGCAGTCGGTCCCGCTGCGCCTCCGGCGCTTCACTGGCGGCGGATCGGGTGTCGCTTGTCTCGGTCACGCTTCCCCTCCTGAGGTTCTGTCCGGCGGATCGCGCCGTGTCGCGGCCGGGCGGCGGCCACCGCACAACGGGGTCGTCGTACGGGCCGTGTCAGCCCGCGGCCCGACACGCGGCCTGACATGATCCACCGCCCAAGGCCCGCTTCCGCTCCGGCCTCGGCTGCCGGAGCCTCCGGGACAGCTCATTGTGCGCTGTCCCCGCAGCACCGGAGCCCTGAGGGGGCTGCGGGCGGTCTCCGTCGAGAATCGTCGGCTCCGTCGGGAACAGCCGGCCCGGTCGGCGCGGTTGCACCGTTCGAGGGACCGGCGCCGTGCGGCGGGGGACACGGGGGCCGCTGGGTCATCCGCCCCGTCGGGATCCGAGCCCTGGGATCGCGGTAGCACGCCCGCCGCCGACCCGAACCACGATGTATCTCGACATATCACGTATCTCGATGTATCTCTGCGGGAGGACCCTTCATGACCGACCGGCCCTTGACTCTCATGGCCGTGCACGCCCACCCCGACGACGAGGCGACCGGAACCGGAGGCGTCCTGGCGCGGTACGCGGCGGAAGGCATCCGCACGGTTCTCGTGACGTGTACCGACGGCGGCTGCGGTGACGGGCCGGGGGGTGTCAAGCCGGGCGACCCCGGACACGACCCGGCGGCCGTCGCCTCGATGCGCCGTCGGGAGCTGGAGGCGAGCTGTGAGGTCCTCGGGGTCAGTGACCTGGAGACGCTGGACTACGCCGACTCCGGAATGATCGGCTGGCCGAGCAACGAGGCCCCCGGATCCTTCTGGCAGACCCCGGTGGAGAAGGGCGCCGCCCGACTCGCGGAACTCATGCGGCACTACCGCCCCGATGTCGTCGTCACCTACGACGAGAACGGCTTCTACGGCCACCCCGACCACATCCAGGCCCACCGCATCACGATGGCGGCGCTGGAGATGACCGAACTGACGCCGAAGGTGTACTGGACGACGATGCCCCACTCGATGCTGCGGCGGTTCGGGGAGGCCATGCGCGAGTTCCACGAGGACATGCCGCAGCCGGACGCGGAGCCGGAGCGGCAGCCGGAGCCGGATCCCGCCGAGGCCGACGCGATGACCGAGATCGGCCTCCCCGACGACGAGGTCACCACGTGGGTGGACACCACCGCGTTCAGCGGCCGGAAGTTCGACGCGCTGGCCGCGCACGCCAGCCAGGGCGACAACATCTTCTTCCTCAAGATGGGCAAGGAGAGGTTCGGCGACCTGATGGGCACGGAGACCTTCGTACGCGTCCAGGACTCCACCGGCGCGGCCCTGCCCGAGAAGGACCTCTTCGCCGGACTCCGCTGATCCGTCACCCCTATGGCATGGACGTGCCGGCGCGCAGGTCCGCGCCGTACGTCGTGCGGTAGTCCGGCACGACGATCCGGCTCGTCGGGGACTCCCGGTGGACCTGAGCGGCGAACCCGCTCAGGTCCATCACCGGAGTGCGGAGAAGGGCCACCGGCCTCACTGGGCACGCTGTCCGACACGTCCGACACGCAGGAAGCTCAGATAGCGGCGTGACGCTCGGTCGCCCATGCGCGTGCGAATACGCTCGGCGATGGCGTCGAGCAGCGGCTCACGGGTATCCCGGTCGAGGCTCCGATACAGCGACAACGAGCGAAGGTGATCGCTGAAGCCACCCCCGTCGAACCACTGAACGGTTGGATACCAGCGCACGATCGACGGGCCGAACAAACCTCCGGGATCGTCGGCCAAGCCCCATCCCTCCTCGGTGGTGCGCACCTCGTCCTCCAGCGGTGGATGACCCCAGCCGGGGTGCCCGGGGCAGAACCGCTCGTGCAGATCGGCGGTCGCGGCGTACACCTCCGGCTCCCCGGGCAAGCGGACGACGACGTGGCCGAGCAACGCCGCCCAACCTCCCGGGGAAAGCACGTCGCGCGCTCGCTGCCAGCCGATCGACGGGGCGACCCAGTGCCACGATGACGCGGCGACGAGGACGTCGAAGCGTCGACCGCGGTCGTCCCACTGCTCGAATGTCGACTTCTCGACCTCAACGTTGCGGAAGGAGGCGAGCCGTCGGCAAGCAAGTGCGGCCATGTCCGCGCCCGGCTCAAGGGCGGTCACTGAGCATCCGAGCGCTGCGAGCGAACGCGTCGCCTGACCAGTACCGCAGCCCACCTCCAGCACCGACGACCCTTCGTTCAAGCCGGTGACGGCGACAAGGTCCGCGAACAGTTCGGCGGGGTATCCCGGCCGAACCCGGTCGTAGAGCTCCGGGACCTCGTTGAACACGCGGCCCAGCGCATGGGGATTCGGGGGATTCAGGGGCATCTTCGGATCACGGGTCACGAGTGCACAAGCTAGGGGGCTTTTCCACGAAGACGCCACTTTTCCGTCCGCAGCCGCTGACACACTCAAGGCCGCCGACGCGGCAGGCGCGTACTCGAACGCGTACGCGGCCGGTGTCTACCGCCAGGGTCTGTCCGCGAAGACCCACCGGTTGCCGGCCAGCGCGTCGTTCTGCTCGGGCAGCGGGCCGCGTCCGTGCAGGCGGGTGAAGTCGAAGGGTGTGTGGACCGAGGTGGACCAGCCCCTGTTCGTCAGCGCCCCCGCGGAGTCGGGCCGGGGGTTCCTGTCGAACAGGTCCAGCAGGTTGATACCGATCTGCTGCGACGTGGCTGTGTAGAGCGGGCTGTGGCGGTACTCCAGCAGATCCTTGTCGAGCTTGACCTCGAAGGCCAGCGCGCTTCCCTCCGCACTCAGCCGGTCCACCGTATCGATGAGGTACGTCTCGGCGGCGGGCGGCAGATAGAACAGCAGGCCCTCGGCCAGCCAGACGCTCGGCGCGGCGGGGTCGAAGCCGGCGCCGGGCAGGGCGCCGGCCCAGTCGGCGCGCAGATCCATCGGGACCGCTACGCGTGCCGCCTTCGGGGTGGCCGAAAGACCGTCGAGCACCCGGTGCTTGAACGCCAGGACCTCCGCCCGGTCGATCTCGAAGACCACGCAGCCGGGAGGCCACTCCAGCCGGTACGCACGCGAGTCCAGCCCCGCCCCGAGAAGGACCACCTGGCGGACGTTCCCCGCGTGCACCGACCGGAGGAGGAAGTCGTCGAGGACCCGCGTCCGCAGTCCGAAGTACCGTGCGAACCGGCCCCACAACGGGTTCTCGTCCCCGTCCGGGACCTCCCGCGGGTGGACCGGCCAGCCCTGGGACACCGGAGCCCCGAGCACGAAGTGCTCCGCGAAGGCGTCCTGCGCCAGGCTGTCGGGGCGGTGGGTCTCGATGGCCCGCGCCGCGGCGACCAGGAGAGCCGTCGCACCGATCCCTCCTGCCACGCCCTTCACACCGTCGTTCCGGTGCGCCGTGTCGACCATGTGCACTCCCTTGGTGGTGATGGAGACGACTAATGGATGGAGACGACTGAGGTTGGAGACGACCGGCAGCGAGCCGTGCGAAGAAGTGCCCGCCGAACAGCGCGGCGCGGCCCTACGGAATGAGGACCGGCTTCACCACCCGGCCCGCGTCGCAGTCGCGTTCGGCCTCGTTGATGTCGGCCAGCGGGTACGTGCGGATCAGCTGGTCGAAGGGGAACCGCCCGGCCTGCCACAGCCCGGTCAGCCGGGGGATCAGCAGCGCCGGGACCGCGTCCCCCTCGCAGATGTGGGAGATCTTCCGGCCCCGGTCCAGGGTCCCCGGTTCGAGCGGCAGATGGGTGTGCAGCCGCGCCACCAGGCCCAGGTGGCCGGTCGGACGCAGCGACCGGAGCGCGTCGTTGATCAACCGGGCGGAACCCGTGGTGTCCAGGGCGTACTGAGCGCCGCCGTCGGTCAGCCGCTGGACGCGGCCGGGAAGGCCGGCCGACGCGGCGTCCAGCGGAACCGCACGGAACCGCTCGGCCTGGGCCAGTCGTTCCGGGTGCCGGTCGACCGCCACGACGAGAGCCCCCGCGGCGGTGGCGGCCATGACCGCGGCCAGGCCCACCGCCCCGGCGCCGAAGACCGCGACAGTGTCACCGGGGCCGACGCCGAAGGAGTTGATCACCGCCCCGGCGCCGGTGAGGAAGCCGCAGCCGAGCGGGCCGAGCAGTTCGAGGGGGAGGGAGGCGTCGACAGGCACCGCGTTGCGGGCCGGGACCATCGCGTACTCGGCGAACGCGGACTGGCCGAACCACCGGGGCGCCAGCGATTCCCCGGCCCCGTCGGTGAACCGGGCCGCGCTCTCGGCGCGCCCCCCGAAGAGGTTGAGCGCGGCGAACCGGTCGCAGTAGGCGGGGGCCCCGCCCAGGCAGCTCCGGCACCGCCCGCAGGAGTCGAAGCTCAGCACCACATGGTCACCGGCGGTCAGGCCGGTGTCCGGGCCGCCCGTCTCCACGACCACCCCGGCCCCCTCGTGGCCGAGCACCGCGGGCAGCGGCGAGCGGCCCGCCGAACGCCGGACGGCGAGATCGGTCCGGCACAGTCCGCAGCCCGCGATCCGGACCAGGATCTCGCCGTCGGCCGGCCCCGCGCCCAGGATCACCTCCTCGACCGCGAACGGGGCCTCGTAACCGCGCAGTACCGCCGCGCCGAACCTCATCGTCAGGCCTCCCGGGGACGGTGCACGACGAACGGTCTCAGGTTCCCGTACAGTCCCCACGGCCCGCCCGCGACGCCGAGGCCGCTCTCCTTGGCGCCGGCGAAGGGCTGGGCGAGGGACAGCTCGGCGTGGTGGTTGATCCACGCCGTCCCGCACTCCAACCGGTCGGCGACCGCCTCGGCCCGGTCCAGGTCGGTCCCCCAGACCGAGCCGCCGAGTCCGAAGCGGGTGGCGTTGGCCGCCTCCACGGCTTCGTCGAGGCTTCCGTACGGCAGTACCGGCAGGACCGGACCGAACTGCTCCTCCGTCACCACCGGGCTGTCGGGCCGGACATCGGCCAGGACCGTCGGGGCGTAGAAGTAGCCCGGCCGGTCCAGCCGGTGGCCACCGGCCACGGCCCGGGCCCCGTCCGCCAGGGCCCTGGCCGTGTAGCGCTCCACCCGGGCCAGTTGGGCGGCGTTGTTGAGCGGCCCCAACTCCGTGGCCCGGTCGAGACCGGCTCCGACGACCACGCTCTTCGCCCGTTCCGCGAGGGCCTCGACCACCCGCGCGTGGAGCCGGGCCGGGGCGTAGACACGCTTGACCGCCATGCAGACCTGCCCGCAGTTGCGGAACGCCGCCCAGAACAGCCGGTCCGCGATCCGCTCCACGTCCACGTCGTCCAGCAGGACGGCGGCGTCGTTGCCGCCCAGCTCCAGGGTGACCCGGGCGAGGCCGGACGCCGCCCCCACCGCGACGGACCGCCCGGCGGCGACCGAACCGGTGAAGGTCACATGGCGGATCCCCGGGTGCGACGCGAGGCAGGCGCCGAGCGGTTCCCGCCCGGTGACGACCGTCAGCACGCCCTCGGGGAGGGCGGCGGACAGGACGGACCCCAGCAGCCGGGTGGCCAGCGGCGTGAACGGGGACGGCTTGAGCACCACCGTGTTGCCCGCCGCGAGCGCGGGCGCGAATTTCGCGGAGGCGAGCTGGAGCGGGAAGTTCCACGGGACGATGGCGGCGACGGGCCCCAGCGACCGCCAGCGGACCTCGCTGCGCACCGCCCGGCCGTCGGTGATCGTACGGGGCTCGGGGACGCACTCGGCGAACCAGCGCAGGCGGGCCGCCGTACGGGCGACCTCCGCGTACGACTCGGCCAGTGGTTTGCCCTGCTCACGGGTGAGCAGGGGAGCGAGGTCCGCCCCGGCCCCCTCCACGGCGTCGGCCGACGCGAGCAGGGCGGCGGTGCGGCCGGCCGGGTCGGCCCGCCAGCCCGGCCAGGCCTCCTGGGCGCGGCCGACCACCGCGTCCAGCTCCTTCGCCTGCTGGTCGGGAACCTCGCCGAAAGGCTCGCCCGTCGCCGGATCGAGGACGGTGAAACGCTCACCGAGGGGTGCGGGACCGGGGCGGTGCGGCTGCGGCTCCACGCCGGCGGTCAGCTCGCGGCCGGGGTGGCCGCGAACTCCCGGGCATGCCGGTCCATCTCCGCCCGGAAGGCGGCCACCAGCCGCGGCTGGATCCTCCCGGTGTCGCGGTCGCCGCCCTCGCAGACCGCCCCGCGCACGCCCACGATGTCCGTTCCGATACGGGTCAGCGTGGCGAGGTCCGCCGCTTTCACGCTGCCCGCGAGGGCGGCGAGCAGACCGGCCTCGTGGGCCAGCCGCACGAACTCCGCGCAGGCCTCGGGCGGCACATGGTCGAACAGCCGGGTCCCGTCCTTGACCGCGGTGTCCAGCATGGCCGCGTCGGATCCCGAGCGGCGGGCGATGTCGGGCAGCGCGAGCGGGTTGACGCAGCCGATCCGGTGGGCGTCCGCGTACCCCGAGGCGACGACGAACGCGTCGGGCCGGTAGTCCTTCACGGCCCGGACGACCCCCCGCATGACGTCGATGGCCTGGCCGGGCGTCGTGCAACCGTAGAGGCCGACCTTGATGTAGGTGGCTCCGGAGACAGCCGCGCCGAGCGCCGCCTGGGCCACCGTGCCGGGCTTGTACGGAACGTCTCCGACGGTGGCGGACACCGGCTTGTCCGCGGGGACCACTCCGCGGATCTCCCTGATGACCCACGGGAAGTTCGCGCCGAGTGACCCCTCGTCGGGCTTCTTGACATCGACGATGTCGAGGTGTTCCGCCGCCTTCGCACACGCGAGAGCTTCCTCGACGCCGTCCGGGGAGATGAGAAGCAGCAACGTGGATTCCTTCCACCGAGTGTTCACCCGCCGAACGGCGGGTGCGCGGAGCAGCGGGGATCTGGTGCGGTCGGCTCATCCTCGCGGCGCCGCACGGACCCCGGCAGGGCGTGAGGGATGGCGAAGGGGGCACTGCACCGGCCTGCTCACGCCCCCTGTGGCGCGCCGTTCACCTCGGCCTCCGCCGACGGAGTCAGCCGGTGAACGACGGGGCGTACCACGCAGCGCGACTCCAGCCGCCGGCGCCACACGCCTCAGTAAGCAGTGCTGAGTTCGGCAGAAGCGGAAGACGGTCGAGGTGTCCAGGCAGTTCTGGAGCCCTCGGACGTTCTCGCGGGCGACCGCGTACTGCTTGCCCTGCCAGAGCGGCCGGATCGGCAGCCGGCCGGGCTCCCCGATCGTCACCCGCTTTGCTCTGCCGTACCGGCCTGCGGCTAGTTTGGGTGCAGCACAGGTGAGCGGGCCCGTGATGGCAGAGAACGCACGGGGGACGGGAGGTCGGGAAGAGTGTCGCTGCGCGGAGGTGATCCGGTCGAGATCGGCGGTTATCCGCTGGAGGCGCGGCTCGGTTCGGGTGGCATGGGCACGGTCTTCCTGTCCCGTACGAGCTCGGGGCGGCCGGTCGCGATCAAGCTGATCCACCAGCAGTTCGCGGGGGACGACGAGTTCCGCATCCGGTTTCGGCAGGAGGTGGCGGCCGCGCGACGGGTGAGCGGCGCGTTCACCGCCGCCGTGGTCGACGCCGCCCCCGAGGCCGAGCAGCCGTGGATGGCGACGACCTACATCGAGGGGCCCACGCTCACGCAGCGCATCGCCGAGGGGGGCCCGCTGGACGGGGCGGAGCTGAGGCGGCTCGCCATCGGGCTGGCGGAGGCGCTGCGCGACATCCACCGGGTGGGAGTCGTCCACCGCGATCTGAAACCCTCCAACGTCGTACTCTCGCCCGAGGGCCCGCGCGTCATCGACTTCGGCATCTCGCGCGCCGTGGACCAGCAGACGCTGACGATGACCGGGCGGGTCATCGGTACGCCGCCCTTCATGTCGCCCGAGCAGTTGCAGGCGCCGCGTGGTGTGGGCCCGCGGTCCGACGTCTTCTCCCTGGGGACGCTCCTGGTGTACGCGGCGACGGGTCATGGGCCCTTCGACGCGGACAGCCCCTACCTGACGGCCTACCAGGTGGTGCACGAGGAACCGTCGTTGGACGCCGTTCCGGAGGCTCTGCGGGCGGTCGTCGAACCGTGCCTGGACAAGGAGCCCGAGGGGCGCCCCTCGGCGGACGAACTCCTCGTGCTGCTGCGGGACCTGCCCGCCGAACTCGGCGAAGCCAGGACCGGCGGCCCTGGTGCGGGCCGCACCCGCGACATGAACACGCAAGCTCACCTCGCGACGGGAGGCACCCCGGCGCGGACCGCCCCGACGGACCCCGGCACCGGAAGCACCGGCGGCGCCCTCGTCGGCGGCCGTCTGCGCGGCCGCTGGCGGCCCGTGCTCGCGGCGGTGGTCGCGGTAGCGGCGATCGGCGGCGGAGTCGCCGCGCTGACGACGGGCGGCCTCGCCGGGAGCGGAGGCGGCACGAGCCCCGGTGGCGCGGGCACGGGGCAGAGCACGGCGGTACCGGCGGGCGCGCTTCCGGACGGCTTCGAGCCGTGGCGCGCCACCGTGCCGGGCGGCCGCGAGGACATCCCCGACGAACTGCGGTGCGTCGCGCGCGGCGACGCGCTGTTCTGCGGGGGCGGCGGCGTCGTCGCGACCCGTATCAGGGCCCACGACGGGTCCCGGGTGTGGACGGCGAAGAGCCCGGGCGTCCCCGTCCAGGGCATGCACATGGTGGGCGCCACCGACGACACGGTGCTCGGCTACCGCTTCGCCGCCGAGGACGACCCCGAGGGCCCTCGCAGCGAGGTGGTGGCCCTCGACGCCGCCAGCGGCCGGGAGTTGTGGTCCGCACCGTCCGGCGCCCAGTCGACGGCCGTCACGGGCCGGACCATGGACGCCGTCGTGGTCGGCTCCGCCGTGGTGACGGTCGACGCCTCCAACTCCCGCTTCGAGGCCCGGGACGCCCACAGCGGTGACGCCCTCTGGACGACACCGTTCCCCGCCGGCACCCAGTGCGCCCCCGTCCCGCTCCGACCGCGGCTCCTCGCGATGTGCGCGGCCGACGGGGAGGTGGACGACCTCCAGGTGCGCCGTCCCACCCTGCGTACGCTCGCCCTCCCCTCCGGGACTCTGGGCAGGCCCGTCACGGTCGACGGCCCCGTCGTGCCGGTGGGAGCGGCCCGCGGCGGGCTCGTCCTCCTCTCGAAGCGCTACGAGGGAACGGCGCCGGCGGGGTACGACGGAGTGGCGCGGTTCGACCCGGCCTCGCGGAAGGTCACGTACGCACGGTTCGACAAGGTGTACGCGGGCACGGCCGGCATGGCGGACGGCACTGTGTACGTGAGCGGGCAGGCCGGTCTCGTAACGGCGTTCGACTCCGCGACAGGGCGTAGGAAGTGGTCGCGTCAGACGGGTGTGGAGGGTGCGTCGGGCCCCGTGGCGGCAGCCGGCGCGCTGTACTTCAGCTCGGCCACCGGCCGGGTGGTCGCCCTGTCGCCGAACGGCGGCAAGCCGCTGTGGACGACGGATCCCCGGGTCGACGGTCTGACGGGCGAGCAGGACGCCAGCCCCCGCGTGACCGTCGCGGGGCGCGCGGTGTTCGTGGCCGCGGCCACGAACACCCTCTTCGCCTTCGACGGACAGAGGCCGCCGAGATCGGGCTGACCCCGGCGGCCTCCCGCCCGCCCCTCCCCTGTGGGGGCGGGCGTCAGGCCCGGCGCAGGACCGTGGCCTCGGTGCCCCAGCCGAGCGCGATCGTCCGGTCGACACTCCAGCCCGACCGCTGCGCGAGGGCGGCGATCGCGGCGGAGTCGCGCAGCGGGCTGCCGGTCGCGGTGTACGCGTGCAGGGCCGCCTCGGCCGCGTGCGGGCTCAGGCCGTCGGGGCGGGAGGCCTCGACGAGGACCGCCGTCCCGGTCCATCCGGCCAGCCGCGTGAGGAGCTGGACGCCCTCCTCGTCGGTGCGGTGGGCGAGAGCCTTCGCGGCGACGGCGACATCGGCGGGGCCGGCCGTCCAGTCGATGCGCTCCGGTGCCGTGACGTGTCCGCGCAGCACCCCGGCCGGGGTGGCTTCCTCCGCGATCCGCAGCCGGGGCCGCCGCCCGGCGTCGTCGAGAGCGGCGACCACCGAGGCGCTGCCAGGACCGGTCAGGAGACAGCTCCCGACGTCCTCCCAGAGGGGGTCGGCCGTCAGGCCGGCCAGCAGGAAGACCAACTGCTCGCACTCCTCGACCAGTTCGCCGTAGCGGTCCGCGTCGTGGGTCACCGTGTCGTGCAGGGTGGCGCCCGAGGCGAGCCGCCAGGGCGGCGTGCCGTCCCGGAGCGCGGGAGCCAGGTGCGCGAGGGCGAGCAGCAGCTCGGCCTCGTGGCCGGTGTACTCCTCGCGCTCGTGGTCGTCCAGGAGCTCCTCGCCCGCCGGGCCCAGACGGAGCCCGGCCCCCCTGTCCGCGCCGACGACCACGTCGTACGCGGCGAGCAGCGGAAGCAGTACGCCGATCCCCGGCCCGGACACGCCCAGGCGGGTCGCGAGCGCCTCGGCGGAGAGCCCCGGCGCGTCGGCCACCGCGTCGACGACGCCGAGCTGCAACGCGGCCCGCGTCACCAGCCACGGCAGCGGCGACGGGATCCCGGCGGGGACCTGCGCGGCGGCGGCGTGGGCCGGGCCCGGTGCCTCCGGTGCGGCGGCCTCCTCGCGGTGCCAGTAACCCGTGATGTTCACGCGGTCCTTGGGGAGCTTCCGCTCCCGCTGGAGATACCGGCGTACCGGGAGCAGCGCCCGGCTCTCCGCGGCCGCCCAGGCGAATCCCTCGCCCGCCGGTGAAGGCAGTGTGCGCACGGCGGCGTCCAGCGCCGCCGCGTCGCCCGGCTCCGCGACCACCCACCTGACCGTGTCGCCGTCGCGCAGCGTCAGCTCCTGGCGTGCCGCGTCGTCCGAGACGGTGACCAGGATGTGCGCAGGGGCGTCGAGGGGACGTTCGTCGAGGAAGCGGCCGATCGCGGGCAGCGCCGTCTCGTCCCCGACGAGGAGGATCCAGTCCAGCCGTTCCGGCAGCCGGAGCGACGACTTGGGCCCGACGAACCACAGCTCGTCGCCCTCCCGCGCCGAAGCGGACCAGGCCTCCGCGGGCCCGTCGCCGTGCACGACGAAGTCGAGGTGGAGCTCTCCCACCCGATGGTCCACCCGCCGGGGCGTGTAGTCGCGGGTCAGCCGGTGTTCGGCCGGCGTCCACTCGATGCCGTGCGGCAACTGGGCGGGGAGCGCGTCCCGGACGTTTCCGTCCGCGGCCAGGATCAGCTTGATGTGGTCGTCGAACCCGGGTGCGGCGAAGGCGGGGTGAGCGGTCCCGTCGCGAGTGAACGCGGCGAGGTCCTCGCCGCCGAGCACCACCCGGCGCATCCTGGGTGTCACCTCGTGGACGCTGCGCACGGTGACCCGGCGCAGGACGAGGGGGTGCGTCGTGTACGCGCGCTGGGCGGCCATCAGGAGAACTGCTTCTCGATGAGGTCGAGCAGGGCCATCGACTCGTCGTAGTCGCCGCGCAGCACCCAGTACGGCAGGTCATAGGCCTGGTTCGCCTTGAAGGCGGGCAGCGCGCCGTAGACGGGGTTCTTCTTCAGGGTGGCGACGTCCGTCGTGTCGGCGTTGAAGCCCATCACGAACACGGACGGCTGGGTGATCGTCTGCCCCACCTTCTCGGTCGACAGCTCGAACATGTCACCGCCCTGCCCGTACACCTTGAAACCGCCGTCGGCGAAGACCGGCGCCGGTTCGATGCCGACCTTCTTCAGCTCGGTGGGCAGACCCACGCTCTCCACCAGACCGTAAGCGGTGCCGTCGCCGGTGAGGGCGAGGAAGGACACGGGGCCGGCCGGCGGCTTGATCGCCTTCTTCACCTCGCCGATCCGCTGGTCGTAGGCGGCCAGGTGCTTGTCGTAGACGTCGGCCTTGCCGAACACGTCACCCGCCAGGAAGGAGAACTGGCTCCGCCAGTCGCCGAGCTTCTTGCCCACGAGCACGGTGGGAGCGATGTCGGTGAGGTCGTCGTACACCTTCTCCGCCTGGAACAGCGGGAAGCCGATGCCGCCGCCGACGATGAGGT
The DNA here is from genome assembly GCF_000377965.1 of Streptomyces sp. CNB091. Taxonomy (NCBI): domain Bacteria; kingdom Bacillati; phylum Actinomycetota; class Actinomycetes; order Kitasatosporales; family Streptomycetaceae; genus Streptomyces; species Streptomyces sp. CNB091. Next base: position 254,605 of record NZ_KB898996.1, read on the forward strand.
CGGGCTCCAGGGCGAGGATCGCCTCCAGGTCGAAGCCGTCGACGCTCCACGGCAGGAACGTCGTGCCGTCCGCCTTCGCCTCCTCCGCCCAGTTCGGGGAGAACTCGCCCTTGCCGTCGGCGTCCTCGGGAATCGTGGCGTGCACCGGCACGTCGAGGTCGTAGAGGTACCCGGCGAGGGCGTGGTTCAGCACGACCACCTTCTTGGGCTCGGCGGGCACCTTCACCTTGCCGTAGTCGGTCGTGACGGTTCGGGTCTTCGCGGCGGAGGACTTGTCCCCGTCGCCCGACGGGTCGGCGGCCGAGCAGCCGGTGAGGGCCAGCGCGGCGACGACCGCGACGGCGAGAAGGCGGGCAGGAGCAAACATGGGACCTCATGTGGCTGGGTAGGCTCGAATGTTCGAGCTGTTGGTAAGGTGAGGCTAACCTCGCTGGTTCCGCTGCGTCGATCCGCGTACGACATCGCCAGTGACGGACACGACGCGTCGCACAACGGGAGGCACGCTTGCCGACGACATCTCTCGGCACCGTGGTCGCCGAGAACGCCATTCGCTTTCTGGGGCACGACACGCACCGGCACGACGCGCCGCACCTCATCTACCTGGTGACCGGCCGCGCCCGCCTGTCCGCCGAGGGCGAGGAGTGGCGGCTCGGGCGGCACGAGGCCCTGTGGCTCGCTCCGCGCGTGCCGCACGCGCTGCGGATCGAACCGGGCGGCATGGCACTCGGCCCCCTACTCGACCCCGCTGACCAGCCACGATGCCGAGTCCAGCCGCTCGGGGCGGTCCCCGCGATCGTCGAGGTCATGACCACCACACTCGGTGCGGCGCCGACCACGCCGGAGCAGGTCGAGCCCTTCCGTCAGGAGCTGGGACGCGTCCTGAAGGGCATCTCCCGGCAGTACTTCCCGGTCGTGCTGCCCGTCCACCCCGCGGTGCGCGCACTCGCCCGCGAGGCCCTGCGCGCTCCCTCCACGACCCTGGAAAGACTCGCCGAACGACACCGGATGAGCCCCCGCCAGGTGCAGCGCGTCTTCCTCGACGAGACCGGACTGCCCTTCACAAGGTGGCGCAACCGGGCCAGGATGAACGCCGCCGTCGAACACCTCCGCGGCGGAGGCGAGCTGACGGCGGCGGCCAGGGCGGCCGGCTACGCGACCCGGGCCGGACTGCTGCGCGCCCTGAGCCGCGAGGCCGGGGTGCCGGTGAGCGCGCTCACCACCGACGCGGTGGGGGCGCTCGGCGGCCGCTGAACCGGGAGCCGGGCGGTTCCAGCAGTCCAGCAGTTCAGGTACGTCGATCAAGCACGGCACTCCGGCCTGTCCGGGTGACGGGTTGCCCAGGGAGAACAGATGGCACAGGCGCTCGCGCCGAAGACCGCGCCACCACCGGCCACGCCGTCGAGGTCGTCGCGTCGCAGGACCCGCCGACTCCTCGGCCTGGGCGTCGCCGTCTCCACGCTCCTCGTGGCGGTGGTGCTCAGCGTCGCGATCGGCTCGGCACTGCTCCCCCTCGACGTGGTGTGGCAGGCGCTGACCGCCCCCGACGGCTCGGCCTCGCACGCCACGATCAGCGGCGCCCGCGTGGACCGCACGCTGCTCGGCATCGTCGTCGGCGCGTCCCTGGGCGTGGCGGGCGCGCTCATCCAGGCGCTCACCCGCAATCCGCTCGCCGACCCCGGAGTGCTCGGCGTCAACGCCGGCGCGAGCTTCGCCGTCACCCTGGCCGTGGCGGTCTTCGGCGTCACGCGCATCGACCAGTACCTGCCCTTCGCCTTCGTCGGAGCCGTCGTCGGCTCGGCGGTGGTCTACCTCGCCGCGAGCGGCGGGCGGGGCGGCCCCACACCGCTGCGTCTCACCCTCGTGGGGGTCGCCTTCACGGCGGTCCTGCTCGGCGTCTCCGAGACCCTCGCCCTGATCGACACGGAGACCTTCGACCGTATGCGGTTCTGGGGAGCGGGCACCATCACCGACCGCCCGACGGGCACCGCCGCCGACATCGCGCCCTTCGTCCTGGCGGGACTGCTGGCCGCCGCCTTCTGCGCGCGCCCGCTCAACGCGATCGCGCTCGGCGACGACGCGGGGCGGGCCGTCGGGCTGCGCGTCGGCGCGACCCGGTGCGGTGTGGTGATCGCGGTGGCGCTGCTGTGCGGTTCGGCGACGGCCGCGGCGGGTCCTCTGATGTTCGTCGGCCTCATGGTGCCGCACGCCGTGCGCTGGCTCACCGGCCCCGACTGGCGCTGGGTCCTCGTCTACTCCGCCGTCCTCGCCCCGGCGATCGTGCTGCTCGCCGACGTCCTGGGCCGGTTGATCGTGATCCCGTCCGAACTGCAGGTCGGCGTCATGATGCCGCTCATCGGCGCTCCCGTACTGATCCTGCTCGTGCGCGGAAGCCGGGTGAGGGAGCTGTGAGCGGGGCATTCGTCCTCAGGGCGGGGCCCCTGAGCCTGCGAGCGACCCGCCGCGGGGTCGCGGTGTGCGGACTGCTGTCGGCCGCGCTGCTCGCCCTGGCCCTGTGGGCGTTCACCCTCGGCAGCTACGCGCTGAGCCTCGGCGACCTGGCCTCGGTCATGTCCGGCACCGCCGGGAACAGCGTCCGCACCGTCGTCCTGGAGTGGCGGGCGCCGCGCATCGTCGCCGCCGTACTGTTCGGGGCCGCCCTCGCGATGGGCGGCGCGGTCTTCCAGTCCCTGACCCGCAACCCGCTCGGCAGCCCCGACGTCATCGGCTTCACCACCGGCTCCTACACCGGAGTCGTCGTCACACTGCTCGCGGGTGCGAGCAGTTACTCGGCACTCGCGGCGGGTGCCCTCGCCGGCGGGCTCGTCACCGCGCTGGCCGTGTATCTGCTGGCGTTCCGGCGGGGTGTGCGGGGTTTCCGGCTCATCATCGTGGGGATCGCGGTCGGCGCGCTGCTGTCCTCGGTCAACACCTGGTTCTCGGTCAAGGCCGACGTGGACACCGCGCTGCGGGCCGCGGTGTGGGGCGCCGGTTCGCTCAGCGCCATCGGCTGGCCCGCCGTGCTGATGGCCTCCGTCCTGCTGGCGCTGGTCGCCCTGGCGGCCCCGGTGGCGCAACGCCGGATGCGCTGGCTCGAACTGGGCGACGACACGGCGGCGATGCTGGGCGTAAGGGTCGAGCGTACGAAGCTGCTGCTGGTCGTCCTCGGCGTGGCCGCGACGGCCGCGGTGACCGCCGCGGCGGGACCCATCGTCTTCGTGGCACTGGCGGCGCCGCAGATCGCCCGCCGCCTCACCGGCCGAGGTACCTCCGTCGACCTCACCGGTTCGGCACTCGTCGGCGCGCTGCTGCTGCTCGGCGCCGACATCGCGGCGCAGCACGCGATCGAGGGCGTGGTGCTGCCGACCGGCGCGGTCACCGTGTGCGTCGGCGGGGCGTATCTCCTGGTGCTGCTGGTGCGGGAGTCCCGACGGGGGTGGTAGCGCCCGGCCCCGGCGGGAGGAGGGCGGGGCAGAGGTCCATCGCCGACGGACCGCACGGTGTCACCGTTCCCCCGCCCCGATCCCGGTCAGCTCGTACCGGATCTCCCGGGCGTCCGGGCCGGAGCCGGAGGGGGCGGCCGTGGGGTCCTGCCGCCAGCCGCCCTTCCGGTAGAAGCCGCGACCCCGGGTGTTGCGTTCCAGCACCCACAGATACCCGGCCCGTGTGCCCCGCTCGGCCCAGACGGCCAGCGTGGAGCGCATCAGGCTGCGTCCGACTCCGGTGCCCCAGCACTCGGGCCGGGCGTAGAACGCGTACAGCTCCTCGACGTCGGGTCGTTGCCCGAGGTCGTCGTCGCGGGCCGGGCCGAAGGACGAGAAGCCTAGGATCCGCCGACCGTCGTCGTGGACCAGCACATGGGTTCCGCCCGTGGTGCCGGCCCTGATCCGGTCGCGCCAGAAGCCGGTGAGGGCGGCGGTGTCGAGAGCACGGAGCTCCGCCGCCGGCAGGATTCCGGCGTAGGCCGCGCGCCATGCGGCGACCTGGAGCCCGGCGATCTGCTCGGCGTCTTCCTCGCGTGCGTGCCGGTCACGCCGGGGGACTGACCGGTCGTGCGCACCCATGGCCGACACGTGTACTCCCTGAGGTTCGGGGGTTGCCCGGCGCCCGGCGCCGTATGCCGGCCGCCGCGGTCTGTCGCGGCCGTCGCGGCGGGCGGCCGGACGGTGCTGGTCCGCCTCCGGCGCGTGCCGGCCCCGGCGCGCCGCGCGCATCCCGCCCTGCGCTGCGCGGTCGGCACCGGCGCCCTGATCACGCCCGGCTCCCCGTACTGCTGACCTGCCACGCCGGACTGGGGTGACCTCCGCCGGCCGCCGCGAACCGGCCGACGGCCTCAGATCCGTACGCCCCACATGAACGGCATCCCGCTGCGGGCCATCGACTCGTACCGCACCTGGGTGCCGGGCTTCGGCGCGTGGAGTATCTGCCCGTTCCCGGCGTAGAAGCCCACATGGCTCAGGTCGGTGCGCATGATGACGAGGTCGCCGGGCTTGAGCGCGCCGATCGAATTGATCCGGGTGCCGGCGTTGGCCTGGGCCTGCGACGTGCGGGGCAGCGAGACGTCGGCCTGCTTGAACGCCCAGGAGGTCAGGCCGGAGCAGTCGAAGGACCCAGGACCGGTGGCGCTCCACACGTACGGCATGCCGACCCGGCTCTTCGCCGCGTCGAACGCCGCGGCCGCACGACCGGAGGCGCTGGTCTCGTTGCCCGGCTCGCCCTGCTGGCTCGCCAGTTCGCCCTGCTGGCTCGCCAGTTCGGTCCGCTCGCTCGCCCGGTTGGCCCGCTCCTCCTTGGCGGCCCGCTCGGCCCGCTCCTCGGTCGTGAGCGTGTTGAGGAGCCGCTGCGCCTCCGCCAGCTTGCCCTGGATCTCCTTCTTCTTGCTGCCCAGCTCCTTGCGGGTCTCCTGGAGGCTGCCGAGCTTCTCCGCGGCCTGAGTGCGCTGCTGTTGCAGGGCGCGCTGCTGGGAGAGGAACCGCTTGAGCGTGTCCGACTGCCGTGCGCTGAGCCGGTCGAGGCCCGACGCCTGGTCCAGGTAGGCGTCGGGGTCGGCGGAGAGCAGCAGCTGGAGGGAGGGGTCGAGACCACCGCTGCGGTACTGGGCCGTGGCCGCCGAACCGAGCTGATGCCGCAGCTCGTTGAGCGCCGCCTGCTTGCGGACGACCTCCTCGTGGAGGTTGTCGGCCTCCTTCTGCAGCTTCCCGGCCGATTCCTTCGCCCCGTTGTACTTCTCGGTGGCCTGGGTGGCCTGCTCGTACAGCCGGTCGACCTGCGCCTGGACGCCCTTCTTGTTCGGGTCCGGCAGCGGATCGGCGGATGCCGACTGCGCCGACAGCGCGACCGTCACCGCCGCGGTCGCGGTGAGCACGGACGTGTATCCGTGACGGGGCTGCTTGGGACGACGGTGGGACGCCACTGAGGCGGGCTCCTTCTTCCTCGGCCGCTGCCCGAAAGTCCATGGACCGTCAAGTACCGCTGCGGGAAAGCGGCTTCAGCGACACCTCCACCGGTGACCCGGGCGGGCGACCGGCTGTTCGGAGGCCGAGCCACGCATACTAATCAAGTTAGTGACTCACATTCAAGCGCGGCCGGAGAAGCGCCCCTTGCCACCCGATCATGCTGTGGCCTGCTCAGTCGTCGAGGATCCGCTCCCACAGCAGCCCGTCCCGCCAGCTCCCGTCGAGAAAGATCGCCGAGTGCGCGACGCCGTACGGGGTGAACCCGTTGCGACGCAGCACCCGTTGCGACGGCAGGTTCTCCAGGTTGGTGGACGCCTCGGCGCGGTGCAGGCCGAGTTCGTCCGTCATCACCCGGAGTACGAGCCCGACGGCGCTCCCGGCGTGCCCCTGATTCTGGGCGACGGAGGCGATCCAGTAGCCGACGGAGCCGCGGCGCAGATGCGGCTGCGGCAGGATGCCGCCCACGGTGACCTGCCCGATCACCTGGTCGTCGGCGAGCACCACGCCCGGCCAGACCGTGCCGGCCCGGTATCCGGCCAGCAGGCCCTCGATCCGTTCCGCCTGGCCCTCCGGCGTGAAGTAGGCGGCCGGCTGAGCCGGTTCCCACGGCCGGAAGGCCTCGACGTCCCGCACCCGGTGCGCGGCGATCGGGGCGGCGTCGGTGGGCTCTATCAGGCGGATCGTGGTACTGCTGCGCATGGGGGCGGTCCTCGTCGCGGTGCGTCGGGTGGGACGGCCAACCTATGCGAGGGCGCCCGGGCCGCCACCCGGCAGCGGGAGCCGGTGGCGGTCAGGGGACCTTCACCCAGTCGAGGGTGCGTTCCACCGCCCTCTTCCAGCCGGCGTAGCCCTCCGCGCGCTGCTCCTCGGACCACTGGGGCGACCAGCGCTTCGACTCGTGCCACTGGGCGCGCAGCTCGTCGGTGTTCTGCCAGAAGCCGGTGGCGAGCCCCGCCGCGTAGGCCGCGCCGAGAGCGGTCGTCTCGGCGACGACGGGACGGCTGACCGGAACGCCGAGGACGTCGGACTGGATCTGCATGCAGAGGTCGTTGGCGGTGACTCCGCCGTCGACCTTGAGCACGTCGAGATGGACCCCGGAGTCCTGTTCCATGGCCTCGACCACGTCGCGGCTCTGGTAGCAGATGGCTTCCAGGGTGGCCCGTGCCAGGTGGGCGTTGTCGTTGTACCTGGCCAGGCCGACGATCGCGCCGCGGGCGTCGGACCGCCAGTACGGAGCGAACAGGCCGGAGAAAGCGGGTACGAAGTACACGCCGCCGTTGTCCTCGACGCTTCGGGCCAGCTCCTCGCTCTCGGGCGCCGACTTGATGATCTTCATCTGGTCGCGCAGCCACTGCACCGCTGACCCGGTGACGGCGATGGATCCCTCCAGCGCGTAGACCACCGGACTGTCGCCGAACTGGTAGGCCACCGTGGTGAGGAGCCCGTGCTCCGAGCGGACCAGCTCGGCGCCGGTGTTGAGCAGCAGGAAGTTGCCGGTCCCGTAGGTGTTCTTGGCCTCGCCCGGGGCGAAGCAGACCTGGCCGACGGTGGCCGCCTGCTGGTCGCCGAGGACGCCCCCGATGGGAATCGCGGCGCTCAGCGGCCGGGAGGTGCGGGTGGAGCCGTAGGCATCCGGATGCGACGAGGGGTTGATCTTCGGGAGCATCGCCCGGGGGATGCCGAAGAAGCCCAGGAGTTCCTCGTCCCAGTCGAGGGTCTCCAGGTCCATCAGCATGGTGCGGCTCGCGTTGGTCACATCGGTGGCGTGGATACCGCCGTTCGGGCCGCCGGTCAGGTTCCACAGGACCCAGGCGTCCGTGTTGCCGAAGATCGCGTGACCGGCCTCGGCCGCCTCCCGTACGCCGTCGACGTTCTCCAGGATCCACTGGATCTTGCCGCCGGAGAAGTACGTCGCCGGCGGCAGCCCGGCCTTGCGGCGGATGACCTCTCCCTGCCCCGAGCGTTCGAGGTTCGCCGCGATGGCGTCGGTACGGGTGTCCTGCCACACGATGGCGTTGTAGTAGGGCCGCCCGTTGCGCGGGTCCCAGACCACCGTGGTCTCGCGCTGGTTGGTGATCCCGATGGCCTTCAGGTCCGTCGGCGAGAGACCGCCGTGCCGCAGGGCGTTCTGGATCACCGAGTTGGTGCGCTCCCAGATCTCCACCGGGTCGTGCTCCACCCAGCCGGAGCGGGGCAGGATCTGCTCGTGCTCCAGCTGGTGCTTGGCGACCTCGTTGCCGCCGTGATCGAAGATCATGAACCGGGTGCTGGTGGTCCCCTGGTCCACCGCGCCGATGAAGTCCGCCATGATGTGTGTCGCCTCTCCGGCTGGTGTGGTCAGTCCTGGGAAGTCGTCAGTCCTGGGAAGGCGCCGGGACGCGTCCCGGCGGTTCGGGTGCGGCGGACGGCAGGAAGCGTCCGATGAGGGCCTTGTAGAGGCCCGCGCCGAGCAGGCCGCCGATCAGCGGGCCGAGGATGGGCACCCAGAAGTAGAGATTCCCGTACTGGTCCCGCCACGCGCCCCCGTAGCCGGTGAGGAAGCTCGCCAGCCGGGGGCCGAAGTCACGGGCCGGGTTGATCGCGTAACCCGCGTTGGTACCCCAGGCCATGCCGATGGCGACCACGATCAGCCCGATGATGAACGGGCCCAGGTTCGAGCCGGGCGGGGTGTTCAGCAGGTCCGTGACGGCCATGATCAGCAGCAGCAGCAGGGCGGTGCCGATGATCTGGTCGCGGAACGCGCCCCATTCGTGGACCGGCAGCGCCGGGTTGCCGTTGGCCGGCAGGGTGGAGAACACGGACTGCGTCTTGATGGTGTGCCCGGGGTCGGCCTTCGCCAGCGCCTCGCTGTAGTTCCACCGGACGAGGAGCGCGGCCACGAAGGCGCCGGCCGTCTGCGCCAGCGCGTACGGAGCCACCTTGCTCCACGGGAACCCCTTGAACGCGGCCAGGGAGAGCGTCACCGCGGGATTGAGATGGGCTCCGCTCAGCCGCGCCGCCACATAGACGCCGAGCGTGACGCCCAGCCCCCACGCCCAGGCGATGCTGTCGTGGTCCCCGAGCCCGCCGGGCGGATCCGTGAGAGCTCCGCCCGCCGCCACCTGGGCGACCACTCCGCACCCGAAGAGGATGAGGATCATCGTGCCCGCGAACTCGGCGGACAACTCGCCGAGCAGTCCGGACTTCCTGCGTAGTTCAGCCATGGGAGCTCGCCCTCCGCCGACGGCGCCGGCTGTCGACTATCCAAGCAGTGTCAGCAGGCTAAGCCGTCCCGCGAAATAGGGCATATCGGGAGGTCGTCGCCGCGATCGCAGCGGCGGTGGACCTGCCGGTCATCGGCCTGTGGAAGGACGGCGACGCCGGGGTGTACATCACCCCGACCGTCCGGCACGCCCTGGCCGTCGCCGCGTCGGGCGCCGCCGTGGTCGCCGCCGACGCCACCGACCGGCCGCGCCCGGACGGCTCCACACCGGATCTGGACCTCGTGGCGTCCCTGTCGGCCGCGATCTCCGTACCCGTCGTCGCCGAGGGGCGCGTCAACACCCCCGAGGAGGCCGCCGAGGCGCTCGCCCTGGGCGCCCACAGCGTCGTGGTCGGCACCGCCATCACCGCACCCACCGCCCTGACCGCCCGCTTCGCCGCCGCACTGGCACCCGGACCGGGCGGCGGCGCGGGCGAAACCGCCCGGGGCTGAACCAGCAGGCGGCGGCCCACCGGTCGCGCCTCACCCCGCCTCGGGGGCGCGACCACCGGTCTGAGACGCTGTCCGGCACCTGACCAGGTGCTCCTTCCGCCCGGCGCCCATCGCACCCGACCAGGTGTTCCACCCGTCCGGCGCGGCACCGCACCTGATCCACCCGCAAGGAAGACATGCAGGGAGTCCTCACCGGCTTCACGGTGATCGCCACCGTCATCGCCGTCGGGTACGTCATAGGCCGCCGCGGATATCTGGGACAGGACGGCCGCACCGTGCTGACCCGGCTGGCCTTCAACGTGGCGACCCCGGCCCTGCTCTTCACCATGCTCGCCGGCGCGGACCTGTCCGTCGTCCTGTCGACACGCCTGCTGGTCACCGCGACGGCCACGGCCGCCGCAGCGGGAGTCTTCGTCGTGGTGGCCGGGCTCTTCCTGCGCTGGGACGCCGGACGGGTCACCATCGGCGCCCTGTGCTCCAGTTACGTCAACGCCGGGAATCTGGGCATCCCCATCGCCGTCTACGTCCTCGGGGACGCCTCGCTCGTCGCCCCGGTGCTGCTCCTCCAGCAGATCGTGGTGACCCCGCTGGTCCTGACCGTCCTCGATCTCGGCCGCCCCGGAGAGCCGGTCTCGGTCCTCCGGCGGCTGACCACCCCGCTGCGCAACCCGATGGCGATCGGATCGCTGGCCGGTGTCGCCGTGGCCGCGTCCGGCCGGACCCTGCCCGGACCCCTGCTGGAGCCGCTCGTCCTCATCGGCAACATGTCGGTCCCCGCGGTCCTCCTCGCCTTCGGGATATCCCTGTACGGCGGCGAGCGTCCGGGCCGGGGCGAGGACCGGGGCGCGCTGTACCTGTCCGCCTTCCTGAAGACGGTCGTCCAGCCGGTCGTCGCCTGGGCCGTCGGCGCGGGACTGTTCGGGCTGCGGGGCGAGGCGCTGCTGGCCGTCGTCGTGATCGCGGCTCTCCCGGCCGCCCAGAACCTCTTCACCTACGCCTCGCACTACGGGGTCGCCGAGCGGTTCGCCAGGGAGTCGATCCTGCTGTCCACCCTGCTCTCCGTCCCGGTGCTGATCACCGTCGCCGCGCTGCTCGGGCGGTAGCCCCCTACCCGGTACCGGGTGTGACGCAGACCACTCCTGGATGAGAACCCGGAGGCCCCGCCCCGCGTCTGGCCGGTGTGAGACTACGAAAGAAGCGGCCCCCGGAGCCGGCCGAGGAACACCTCCTCCGCCTGGTCGCCGACGGCGACCGCGCCGCGTTCGACGAGCTGTACCGGCGCACCTCGCCCTGGCTGGCGGTACGGCTGCGGCGCCGGTGCGCCGACGAGCAGATCGTCGCCGAGGTCATGCAGGAGACCTACCTCGCCGTGTGGCGTGCCGCCGGCGCCTTCGTCGGCAGCGCCGTCGGCGGAAGCGCCGCCGGGTGGCTCTGGACGATCGCGGCCCGCCGCCTCGTCGACGCCTTCCGCCGCCGTGCCCACCACGCCGAACCGCCCGTCGCCGCCGCCGGACGTGCCACCGCCCCGGCAGCCGAGGACGAGGTGCTGGCCGCCGCCGTCGGCGGAGAGGTCGGGGACGCGCTGCGGACCCTCGCCCCGGAGCTGCGGCAGGTGCTCCAGGCCCTGGTGCTCGACGGGCTCTCGGTCCGGGAGACCTCGGTCCTGCTCGACCTGCCCGAAGGCACCGTCAAGACCCGGGCCCGCCGGGCCCGTATCGCCATGAGAAGGGCACTGGCATGAGCGTCGAGCACCCGTCGGAACGACTCGTCGACAGCTACGCGCGCGGGGACACCGGCCTGCCCGCCGACGAACTGTGGGCCGTGGAGGCGCACATGGAGCAGTGCGCCGACTGCCGGGGCCGGCTGGCCGGCGCGGCGGCCGGCGTACCCGCCGTCACCGCCCTGCTGACCGCCGTCCGCGAAGGCCTGGAGCCGGCCCTGGACCGATCCACACCCGCCCCGCGCCGTCGCCGCCGCCCCACGGCCTGGGCCACCCCGGTCATGGGCCCCTGGCTGGCCATGGTCATCGGCGTGAGCGTCGTCGCGGTGCTGCTGGACCGCACCGCGGGCTGGACGCGTGGCGCACCGCCCGTCCTGCTGCTGGCGCCGGTCCTGCCGCTCGCCGGAGTCGCCGCCGCCTGGTCGCGTGGACTGGACCCGGCGTTCGAACTGACCGCCGTCACCCCGCGCGCCGGGCTGTCCCTGCTGCTGCGGCGCACCCTGACCGTGCTCGCCGTCGTCCTCCCGGTGCACCTGGTCGCCGGACTCCTGACGGGCGTCGCCCTCGCGCAGTGGCTCCTGCCCTCCCTCGCCCTCACCGCGACGGCGCTGGCGCTCGGCAGCGTCATCGGCGTCGGCCGCGCCACCGCCGCGCTCGGCGCGCTGTGGACCGCGGTGGTCCTCGCCCCGGCCGCGGCCCTGGGCCGGCTCTTCCTCCTCCAGCCCGAGCACCTCCCGCTCTGGGCCCTGACGCTCGCCGCCGCGGCCGGCGTCGTCCTGGCCCGCCGCGGCGCCTACACCACCCGCAAGAGCCTGCGATGACCCCCCGCAAGGAGCAACGGATGACCGTCCCCACCGGCGCGCTCGACACCGCGCCACGCCTCTACGCCCACGAGATCCATGCCACCGGCCTCACCGTCAAGGTCGGCCGCGACCGGCTCGCCGTCGACGGGCTCGACCTCGCCCTGGGCACCGGAACCCATGGTCTGCTCGGCCCCAACGGCGCCGGCAAGACCACCCTGATCCGGACGCTCGCCACCGTCCTGCGCCCCACCGGGGGAGACCTCGAACTGTTCGGCCACTCCGTCCGCGACAGCGCCCGCCACCGCGAGCTGCGCCGCCGCATCGGCTATCTGCCGCAGGAGTTCGGCTACTACAAGCGGTTCACCGTCCGGGAGTTCGTCACCTACATGGCCTGGCTGAAGGAGATGCCCGCACGGGACATCCCCGGCGCCGTGCAGCGCGCCGTGGAACGGGTCGGACTCGCGGACCGGGCCGACAGCCGGATGAAGGCGCTCTCCGGCGGCATGGTGCGCCGCGTCGGCATCGCCCAGGCCATCGTCAACGACCCCTCGGTGCTGCTGCTCGACGAACCCACCGTCGGCCTCGACCCGGCACAGCGCCTCCAGTTCCGCGCCCTGCTCCAGGAACTCGGCCGGGAGAGCTGTGTGCTGGTCTCCACCCACCTGGTCGAGGACGTCGCCGCGGCCTGCACCGATGTGGTGCTCTTCGACCGGGGCCGGCTCGTCTTCCAGGGGACCCCCGAGGCGCTGGCCGCAGCCGGAACCGCCGACCAGCCGGGCGACAGCCCCCTGGAACGCGGTTACTCCGCCCTCCTGTCCGGCTCCGACCACGGAAAGGGCAACTGGTGAACCTCCGCGTCCTGCGCACCGAACTCCTGCGCTCCGCAGCGCCCTTGGCTGGCCTCACCGTCCTGGCCGGCGGGTTCGCCTTCCTCTACGGCATCGACGGGAACTGGTGGGGCACCTCGGTCGACTGGACCGGGCAGTGGACCTCGCTGGCGCTGTGGACCCGGGGGCTGCTCGCCTACCTGTGGCCCCTGGTCGCCGGGATCGGCGCCCTCTACGGACTGCGGGACCACCGCTCCCGGATGCCGGAACTGCTGGCCGCCACCCCCCGGCCCGGATGGCAGCGCGCGGCGGCCCCGGCGGCCGCGGTCGCCCTGGCGCTGGCCGCCGGGTTCGGGGCGCTGCTGGTGTGGGGCGGCGTCCAGGTGGCGCTCGGCCCGACCACGTACGCCCACCTGGGCTGGCTGCCCATCTCGGCCGTCGCCCTGCTGGCCCTGGTGGCGGCCGCGGTGTTCGGCATGGGCGTGGCACGGGCCCTGCCCTCACCGCTGACCCCGCCGGCCGTGGCGGTCGTGTTCCTCGCGGCGACCGTGTTCCTGATGCAGCAGACCGACAGCGAACTGCCCACCGTCCGCGTCGGCTCCCAGCTGCTCTCGCAGCTCTCCCCGGCGGTCGCCGAGCCGCGCCAGGTGCTGCTGACCCTCACCGGCGCCGTGCACCTGGGCCAGACCCTGTGGCTGCTCGGTCTCCTGGCCACCGGCTTCGTCCTGCTGAGCGCCACGCGCCGACGGGCCCGCCTGACGGCTGTGACACCCGTCTTCGCCGGAGCAGCCCTGGCGCTGCTGGTGCTGCCCGGCGACGCGCGCGGTGGCTACCGTATCGACCCGGCGGCGGTCGCCCCGGTGTGCGAGGGCCGGGTCTGCGTCACGGAGGTGCACCGGCACCGGCTCGACGCCCTGGCGCCCTCCGCCACCCGGGCGCTGGGCGTCCTGGACACCGTGCTCGGCGACGCGGCGCCCCGACAGGTACGGGAGGAGACCGCGCTCCGGGCCGTGGGCGAGGAGCGTCGGCTCGCCCCGGCGTCGGTGCTCGTCAACTTCGAGGACCCGCAGATCGACGCGGCGCGGGGCGATCAGCTGGTGCGCCGCCTCGTCGGCGAGGGGCTCGCGCCGAGTTGCCGGGCCATCACCTCCCGGGAGTTCGGCGGCGACGAGGTGCTCGTCGTGCAGAGCGTGCTGGCGAGCTGGGCGCTGGGCACGTTCCGGCCCATCGAGGCGGATGTGTACGACCGCGAGGCCTACCGGGCCTCGATGGGGAAGGCGTGGAAGCAGTTCACGGCACTCTCCCCCGACCAGCAGCGGAGCCGGGTCGCCGAGGTGCGCGAAGCCGCCCTGGACTGCGAGTTCACCTGGGCCGACGACCTGGCCGGGGGAGCGCGGTGACGGGCGGCCTCCTGCTGTACGCGCGGTCGCGGCGGGCCCCGGCCACGGCCGGAGCGCTCCTCGCCTCGGCGGTGCTGCTCGGGGCGGGCGCTGCGGCCGACGGCGTCGCCGATCCGCGGCTGAGCGTCCTGGCCGTGGCGGTCGCCGTCGCCGCGGCGGCCCCCGGGCTCGGCGGCCAGGACGCCGCCCTGGACCGGACGGCGGCGATCCGCTGGGCCCCGCTCCGGGCGGCGCACGTCCTGCTGATCGCCGCCGCCGTCACCCTCGTGCTCCTGGCGGCGCAGACGGCGGGGCGGGACCCCGTGACGGCGGCGTTCCTGCTCCGGGACGCCGCCGGGCTGACCGGTCTCGCCGCGCTCGGAGCCGTCGTGTTCGGTGCGGAGTACGCCTGGACGCCGGTCGTCGGCTGGCCGGCCGTCACCTTCTTCGCACCGCCCGACCCGGGCGGGGTCGGCGGCTGGCTGCTGGCCCCGCCCGATGCCGGGGCCGCCGCCTGGACCGCCGGCGCCCTGCTGGCGGCGGGCGCCACCGTCTACGCGGCGGCCGGACCCCGGAGGTGACCGCCGGCAGGGAGGCCCCGCCGGTCGCGGCTACTTCGTGATGCCGTGCTCCGCCGCCCAGTCGTTCGCGACGTCCTCGGGGTCCTTCCGGTCCTTGTCCACCAGGCGGTTGAGCTCGGTGAGGTCCTCGGTCGTCAGTACGGCCCCGAGGCGGGCGAGCGCCTTGCGGACCGTCGAGTCGGCCTTGCGGTCGGCGATGAGCGGAACGACGTGCTGGCCGGGGATGAGGTTCTTGGGGTCGGTGAGGACGACCCAGCCCTCGGCGGCGATGTCGGTGTCGGTGGTGAAGAGGTTCGCCACGTCCACGTCGCCCTTCTTGAGGGCTCCCTTGACCAACGGGCCCGAGGAGTCGAGGGACTTGAACTCCTTGAACTCCACGCCGTACACGTCCTTGAGGCCCACCGAGCCCACCGTGCGCTTCTTGACCTCGGGGGCCGCGCCGATGATGAGCTTGCCGTTGTGCCGCGCGAGGTCGGCCAGGGACTTCAGGCCGTACTCCTCGGCGGTCTCCTCGGTGACCGCGAAGGCGTCGGCGTTCTCCGCCTCGCCGTACGGGAGGATCTGGAGGCCGCGCGGCAGGAGCATCGCCAGGGCGTTCTGCATCGTGCCCTCCTCGGTGGCCGTGGCCTCGGCGTCGAGGTAGTGCAGCAGCGCGCCCTGGTACTCGGGCAGCAGATCGATGTCGCCGCCCTTCAGCGCGGGGATGAGGATCTCGCGGGTGCCCAGGTTGGGGCGGACCTTCGTCTTCACCCCGGAGGCTTCGAGCGTCGCGGCGTAGAGGTACCCGAGGACCTGGTTCTCGGTGAAGTTGGCGGTGCCGATGGTGACGCCGCCCTCGCTGGAGCCCCCGCCCCCGCCGCCGGCGCCCTCCCCGTCGAGGGAGGTGATGCCGCCGCCGCACGAGGCGAGCGCGGGGACGGTGGCGGCGGCGAGGAGTCCGCCGAGGAGGTTTCTGCGGTTCATGGGGGGCTCCTAGGCCTGGTTCCGTGTGGCGGGGCGGTGGCGGAAGACGACGCGTTGGAGGGCGGAGAGCGCGAGATCGAGGACGACGGCGACGAGCGCCACGAGCACGGCGCCGCCGAGCACCTGCACGAGGTCGCGCTGGGCGAGCCCGTCGAAGACGTACCGGCCGAGCCCGCCGAAGGAGACGTACGCGGCGATGGTCGCCGTCGCGACGACCTGGATGAGCGCGAGCCGGAGCCCGGTCATGATCAGGGGCAGCGCGAGGGGCAGTTCGACCTGGAGGAGGACCTGGTACCAGCGCATGCCCTGGCCGCGAGCCGCGTCCCGCACCTCCGGGTCGACCGCCGTCATCCCGGCGTAGGTGTTGGTGACGATGGACGGCACCGCGAGCGCCACGAGGGCGATGTAGACCGGCCACATCGACAGGCCGCTGGCGAGGAAGACGAGGACCACGAGCCCGACCGTGGGCAGCGCCCGCCCGAAACTGGACAGATTGATGGCGATGAACGCGCCGCGCCCGGTGTGGCCGATGAGCAGACCGACCGGCAGGGCGATGGCGGCGGCGACGAGCGTGGCGAGCAGCGAGTACTGGAGGTGCTCGGCGAGGCGGTGCCCGATGCCGTCGGAGCCGGTCCACTGCTCGGCGCCGACCAGCCAGTCGCCGAGGCCCTTGAGGAGTTCGTACATGAGGTCAGGCCCCCTGCTTCTGCCGGCGGGTCCACGGTGTCAGGACGTACTGGAGGGTGACGAGCAGGGCGTCCGCGACGAGTGCGAGGAGCAGCGTCAGGACGACGCCGACGATCACGGGGGTGGGGAAGTTGCGCTGGAACCCGTCGGTGAAGAGCTGCCCGAGCCCGCCGTCGCCGATGTACGTGGCCACGGAGACGAGGGAGATCGCCATCACCGTCGCGATCCGCACGCCCGCCATGATCACGGGGAGGGCGAGGGGCAGTTCGACGGTGAGCAGGGTGCGCAGCGGACGGGAGCCCATCGCCTTCGCGGCTTCCTTCGTCCGGGCGGGGACGGAGTCCAGGCCCTCGACGGTGTTCCGCAGGAGCACGACGAGCGTGTAGATCGTCAGGCCGATGACGGTGGTGGTGCGGGTGAGCCCGCTGACCGGCAGGAGCAGCACGAACACGGCGATGGACGGGATCGTGAACAGGACGTTCGACAGCCCGAGGAGCAGCCCGCGCAGCCTGCGCACCCGGTGGGCCACCACGGCCAGGGGGAGCGAGACGAGGAGACCGAGGAGTACGGCGGTCAGGGCGGCCTGGAGGTGGGAGAGCGTGAGGGCGGTGAGATCGTCGGTGTGGTCGGCTATCCACGACCAGTCGACACTCACGCCGCCACCGTGCTCGCCGCGCTGTGCACCCGGCCCGCGCGGTCGTGGATGTCCTCGCGGGACGTCACGCCGGTGAGGACGCCGTCCGCGTCGACCCGGGCGACCAGGCCGCTCGGCGCGGCGATCGACTCGTTGAGCGCGGAGAGGAGCGAGTCGGCGTCCCGCAGGGGCCGGACCGGCGTCTCCGTGTCCGTCTCCTCGTCGCGCCAGGCCAGCGGCTTGCGGGCCGCGTCTAGGGCGAGCCGCCAGCGGCCGCCTTCGGGAGCGGGGCCCTGGGCGACCTCTTCGAGCGTCGTCAGGGACAGCAGCCTCAGGCCGCGCTCCGCGCCGAGGAAGTCCGCGACGAACGCGTCCGCGGGGCGGGCCAGGAGCTCGGCGGGGGAGGCGCACTGGACGAGATGGCCACCGGTGCGGAAGACGGCTATGCGGTCGCCGAGCCGTACGGCCTCGTCGATGTCGTGCGTGACGAAGACGATCGTCTTGTTCAACTCCCGCTGGAGTCGCAGCAGTTCGTCCTGGAGCTGGGTGCGGACCACGGGGTCGACGGCGCCGAAGGGCTCGTCCATCAGGAGGACCGGCGGGTCTGCCGCCAGCGCGCGGGCCACGCCGACGCGCTGCTGCTGGCCGCCGGAGAGCTGGTGCGGGTAGCGCTTCCCCGCGTCCGCGGCCAGGCCGACCGTCTCCAGGAGTTCCGCCGCCCGGGCCCGCGCCTTCCTGCGGCCCCAGCCGAGCAGCAGCGGTACGGTCGCGATGTTGTCCAGGACGGTGCGGTGCGGGAAGAGCCCGGACTGCTGGATGACGTAGCCGATGGAGCGGCGCAGCTCGGCGGCGTCCTGCTCCAGGACGTCCTTGCCGCCCACCCTGATCGTCCCGGAGGTCGGTTCGACCATCCGGTTGATCATGCGGAGCGTGGTCGTCTTGCCGCAACCGGAAGATCCGACGAGGACGGTCACGCCCCCTTCCGGCAGATCGAGCGTGAGGTCGTGCACCGCGGTCGTGCCGTTCGGGAAGCGCTTGTGGGCCTTGTCGAATTGGATCATGAGGAGTCCCTTGCCCGACTGCATATCATCATGCAGAGTTCTCGGTGACTGAATAGGTTGTCAATAGGTCGTCGCCGTGCGGGCGTGAATCCCTGGTCATCAGAGGTCGCAGGACAAGACGGAGTGCCCGGCAGAGGAGGAATTGCTACGGATGTCGTCTCATATCTCGGACAGGGCGGTAGGCGGCAACAGTGCGATCGTCATACTGGACGGCCGACGCATGATGGTCGCAGATGTCGTACGAATGGCCGAATCCGCCGCCCGGCCCGTTCCGGGGGCCGAGGGCATGAAGCGCGTGGAAGCCTCCTGGAACGCCGCGCGGGAAATCGCTTCGTGGGGTCGCGTCTACGGTCGTTCCACCGGCGTGGGGGCGAACCGGAACGAGACCGTGCCCACGGAGGCCGCTTCCGGACACGGACTGCGCCTGCTGCGCAGCCACGCCGGGGCGATCGGCGAGGAGCTGCCCGCGCGGCAGGTCCGCGCCATGCTCGCCGTCCGCGCCAACCAGCTCCTCGCCGGCGGCGCGGGACTGCGCCCGACCGTCGTCACCGCGCTCTGCGAAGCCCTGGAGACGGGCGCCTACCCGAAGGTCAACGAGTTCGGCTCGGTCGGCACCGGCGACATCGCCGCGCTCGCGCAGCTGGGCCTCGCGCTGGCGGGCGAACACCCCTGGCAGGGCGCCGGGGCCGCCCCCGCACCGCAGCCCCTCGACAACAACGACGCCCTCGCCCTGATCAGCAGCAACGCGCTCACCCTCGGCCAGTCCGCCCTCGCCCTGCACGAGCTGCGTACCCTGATCGCGGCCACGCAGGTGGTGGCGGCCCTGTCGCTGATGGCGATCGACGGGAGTTACGAGGCCTACGCGCTGCCCGTGCACGAGGCGCGGCGGCACGCCGGTTCGTACGCGGTCGCGGAGCGGATGCGGCTGCTGCTCGGCGCCCCCGACCGCCCCACGCCGCCGCTCGGCCGGATCCAGGACCCGTACGGCTTCCGCTGCGTGCCCCAGATCCACGGGCCCGCGCACGATGCGGCGGACGCGCTCGAAGAGGTCCTCGCGGTCGAGATCAACGCGGCGGCCGAGAACCCGCTGATCTCGGCCGACGATATGGCCGCCTACCACCACGGCGGCTTCTACCTCGCCCAACTCGCCCTTTCTCTGGACCACTTCAGACTCGCGGTGACCCAGGTGGCCCGGCTGTCCACCTCCCGGCTCTCGACGCTGAACGAACCGGGCTTCACCCGCCTGCGTCCGTTCCTCGCGGACGGCGAACCGGCGTCGTCGGGCGTGATGATCCTCGAATACGCGGCCGGGGCGGCGCTCGGCGATCTGCGGGCCTTCTCCGCGCCCGCCTCGCTCGGCCACGCGGTGCTCTCGCGGGGTGTCGAGGAGCAGGCCAGTTTCGCTTCGCTGGCCGCACGGCAGACCCTGCGGGCGTGCCAGGCGTTCCGGCTCGTCGTGGGCTGTGAACTCGTCGCGGCCGTCAGGGCGTTGCGCCAGCGCGAGCTGCGCCTCGACCCGGAGCTGCCGGTCGGCCGGGCTTTCGGACTCGCCGCCTCGGTGCTCGACGCGGAGCCGGCCGACCGGCCGCTGACGGACGATGTGGCCGCGGCGGCCGGGCTGCTCGACCGGTTCGCGGAGCTGGGGGAGGCCTCGGTCCGGTCCCGGCCCGGGGGCTCACCCGAAAGTGAAGGCATAGGCCTGTAGGCCCTCGTCCAGGCGGAGTTCGAGGCGTGCGGTGCGCGGGTCCCGGTCGTCGGTGAGCCGGTGGAGGGTCGGCTCGCCGGTCACCCGGAGGGTCCTGGTGACCTCGCCGTTCACGAGAACGGTGACCTCGCCGGTGCCGGCGAGGACGATGTTGGCGTTCTTCGCCCGGTAGGTGAAGGCCAGCCGGGCCTCGCGCCCCGCCGTGAACTCCTCGTACCCGGCGGTCCATGTGCCGTCCAACGACAGCTTGCCGAGCGGCAGATCGCCCTTCGGGAAGCGGTAGACGGCCGGCTGGTCGTCCACGAGGGGTGTGCCGACGTAACCGCGGATGCGCAGGTTGCTCAGATAGGTCTCCGGAGTCCGGTCGGCGGCCAGATCGTCCATGGCCCGGTCCGTGGGCTCCGGAAGGACGACGGTGGGATCCGCCTGCCGGAGCAGCTCACGGATCATGTTCTCCGTCCGGTCGTACTGACCCTCACCGAACTTGAAGTAGCGGACCGTGCCCTCGGCGTCGATCAGATACTTGGCGGGCCAGAACCGGTTGCGGTAGTTGTCCCAGGTGGCGAGGTCGTTGTCGAGGGCGGCGGGCCAGTCCACTCCGAGCTTCCCGGCGCCGGCGACGACATTGCTCCGCTTCTTCTCGAAGGCGAACTCGGGGGAGTGCACCCCGATGACGCGCAGCCCGGCGTCCCGGTAGGCACGCTCCCAGTCGCGGATGTGCGGCACCGCGCGCTGGCAGTTGATGCAGGAGTACGTCCAGAAGTCGATCAGCGTGACCTTGCCGCGCAGGCTCTTGAGGTCGACGGGGCGGTCGCCGGGGGTGTTGAACCAGGAGTCGATGCCCTCCAGCGCGGGGGCCGGCCCGCACGAGCGCAGTTCGTCGGCGCCGTCCTCGCAGCGGGAGAGCTCCTTGTTGGAGTTGTCGTACAGACCGGACAACTGCTGCCGGGCGGCGTCGCTGTCCTCGATCTTCCGCTGGACACCGGAGGTGTAGTCGGGCAGCGACCGCTGGATGGCGGCGGTGACATCGAGGGCCAGGGCCAGCGCGAGGACGATCATCAGCGACCCGGCGGCGATCCGCAGCCCCCGGGCCCGCCTGCGGAACGCGGCGACCCGGTCGGCCACCCTCCGCCCGGCCAGGGCGAACACGAGCAGCGGCACGGCGGTGCCGACGGCGAAGGACAGGGTCAGCACCACGATGTCGGAACTGATCTCGCCCCGGGCCCCCGCGATGGTGATCGCGGCGAGCACGGGCCCCGCGCACGGCACGTACAGCAGGCCGAGGCCCAGACCGAGGACGAAGGCGCTGCCCTCCTTGTTCACCTGGCGCTGCGGGATACGGGCGAAGGGCTTCTCCAGCAGGCGCTCGACGGGCGGGAAGATCAGGCCCAGGCCGATGAGGACGAGCAGTCCCAGGCCCACGTACCGCAGGATGTCCTGCGGCAGACCGAGGGCGGAGATGATCGTCACGCCGAGCAGGGTGAAGAACGCGAAGCTGACGACGAGGCCCGCGACGACGGCGTAGGGACGCCGGTTGCGCGGCGGACGTCCGGGAGCCTCCGGGGCAGCGGTCGCGACAGCGCCGCCGCCCCCTGTCGTCCCACCGCCGCCACCGGCCTCGGCGTCGCCCGGGGCCCGGACCGGTCTGCCCGCGGCCTCGCCGTCCTCGCCCCGCCCGGAGCCGCCGGCCAGGAACACCACCGGCAGGACGGGCAGGATGCAGGGCGACACCGCGGTGATCAGCCCGCCCAGCAAGCCGATCAGCATCAGCGTGATCATGACGTACCGCCTCTCGCGGGAGAGAGCGGCGGTGTCCGCGACCCTCACCACGTATTCGGGGCCGGGCGATCACCGGATTGGTTGCCGGGAGACGTGAAGCGGGCGCGCGGCCCCGAGCGGACGCCCCCGGGCACCACCGCGACCAGGCCCTGCCGCACGGCGCTCCCCGTCACGCTTCCGCGCGCGCGGCGCTCCCCGCCAACGCTTTCGCGCGCGGGGCGCGAGCTGCCCCCTCCCTCCTCCTCCTCAGGAGCGGGTGGCGGTCCCGCAGCCCTCCTCGTCACCCTCCCGCATACGCTCCTCCATCGACGTGCTCCGGTCGTACGGGTCGACCTCGGCACCGTCGCGCGCCTCGGCGTCGGTGCGCTCGGCGAGGAACGCGGGGGTCAGATAGCCGGTGTGGGTGTCGCAACCGCCGTTGGTGGTGTCCACCTTGTAGGAGACGAGGGAGAACGTCCCCGGCTCGGTCACGATCTTCGCCGGGTCGTCCCAGCTCATCACCACCTCGCGGCGCACGATGGTGCGCGCCACCTCGTCGCTGTCCCCCTCGGCGCGCACGACCGGGTAGACGTAGGTGACGTCGGTGGACACCCGCACCGCACCGCGCTCGCCCTCCTGGAAGGTGACCCGGCCGCGGGTCTTGACCACGTTCCCGGCCGGCCGCACATCGGAGGGCCGGAAGCGGCTGAACAGCAGAAGCGGGTCGTTCTCGCGATCGGGTGCGCGGAGCGCCTTCCCGAGGAAGCCCCGCACATCCGCCTGGTGCGGGTTGATCAGAGCGATGGCCTCGGTCGGCCGCTCGCCGCGCAGCACGGCGGGGTCGAGGCTGGAGGCGGCGAGGAAGTCCCGGGTCTTCGCGAGCGCGTCCGCGACCTCCGCCCTGCTCATCCAGCCGGTCGCCCGCGCCTCGGGCAGGTGGATGCCCGCCGTTCCGTCGCTCCATCGCGCGGCCGGCGATCCCCTGAACGGCTCGTCCGGGGTGGGCGGCCGCTCCGCGGCCTCCTGCGCGGGCGCACCGGTCGGGCGCTCCGACTCGGCGGCGAGGGGCGTGGCGTTCGCACCGTCGTCGCCGTCGAACCAGCTGCCGATCCCCCAGGGGCCGACGGCCACGACCACCACGGCGACGGCGGCCGCCAGACCGAGCGCGGCCCAGCCCCTGCCCCTGCGCCGCCGGGCCGGCGTGTACGTCCGCCACCCCTCCGGCGGGCCGGACCCCTCCTGGAGTCGCTGCGCCACCATCCGGGCCCGGGCCGACGGCTCCTCGGGCGCTCCCCGGCCCCCGGCCTCGGCCTCCCTCAGGAAACGCTCCCACTCCTCGTCCGGTATGGACGCCCCGCCCTTGCTCAACTCACCGCTCCCGCCGCGTGCGTACGGCTCGGTCCCTCCCCAGGTCCGAGCGCTGACCGGGGCATCATCACACGGCCCGCCGACACTCGGGGGCGGCGGTCCCGTCAGCGGCCGGGCGCCCCGACGCGCAGTCCGTCCATGACGAGATCCAGCAGCCGGCCGGCCCTCGGCTCCCAGTCCTCGCGCGGATCGATCTGCCAGAGACCGGCGATGGCGAGGAAGAAGTCGTCAGGGGTCACCCCGGGGCGGACGACGCCGGCGTCCTCGCAGGCGCGGAGCAGGGTTCCGGCCGCCTCCATGACCGGGGTGGGGCCTGGCTTGGCGGGTCCGCCCGGCGCGCTGGTGACCAGCCGGATCGCGTCCGCGAGGCCGGCCTTGGTCATGGCGAAGCCCGCGAGGCGGTCCATCCACTCCCGCAGGGCCCGTTCGGGCGGCCGCGTCCGGAGCAGCTCGCCCGCGGCATCGGCGACCTGCTGCATCTCGTAGCGGTAGACCTCCAGGACGAGGGCCTCCCGGTGCGGGAAGTTGCGGTAGAACGTGCCCTGCCCGACGCCCGCCTTCTTGGCGATCGCGCTCAGCGGGGCGTCCGCGCGCAGCGTCAGCTCAGCCATGGCCACGCGCAGGATGCGCTCGCGATTGCGCTGCGCGTCGACACGCAGGGGGGCGTCCTTCTCCGGCTGGGACACGGATCCTCCTCGCGGGTTCGTGGCCGAAACCCGTCCTTGTTAACCGGACAGCTGTCCGTTACGTTTTTTTCCGTGAACGGACAACAGTCCGGTTAGGGCTACCTTAGCGCCGGTCGCGTTCGCCGGTGGCCGGATCGACCGGTCCCGGCCGGCGGTCCGGTTCCTCGTCACCCGAGACCAGAGAAGGCTGATCATGGCCCCAGCGACCTCGTCGACGTCCAGTGCGATCACCCTGAACATCAACGGCGAGAAGCACCACCTGCCCATCGACCACCGCACCACCCTGCTCGACGCCCTGCGCGAGCGCCTCGACCTCACCGGCACCAAGAAGGGCTGCGACCAAGGACAGTGCGGCGCCTGCACCGTCCTGGTCGACCGGCGACGCGTCGTCTCCTGCCTCAGCCTCGCGGTCGCGGCCGAGGGGCGCGAGATCACCACCATCGAAGGCGTGGCCGAGGGCGACGAACTGCACCCCGTCCAGCAGGCCTTCCTCGACCTCGACGGCTACCAGTGCGGCTACTGCACACCCGGCCAGATCTGCTCGGCCATCGCCGTCATCGAGGAACACGCGGCCGGCTGGCCCAGCGCCGTCACCGACGACCCGGGGCCCGAGGCGGGACCGCCACCGCTGACGCCCGACGAGATCCGCGAGCGCATGAGCGGCAACCTGTGCCGCTGCGGCGCCTACGTCTCGATCGTCCAGGCCGTCGCCCGCGCCGCCGCGTCCCACTCCGAGGGCCGGACGGCGGACACGAAGGAGACCGCCGCGTGAAGGAGTTCGGCTACCAGCGAGCCCACGACGTCACCGGTGCCCTCGCGCTCCTCGCCGCCGACCCGGACGCGCGGTTCCTCGGCGGCGGCACCAACCTCGTCGACCTGATGAAGTCCGGCGTGGAGCGCCCCGCCCGCCTCGTCGACATCCGCGAACTCCCCCTGGACCGGATCGAACCCACGGCGGACGGCGGACTGCGCATCGGGGCGACCGTCACCAACAGCGACCTCGCCGCCCACCCCGAAGTGCGCCGCCACTACCCGGCGTTGTCCCAGGCCGTGCTGGCCGGAGCCTCCGGGCAGCTGCGCAACATGGCGACCGTCGGCGGCAACCTCCTCCAGCGCACCCGCTGCGGCTACTTCACCGACGTCTCGGGGCCCTGCAACAAGCGGGCCCCGGGCAGTGGTTGCCCCGCCGTCGCCGGCGAACACCACAACCACGCCGTCCTCGGCGCCTCCGGCCACTGCGTGGCCGTGCACCCCTCCGACATGGGCGTGGCGCTGACGGCGTTCGACGCGGTGGTCTCCTACGAGAGCGCCGACGGGCCCGGCGAGACGCCGTTCACCGACTTCTACCTCCCCGTCGGAGACACCCCGCACCGGGAGACCGCCCTGCCGCCCGGCGCGCTGATCACCCACGTCAGCCTCCCCGCCGCGCCCGTCGCCGCCCGCTCCCGCTACCGCAAGGTGCGCGAACGCGCCTCGTACGCCTTCGCCATCGGCTCCGTCGCCGCGGCGCTCGACATCGAGGACGGCCTCGTACGCGAAGCACGGCTCGCCCTCGGAGCCGTCGCCTCCCGGCCCTGGCGCGCCCGTGCGGCGGAAGCCGTACTGACCGGAGCGCCGGCCGACGGCGCGACCTTCGCCGCCGCGGCGGACGCCGAACTGGCCGCCGCCCGGCCGCTGCCCGACAACGGATACAAGGTGACCCTCATGCGCAACCTCGTGGTCTCCGTACTCACCGAACTCGCCGGAAGGGACGCCCGATGACGACCACCACGCCGGGACCCCGGGCCGTGCGCGGAGCCGTCGGCGTCGCCCACACCCGCGTCGAGGGCCGCGACAAGGTCACCGGCGCGGCCCGCTACGCGGCCGAGATCCCGCATCCGGACCTGGCCCACGGCTGGCTCGTGCTGTCCACGGTCACCCGTGGCCGGATCCTCGCCGTGGAGACCGCCCCGGTCCTCGCCATGCCGGGCGTGCTCACCGTGCTGCACCACGGCAACGCCGCACGCCTGAACCTCGACTACGTCGGCATGCTCGGCACCCCGCCGGACCCGACCTGCGCCGTCTTCCAGGACGACCGGGTGCCGTTCGCCGGCTGGCCGGTCGCGCTCGTCGTCGCCGAGACCTCCGAGGAGGCCCGGGAGGCCGCCGAAGCGCTCGTGGTGACGTACGAGCGGGAGCCCCACGACACCGCGCTCGTCGCCGGCCACCCGGACGCCTACCCCGCCGCGAGCCACATGGCCGCAGAGACGGAGAAGGGCGACCTGGAGGACCGGCTGGCCGCGTCCGCCCATGTGGTGGACGCGCGGTACACCACCCCCGAAGAGCAGCACAGCATGATGGAGCCGCACGCGGCCACCGCCCACTGGGACGGCGGCCGGCTGGAGGTCATCGACTCCAACCAGGGCGCCGTCTGGGTCCAGAGCGAGCTGGCCACGATGTTCTCGCTCGACGCCTCGTCGGTGCGGGTCCGCTCCGAGCACATCGGCGGCGGCTTCGGCAGCAAGGGCCTGCGCGCCCACCAGGTGTCCGCCGTGATGGCCGCCACCGCCCTGCGGCGCCCGGTGCGCGTGGTGCTGACCCGGCGGCAGACGTTCACCCTGGGCGGCTACCGCAGTCCCACCATCCAGCGGATCAGGCTCGGCGCGGCCCCCGACGGCCGGCTGCTGGCCCTGGAACACCTCTCGCTGAACCAGACGTCGACGGTGTACGAGTTCGTCGAGCCCAGCGCGGGCGTCGCCCGGGTGATGTACGACGCCGAGGCGCACCGCACCGGCAACCACGTCGTACGGCTCGACGTGCCGTCCCCGACCTGGATGCGCGCACCGGGAGAGGCCCCGGGGTCCTTCGCGATCGAGGCGGCCCTCGACGAGCTCGCCGTACGCGCCGGGGTCGACCCGATCGAACTGCGCCTGCGCAACGAGCCGGAGGTGGGCCCCGTCTCGGGGCTCCCGTTCGGCAGCCGCAATCTGGCGGCCTGCTTCCGCGAGGGCGCGCGCAGGTTCGGCTGGGCGGACCGCGATCCGCGGCCCCGCATCCGCCGCGACGGACGCTGGCTGCTGGGCACCGGCACGGCGGCGGCCTCCTTCGGCGCCGGGGCCGCCCCGTCCACCGCCCTGGTCACGGCGGGGGCGGACGGTTCGTTCACCGTACGGATCACCGCCGCCGACATCGGCACCGGAGCCCGCACCGCGCTCACCCTGATCGCCGCCGACGCGCTGGAGACCGCGCCCGACCTGGTCCGGGTCCGTATCGGCGACAGCGACTTCGGCCCCGCGATGATCGCCGGCGGTTCCATGGGCACCCGCTCCTGGGCCTGGGCCGTCACGGCCGCCGCCGCCGAACTGCGGGAGCGGCTCGCGGTGACCACGAGCATCCCCCCGGAGGGGATCACGGTGCGGTCCGACACCACCGAAGCGCTCGCGAGCCTCGCGCGGAAGGAACGGCACTCCTACGGGGCGCAGTTCGCCGAAGTCGCCGTCGACACCGCCACCGGCGAGGTCCGGGTGCGCCGCATGCTGGGCGTCTTCGCCGCCGGCCGCATCGTCAATCCGCTCACGGCCCGCAACCAGCTTGTCGGCGGGATGACCTGGGGCGTCTCCATGGCCCTGCACGAGGAGGCGGTCCGCGACCGCAACAGCGGCGGTCACTACGCCCCCGATCTCGCCGGCTACCACGTGGCCACGCACGCCGACGTCCCGGACATCGAGGCGCACTGGGTGGACGACCACGACCCCGACGACCCGGTCGGCATCAAGGGCATCGGGGAGATCGGCATCGTGGGCGCGGCGGCGGCCGTCGCCAACGCGGTCTGGCACGCCACCGGCGCCCGCCACCGGGACCTGCCGATCCGCCCCGACCGGATCCTCGCGGCGGCCGTGCCGGACCCCGCCGGGGGAGCGCCGGATGTTTGACATCGCCGGTGAGCTGCACCGATGGATGGCGGAGGGCCGGGAGTTCGCCGTCGGCACCGTCGTCTCCGTCGCCGGCAGCGCGCCGCGCGGGCCCGGCGCGGCCCTCGCCGTCGACAGTGAGGGCACGGCGATCGGCTCGGTCTCCGGCGGCTGCGTGGAGGGCGCGGTCTACGAACTGTGCGCCCAGGCCCTCCAGGACGGCCGGACCGTGCGCGAGCAGTTCGGCTTCAGCGACGAGAACGCCTTCGCCGCCGGGCTGACCTGCGGCGGGGTCATCGACATCATGGTCACGCCGGTCCGCGCCGACTCGCCGGAACGCGCGGTGGTGGGAGCCGCGCTGTCCGCCGCGGTCGCCGGAACGGGGGCCGCCCTCGCCCGGGTGGTGAGCGGCCCGGACGGGTTCCTGGGTCGGGCACTGCTCGTCCGCGCCGACGGTGGTCACGAGGGCGGGCTCGGCGGGCGACCGGAGCTGGACCGTACGGCGGCGGCCGAGGCCTCGGCCCTGCTGGACGCCGGTCGCACCGGCGCCGTCACCCTCTCCGAGGACGGGACGCACTGCCCCGGCGGGCTCACCCTGCTCGTCGAGAGCAGCGTGCCACCGCCCCGCATGATCGTCTTCGGCGCGGTGGACTTCGCGGCGGCGCTGGTACGGGCCGGCAAGTTCCTGGGCCACCATGTGACGGTGTGCGACGCCCGTCCCGTCTTCGCCACCCGGGCCCGGTTCCCCGAGGCCGACGAGGTCGTCGTCGACTGGCCCCACCGCTATCTCCGGCGCACCCCCACCGACGGGCGCACCGTGCTGTGCGTGCTGACGCACGAGGCCCGGTTCGACGTGCCGCTGCTCACGGAGGCGCTGCGGATGCCCTCCGCGTTCGTCGGCGCGATGGGATCGCGCCGCACCCACGAGGACCGCGTGCGCCGACTGCGGGAGGCGGGACTGAGTGACCGGGAGCTGGACCGCCTACGTTCGCCCATCGGCCTGGACCTCGGAGCCCGTACGCCCGAGGAGACGGCCCTGTCCATCGCCGCGGAGATCGTGGCGGCCCGGCGGGGCGGCACGGGCCTGCCCCTGACCGGAGGCGCGGACCCCATCCACCGTGAACCGCGCCAGGAGTCCCACCGGGACCTGCGGGCGGTCAGCCGGCGCTGAGTCCGCCGCGGATCTCAGCGACGACGGCGGCGACGAGCTGGTCGAACTGCTCGTCCGCGGTGGGAAGGGATAGCGCGGCGGCCTCCCGGAGGGTGGGAACGTCGAGGTCGGCGTGAGCGGTGAGCCAGGTGTCGGGGACGAGCGTGTTCCGGTCGTCCCCGGCCCGGCCGGCGGGCCCGTCGACCACGAGGGCGAAGGACAGCACGAGCAGGGAGAGATGGCGGTGCGCCGCGAGCGCCGCCGGGAGGTCCAGGCCGATGTCCCGCAGCAGCCGGAGGAACCGGTCCAGGTTGAGCAGGCGGTTGGGGTGCACCGAGGCCGGGGGCGTCTCCTCGTCCAGGGAGACCAGCAGGGCGCGGGGCCAACGGCGGTACAGGGCGCGCAGGGAGCCCGCGTAGCCGGCGACGGAGGCCTCCCAGACCGCGGGGTCGAGCGGGGGCGGGTTCCAGGAGGTCAGCATCAGGTCGACGGCCAGGCTGACGACTTCCCCGCGATCCTCGACGTAGTTGTACAACGCCCGCACGGTCACGCCCAGTTCGGCGGCGAGAGCCCGCATCGTGAGAGCCGGGAACCCTTGTGCGCCTGCCATCTCCAGAGCCTTGGCGGCGATGATCCCGCGAGTGAGGACGGGGCGGCCCTTGCGTGTGGCGGGTCGGCGGCGAGGCGTGGCAGGCATGGCGACAGGGTACGGCCCGCTTGAACTACACGCATGTTGACTTTAGCGATGGAGGGAGCCAGGCTGGCCATGTCGCGGGCCTCCAGGGCTCGTTCGCCTGCTCTCGCCGTGCGGGCCGTCCACGCCCGTCGAGCCCGGAGGCCGATTCCGCATGCCTGCTCAGAAGTCCCGACGCCTTCCGCCGCTGAGCGGGGTGCTGGTGCTCGTGATGGCCTCCACGGGCCTGGTGGTCGTCGACCTGACGATCGTGGCCATCGGGCTCCCGCTGATCAGCGCCGACGTCGCGGACGGAGCCTCGGCCGAGTCCGTGGTGGTGACGTACATGGTCGCCATGGGCGCGCTCACCCAGGTCGTGGGAAGCCTGTCGGACCGCTGGGGCCGACGGGCCCTGTTCCTCGCCGGGATCGCCGTGTTCACCCTGGCCTCCCTGGCCGCGACCGTGGCGCCGGATCTGCTGTGGCTCAACGCCGCCCGTGTGGTCCAGGGGGCGGGAGCCGCCGCGATCATGGTGAACGGCATTCCGCTGCTCTCCGACCGCTATGAGGGCGAGGATCGCGACCTGGCGATCGGCGCCTGGGGCTCGTTCGCGACCGCGGCGGGCCTGCTCGCGCCGACCCTCGGCGGGGTGCTGGCCGAGAACTTCGGCTGGCGGGCGGTCTTCGCGGTCAACCTGCCCCTCGGCGTGGCCGCCTGGGTGCTGGCCGTACGCGTGCTGCCCCGCTCCCCGGGGGCGCCGGGGGCGGGGCGGACGGACTGGCTCGGCAGCCTGCTGCTCATGCTCGGCCTCGGCGCGGCGACGCTGCTGATGCTCCGCTCCGGCGACGCACCCTGGTCCGGGCGGGAGACCGCCGTGCTGCTCACCGCCTGCCTGGCGCTGGCCGCCTTCCTGGCCGTCCAGCTCCGGGTGCCCGCGCCGACGCTGGAGCTCCGGATGTTCGGCCGGCCCGCGTTCTCCGGTGCCATGCTGGCCGTCCTGCTCAGCCGTGTCCTGACCATCGGCGGCTCGGTCTACCTGGTGCTGTACTTCTCCGACGGCCTCGGTATGGGCCCGACCGGGGCGGGCCTGCTGATGACCCCGATCTTCCTCGCCCAGATCGTCATGGGCCTGGTCGGCTCCAAACTGATCGGCCGCTGGGCACCCGGCCTGGTCATCGGCGCCGGTTACGCGCTCAAGGGCGTCGGCCTCGCCGCTCTGGCGCTGCTGATCACCCCCGACACCCCGTGGTGGGCGCTGCTGATGCCGCTGCTCGCCTGGGGAGCGGGCGGCGGCATCGCGGGCGCACCCGTCATGGCCGTCGCCGTGCGGGTCACGGCCCCCGAACGGGTCGGCATGGTCGCCGGGACCGTCGCCACCCTCGCGTCCCTCGGCGCGGGGGTCGGAACCGCGGCCCTCGGCGCGGTCTTCACCCTCCACGGCGGCCACGGCGCCCAGGCGGTCACCGACGGGGCCCGAGCCGTGCTGGGCGTGTCCGCGGCGCTCGCGATCGTCGCCGTGCTCACCACCGTCACGCTCATCGGACCGCGCCGCGTCCCCGGCCCGCGCCCGGCCCCCGCCCCCACCCCGGCCTCGGCGGAGGAAGACGGCGATCCTTCGGCTGCCCGGACCTGAGGACCGCCGGAGACGTCGGCCAAGGGCCGGGCAGCCCTCAGGCGGCGTCCTGCCGGCGCACCATCTCGGCGATCCAGACGGGGGCGAACGGGGACGTGCAGCCCGGAGAGGTCGGATAGTCCTTGAGCACCTCCAGCCGCTCACCGATGCCGACGGCGCGGGCGCGGAGGCCGGGGTGATCGATCCCGATCCGGGCCAGGCAGTGGTTCATCGCCCACTGCAGACGGTCAGGAGCGTCCTTCATGCGCGCCTCGATGACGTCGAGCAGCCCCGGGAGGTCGAGGACCTCGGGCTTCTTCCCGACGCGCTCGGTGGTGAGCGCCCAGCCGGCGCTCTCGACCACGGGGTCCGGGTCGGCGGTCCAGGCCAGGCGCAGCTCCTCGGCGTGCGGGCTCTTCTTCACCACGTAGTTCACGAGCCAGTCGTGCACCTTGGGCGCGCGGGCCTCACGCACCATCGCGTCCAGGGCGTCACGCTCGAACGCCTTCGGCCGGCAGATCAGGACGGCCAGCAGCATCGCCGCGGTGTCCTCCGTCTCCCACAGCCGGCCCGCGAGTTCCTGCTGCGTCCTCAGCCGCTTCGCGAGGGCACGCAGCTTTCCGAGGTTCACCCCGTGATCGTCGCCGTGCTTCTCGTTCACCGCGCGCGCCCTCGGATCCTCCAGCGCGGCCAGTTCGGCCATCACCTCGGCCACCGTCGCGTCGGCCGGCGTCCCTGCGGCCACCTCGGCCTCCTGTAGGTCCGCTCGTCCGTTCCCCTGCCGGTCCGAACGTCGGATTCAGCGTACGACGGACCTCCGGCGCACGGCCCGTGTACCCGGTGCGGCGAGCGCCGCATGTTTGGCGGGGCCATTCGGGGTCACTCCTGTACAGCGGCGCGAGCCACCGGGAACCGACACGCCCGGATAGCGGACCCTGAGGTGCGCGCCAGGGGCGAGGAGACCTGAACCGACCGATGGTGGAACTACCACTGACCGCACAGGAGGACACGATGCGTGACGTACGCAGGATCTTGCGGGCCAAGGTGCTGAAGGCCCGCGGACTGGCCACGGAATCGGACGGCAAGGCGCTCGACGACCAGGACCGCAAGGAGGAGGGCCGACGCCGGCAGGCCGAGGCGCGCCGCCAGGAGCGGCAGGCCCGCCCCGACGGGCGTCCCGGCCGTTGAACGGGCCAGAGGTTCGGGTACCCGAGGGCGAGGACGGCCCCATGGTGCGGCCGGCCCTGCCCGACGAGTCCGGCAGGGTCCGGCGGCCGGGCGCGGAAGCTCCTCGGCCGGGCCGGGTCGTGCGGCTGCCCGGCGTCTACCGGCCACAGACCGACACCCTTCTCCTCGCCCTGGCCATGCGCCGCGAGGGCATCGGCCCGGGCACGGACCTGCTGGACCTCTGCACCGGGAGCGGCGCGCTGGCCCTGCACGCCGCCCGGCTCGGCGCCCGCGTCACCGCCGTGGACATCAGCCGCCGGGCCGTCGCGTCCGCACGGCTGAACACCGCGCTCGCCCGCCTGTCCGTCACCGTACGCAGGGGCGACCTGCTCGGGGCCCTGCCCGGCCGCACGTTCGACGCCGTGGTCAGCAATCCTCCGTACGTTCCGGCTCCCGGCCTGTCGGTGCCACGGCACGGGCCCGGCCGCTCCTGGGACGCGGGGCCCGAAGGGCGGGTGATCCTCGACCGCATCTGTGACGACGCCTTCACCGCGCTGCGCCCCGGCGGGCTGCTCCTGCTGGTCCAGTCGGGGCTGAGCCGCCCCGAGGAGACGGTCGGCCGGCTTTCCGCAGCCGGACTGGACGTCACCGTGACCGACCGGGTGACGATCCCGTTCGGCCCGGTCACCCGACGCCGGGCGGCCTGGCTGCGGGACAAGGGACTGCTGCGGGACCGTCTGGACAGGGAAGAGCTGGTGGTGATCCGTGCCCGGAAGGAATGAGACGCCCCGCCGCGTGGTGGTGAACCGGGAAGGCCCGATTCTGGTGGAGGGGCCGGTCGAGGTCGTGGGCGACGACGGCACGACGACCCGGTCCGACCGCTTCGTCGTCGCCCTCTGCACCTGCCGCCGCAGCCGCACCTACCCGTGGTGCGACACCAGCCACCGCCGCCGCAAGCCGGCCGGGCCCTCCGGGGCGCCGCCCGGCGGCCGACAGCCCCAGGAGGGCGAGGAGGAGTCCCGACCGTGACGACCCCGGACATCACCATCCACAGGAGCCCCGTGGCGTCTCCCGGACTCCCCCGGGCGCGCGGCCCCCTGAGCGGGAGCGTCCTCGCCGTGCTGGCGGGCGGCGGAGCTCCTCTGCCCGAAGCCGGTGCGGTCCGCCGCTCCGACCCGTACGGGGACGACCTCCAGCTGCTCCTGTACGTCCTGTACGAGCTCCACTACCGGGGCTTCGCGGGCGTGGACGAGCGCCTGGAATGGGACCCCGCCCTGCTCGCCGTGCGCGCGGCGGCCGAGGACGTCTTCCTGGACGCGCTGCGCCGCGACAGCGGCCCCGGCGGGAAGGACGTGGCGCAGGCGGTCGACGCGCTTCTGCTGGAGCCCGTGGGGGACGACGGCCGCAGCGTCAGCCACCACCTCCGGCGGGAGGGGGAGCTGTGGCAGCTGCGCGAGTACGCCGCCGTGCGCTCCCTCTACCACCTCAAGGAAGCCGACCCGCACCTGTGGGTGGTGCCCAGGCTCCACGGCCGGGCGAAGGCGGCGATGGTCGCCGTCGAGTTCGACGAATTCGGCGCGGGCCGGGCCGAGGACATCCACGCCCAGCTCTTCGCCGACCTGATGACCGACCTCGGCCTCGACGCGCGGTACGGCCGCTACCTCGACGCCGCGCCCGCCCAGGCCCTGGCCACCGTCAACCTGATGTCCCTCTTCGGTCTCCACCGGCGGCTGCGCGGCGCGCTCGTCGGGCACTTCGCCACCGTGGAGATCACCTCGTCCCCCGGGTCGAGAAGGCTGGCCGAGGCCCTGCGCCGCGCAGGCGCGGGCCCCGCCGCCCAGCGGTTCTACGACGAGCACGTGGAAGCCGACGCGGTCCACGAACAGGTGGTGCGCCACGAGGTGATCGGCGGCCTGCTGGAGGACGAGCCCGGCCTGGCGGCGGACGTCGTCCTGGGCATCGAGGCGACCGGCCACCTGGAAGACCTCCTCGGGGACCACCTGCTGGGGGCGTGGCGCGAGGGCCGCTCGGCCCTGCGCACACCGCTGACGCCCTGAGGAGAGGCGGGCCGAATCGGCTGTGTCCCACACCGCCACACCGTGCCCCCTCCACGAACACCGCCTGTGCCGCGCTGACTCCGGCCGGCACGCCGGCTCCACGGGCTCGGGAGAGGGCGTGCCCCGGTCGACGCCGTCCGAACTCGCCGTGGCCCGGATCGCCGCGTCCGCGTCCACCGCCCGCCGCGGTGCCGCGAGCTCCGCTCCGCCCGCCGGCATCACCGGCGAGGCCCCGCCCGGGGGTCGCACGAGGCCCCGGGCCTGACACCCGCCCCGGCCCCCGGCCCCCGGCCTCGGGTGACTCCGTTTGAACACAGGCACACGGGTAGACGGCGCAAGTCCCCGCCGATCGACCGAAAGAAGAGCCCGTGTCCCGAGACCAGCGCAAGAACATCTTCATCGTCGGAATGGACGAGGCGAACCTGCGAACGCTGGAAGCCGTTCCGGACGCCCGCCACCACCGCCTCCACCCCCTGCTCAGCATCAAGGAGTTGCAGGAGGACGAGACCACCCTCGACGAACTGATGACCCGCGCCCGCGCCGTCCTCGACGCGCATGAGGGAGGCATCGACGCGATCGTCGGCTACTGGGACTTCCCCGTGAGCACCCTCGTACCCATGCTGAGCAGGGAGTACGGCACGACGAGTGCCGACCTGGAATCCGTCGTCAAGTGCGAGCACAAGTACTGGAGTCGGCTGGAGCAGCAGAAGGTCATCGACGAGTACCCCCGCTTCGGCCGGGTGGATCTGGAGAGCGACGATCCCCGGCCGCCGGACGGCGTGAACTTCCCCATGTGGCTCAAGCCCGCCCTGGCCTACTCCTCCGAGCTGGCATTCGGCGTCTCGGACATGACGGAATTCCGGTCGGCGGTCACGGAGATACGCGAGGGAATAGCCCGGGTGGGAAAGCCCTTCGAAGCCATACTCGATCTTCTGGAACTCCCGCCGGACATGGCAGGGGTCGGCGGGCAGGTCTGTCTGGCCGAAGAGGCCATGACGGGTATCCAGGTGGCTGTCGAGGGGTATGTCCACCGTGGCGAGGTCACCGTCTACGGCGTGATCGACTCGATCAACTACCCCGGCTCCTCGTCCTTCCTGCGCCACCAGTACCCGAGCACCCTCCCGGCCCCGGTGATCCAGCGGTTGCACGAGGTCAGCGAACGCACCATGCGGCAGATCGGCATGGACGCGGCGACCTTCAGCATCGAGTACTTCTACGACCCGAAGACCGCCGACATCAGCCTGCTGGAGATCAACCCCCGGCACTCCCAGTCGCACGCGGAGATGTTCGACTTCGTCGACGGCGTGCCCAACCACCATCGGATGTTCCGGCTCGCCCTGGGCGGCGACCCGGCCCTGCCGCCCGGCGGCGGCCGCTACAAGCTGGCCGCCAAGTGGTACTACCGCTGGTTCGGCGAGGGCCGAGTCCACCAGGTGCCGACCGCCGAGGACATCGCCGCCATCGAGCGGGAGATCCCGGGCGTCCGGATCGACATGGTCCCCTCCGAGGGCCAGCGGCTCTCCTCGGTCAGCGGCCAGGACAGCTACAGCTACGAGGTCGCCCACATCTTCACCGGCGGGGACGACGAGGACGACCTGCGCCGCAAGTTCGACGCCTGCGTCGCGGCCCTCGGCCTGAGCTTCGACGAGACGCGCCCGGGCGGGCGCGGCCGGAATTCCTCGTGACGCCCCGGGTACCCGCCCCCACCGGACCCGACGTCAGGAAGGAAGCCGCCGCCCGTATGCGATACGTCGAGCAACTCCCTCACGAGACGAGGGAAGAGAACCACGTCACCATCACCATGGCGGACGGAGTGCGCCTGTCGGCCAGGATCTGGCGGCCCGCCTCGTCCGACGGGGAGCCGGTCCCCGCGGTCGTGGAGTGCATTCCCTACCGCAAGAACGACCTCACCTCGACCCGCGACGCCATCCACCACCCGTACATCGCGGGCCACGGCTACGCCTGCGTACGCGTGGACCTGCGGGGGACGGGCGAGTCGGAGGGCGTGCTCCTGGACGAGTACCTGGAGCAGGAGCAGCGCGACACCGAAGAGGTGCTGGCCTGGGTCGCCGCCCAGCCCTGGTGCGACGGGAGCACCGGAATGATGGGCATCTCCTGGGGCGCCTTCGCCGCGCTCCAGACGGCGGCCCGGCGGCCCGAGAGCCTGAAGGCCATCGTCATCGCCTCGTTCACCGACAACCGGTACGCGGACGACATGCACTACCTCGGCGGCGCCATGCTCTCCGACAACCTCGCCGAAGCCGGCACGATGTTCGCGTACGCCACCTGCCCGCCCGACCCCGCGGTGGTGGGGGAGCGGTGGCGGGACATGTGGCGGGAACGGCTGGAAGCCGCCCGGCCCTGGGTCCTCGAATGGCTCCGCCACCCGCACCGCGACGCCTACTGGCAGCACGCCTCGCTCAACGAGGACTACGCGCGGCTGCGGTGCCCCGTCCTCGCCTCCAGCGGCTGGGCCGACGGGTACTCCAACGCCGTCACCCGGCTCCTGGCCAACGTGGACGTCCCCCGCAAGGGGCTGATCGGCCCCTGGTCCCACAAGCTGCCGCACCTCGGCGAGCCCGGCCCGGCCATCGGTTACCTCCAGGAAGTCGTCAAGTGGTGGGACCACTGGCTCAAGGGCGTCGACAACGGGGTCATGGACGGGCCGATGCTCCGGACCTGGATGCAGGACAGCGTCCCGCCCTCCACGTCGTACGAGGAGCGCCCCGGCCGCTGGGTCGCCGAGCCCGCCTGGCCCTCACCGCGGATCAAGGAGGTGGCGTACCCGCTGCGGGGCTCCGCCATCGTGATGGCGGACGACCAGGAGCCACCGCCGAACGGTCGGACGCGTACGGTCCAGTCGCCGCTCTCCGTCGGCCAGTTCGCCGGCAAGTGGGCCTCCTACAACGCGCCCCCCGACCTGCCCTACGACCAGCGTGAGGAGGACGGCGGCTCCCTGGTCTTCGAGACCGAACCGCTCGCCGAGCGGATGGAGATCCTCGGCTCGCCGTCCGTCTGCCTGGAGGTGTCGGCCTCCGCCCCCGTCGCCCAGATCACCGCCAGGATCTCCGACGTCGCACCGGACGGCCGCGCCACCCGGGTGACGTACGGCGTGCTGAACCTCACCCACCGCGAGAGCGACGAGCACCCCCGGCCGCTGGAACCCGGCCGCCGCTGTCACGCCCGGATCCCGCTGAACGGGGTCGCGCAGGCGTTCCCGCCCGGCCACCGGGTCCGGCTCTCCCTCTCGACCTCGTACTGGCCCCTGGTGTGGCCGGCGCCGGCGCCCGCCCTGCTCACCGTCCATGAGGACGGCGGCGAGCTGGTTCTGCCCGTACGCCCCACCGAGGAGGCGGACGGCATGCCCCAGGCGGACTTCGAGGAGCCGGAGGGGCGCCGACCGCCGCCCGTCACCCGGCTGACCGAACCCGAGCAGGCCTGGAACGTCTCCAGGAGCCTGGTGGACTACCACTCGGCCCTCGACATCGTGAAGGACCGAGGAACGCAGCGGTACGAGGAGAACGGCATCGAGGTGGGGCTGCGGGCGTGCGAGAGGTACACCTCCGTGGCCGACGACTTCACCTCTCCGAGCGGCCGGTCCGCGTGGACCATGCGGTTCTCCCGGCCCGGCTGGGATGTGCGGGTCGAGACGAGCACCGTCCTGACCGCGAACGCGGACGAGTTCATCGTCGACGCCACCCTGGACGGCTATGAAGACGGCCGCCGGGTCTTCTCCCGCACCTGGAACGAGACCGTTCCCCGCGATCTGGCCTGACGACACGACAGGAGGGTGACACCGCACGTGTCGATCACCACCGAAGGCGCGGTGTACGCGTGCCTCGGCATCGGAGCCTTTCTCGCCGCGGCGCTGCCCCGGCTGCTCTCCCGCCTGCCGGTCTCCGTGCCGATCGTCTTTTTCGCCGCCGGAGTGCTCCTCTACCTGACACCGCTGCCGCTGCCCGCGGTCGACCCGGTCGCCGACCGCGTCTGGGCGCACCACCTCACCGAGCTCTGCGTGATCGTCTCGCTGATGGGAGCGGGCCTGGCCATCAACCGCCCCTTCGGGTGGAGCTCCTGGGCCTCGACCTGGCGGCTGCTCGGGCTGGCGATGCCGCTGACGATCGGGGCGACGGCGCTGGCCGTGTGGGGGCTGCTCGGCTGGCCGGTGTCCGCGGCGCTCCTGGTGGCCGCGGTCCTCGCGCCGACGGATCCCGTGCTCGCCTCCGAGGTGCGCGTGGGGGAACCGTCCGCCGAGAAGGAGGACGAGGACGAGGTCCGTTTCGCGCTGACGAGCGAGGCCGGACTCAACGACGGCCTCGCCTTCCCGTTCGTGTCCGCGGCCGTCGCCCTGGCCGCCGCCGGGGAGAGCTGGACCGGGGGCTGGCTGACGCACTGGCTCTGGAGCGACGTGCTCGTCCGGGTCTCCGTGGGCGTGGCCGTGGGCCTCGCCATCGGCCTCCTGCTGGGGCGGGTGCTCTTCCGGTCCCGCGCCAGATCGCTGCGGCTCGCCGAGCAGGGGGAGGGCTTCGTGGCGCTGGCGGCGACCTTCCTGTCCTACGGCGCCGCCGAGGCTCTGCACGGGTACGGCTTCCTCGCCGTGTTCGCCACCGCGTGTGCCCTGCGCAGGTCGGAGCGCAGCCACGGTTACCACCAGGTGATGCACGCTTTCGTGGAGCAGATCGAACGCCTGTTGATGGCCCTTCTTCTCTTCGGTGTGGGCGCTTTCGTCGCTTCCGGCGGCCTGGCCGCGCTCACCTGGAGGGGGGCAGCGGTCGGCGTGCTGCTGCACCTCCTCATCCGCCCGGCCGCCGGCCGGCTCGCCCTCCTGCGGGGCCCGGGCCGCCCGAACGAGCGCGCGGCGGCCGCCTTCTTCGGGATCCGGGGCATCGGCTCGCTCTTCTATCTCGCCTATGCCTTCGGGGAGGGCGAGTTCGGGCCGTACGCGAGGGAGATGTGGGCGGTCGTCGTCTTCGCCGTCCTGATCTCCGTCGTGGTCCACGGGGTGGCGGCGGCCCCGGTGACCTCCTACCTCGACCGGCGCTCGGCCGAGTCCTCCCGACGCGATGCCCGCACCGGCCCCGGCCCTGAGCCCGGGTGAGCCGTGTCTCACCGGGGCCCCACGACTTGTCTATGCAACGAGTTGCATAGAAGGATCGCGGTATGGCCCTCGACCACGCGATCCTCGTCTCCCTGCTGGAGAAGCCCGGCTCCGGCTATGAGCTGGCCCGGCGGTTCGAACGGTCCATCGGGTACTTCTGGACCGCCACCCATCAGCAGATCTACCGCGTGCTCGCGCGCATGGTGACCGACGGCCTGCTCCTCGTCCGCGAGGTGGAGCAGCAGGGCCGGCCGGACAAGAAGGAGTACTCCGTGACCGGGACCGGCCGCGCGGCCCTCGCCGCGTGGCTGCACAAGCCGATCGAACCGGAGAGCCTCCGGCACGACCTCGCCGTGAAGATCCGGGGAGCGGCCTTCGACGACCCGGCCGCCCTGATCCGCGAGGTCGAGCGGCACCACCAGGCGCACCGGGGCCGGCTCGCGCACTACCTCGCCGGGGAAGTGCGCGACTTCACCGGGCCCGACGCCCCCGCGCCCTTGGACGCGGGGCAGGAGCTCCAGCACGTCGTGCTGCGCGGCGGCATCGCGTACGAGCGCATGACGATCGCCTGGCTCGACGACGTACTCGACACCCTCAACCGGCTCGCGGCCTCGGAGCCGGACGCCTGAACGGCGCCCGGGCCACCACCTCCGTAACCACCACGACCCCCACCCTCCCCGGAAGGCACCGCCATGGCTGAGTCCGCGTCCTTGCTGTTCAACCCGCGTACCTACGACCCCCAGCACTTCGACCCGGAGACCCGCAGGCTGCTGCGCGCCACCGTCGACTGGTTCGAGGAGCGCGGCAAGCGCCGGCTGATCGAGGACTACCGCTCCCGCGCCTGGCTGGGCGACTTCCTCGCCTTCTCCGCGAAGGAGGGGCTGTTCGTCACCTTCCTGACCCCCGCCTCCGCCGCGGGCGACAAGGACCAGCGCTGGGACACCGCCCGGATCGCCGCACTCAACGAGATCTTCGGGTTCTACGGTCTGGACTACTGGTACGCCTGGCAGGTGACCATCCTCGGCCTCGGCCCGGTCTGGCAGAGCGACAACGCCGCCGCCCGCGACCGGGCGGCCGGACTCCTCTCCCAGGGCGAGGTGTTCGCCTTTGGTCTCTCCGAGAAGACCCACGGTGCCGACATCTACTCCACCGACATGCTGCTGGAGCCGGACAGCGAGGTCGACGGCGGCTTCCGGGCCTCCGGCTCCAAGTACTACATCGGCAACGGCAACGCCGCCGGTCTCGTCTCCGTCTTCGGCCGGCGCACGGACGTCGAGGGCCCCGACGGTTACGTCTTCTTCGCGGCCGACAGCCGTCACGAGGCGTACCACCTGGTGAAGAACGTCGTCGACTCCTCCAAGTACGTCAGCGAGTTCCGCCTCGCCGGCTATCCGGTGGCCCCCGCCGACATCCTGCACACCGGCCGAGCCGCGTTCGACGCCGCGCTCAACACCGTCAACGTCGGCAAGTTCAACCTCTGCACCGCCTCCATCGGCATCTGCGAGCACGCGATGTACGAGGCCGTCACCCACGCGAGCAACCGCATCCTCTACGGCCGCCCCGTCACCGCCTTCCCGCACGTGCGCCGCGAGCTGACCGACGCCTATGTCCGGCTCGTCGGGATGAAGCTGTTCAGCGACCGCGCCGTCGACTACTTCCGCTCCGCCGGGCCCGAGGACCGCCGCTATCTGCTCTTCAACCCGATGACGAAGATGAAGGTGACCACGGAGGGCGAGAAGGTCATCGACCTCATGTGGGATGTCATCGCCGCCAAGGGCTTCGAGAAGGACACCTACTTCGCCCAGGCCGCCGTCGAGATCCGGGGCCTGCCGAAGCTGGAGGGCACGGTCCACGTGAACCTCGCGCTGATCCTCAAGTTCCTGCGCAACCACCTGCTGAACCCGGTCGACTTCCCGGCCGTCCCGACGCGCCTGGACGCCGCCGACGACGCGTTCCTCTTCCGGCAGGGACCCGCCCGCGGCCTCGGCTCCGTACGCTTCCACGACTGGCGCCCCGCGTTCGACGCGTACGCCGAGGTGCCCAACGTCGCCCGCTTCCGCGAGCAGGCGGACGCCCTGTGCGCCTTCGTCGAGACGGCCGCCCCCGACGAGGAGCAGAGCCGCGACCTCGACCTCCTCCTCGCCGTCGGCCAGTTGTTCGCGCTTGTCGTCCACGGCCAGCTGATCCTGGAGCAGGCCCGCCTGACCGGTCTCGACGAGGAGCTGCTCGACGAACTGTTCGCCGTGCTCGTGCGCGACTTCTCGGCGCACGCCGTCGAACTGCACGGCAAGGACTTCGCCACCGAGGACCAGCAGCGCTGGGCGCTCGGAGCGGTACGCCGTCCCGTCGTCGACGCGGCCCGTTCGGCGCGGATCTGGGAGCGCGTCGAGGCGCTGTCGGGGGCGTACGAGATGGCGGAGTAGCCCTTCGGCGTGAGCACCTCCCCTCGTCGTGCAATGTCGGGTGCCGCGTCTCGCGCGACCGTCAGGCCGCGCCCGGGGTCCGTCCGTCCGGCAGGAAGAGCACCGAGTTGATGTACCGCTCCCGGTGCGGGACGAAGGCCCGGCGCAGCAGACCCTGGTGCACCAGGTGCTCCGTCCGCGCCTGGTGGGCCACCAGGTCGAACCCGTCGAGCGTGATCCAGCGCCGGCCCGCCAGCAGCCAGCCCGCGTAGCCCTGGCCGGTCAGCAGGTCGACCGCCGGTGCGATCGGGCCGAGCCGGCTCTCCAGCTCGACGAGCACGGCCGGACGGTCCTTGCGCAGCAGCTCCGCCGCACCGAGCAGCGCCGCCCGCTCGCCGCCGTCGACATCCATCTTCACGAAGCCGACCCCGCTCAGTCCGAGACTGTCGACGGTGATCGACGGCACCTCCAGGCAGTGCGCGTGGATGTCGCGGCGGGCCAGCGACGACACCCCCCGGTCGCCGCTGTCGCCCTCCGGGAACCACAGCCGCGCCGTGCCCGGCCGGTCGGTCGCCGCGCCCTGGACCACCCGGGCGTTCGACGGCAGCGTCCGGCGCAGGTGCTCGGCCAGATGCGGCACGGGCTCGATGGTGACCACCTCGGCGCAGCGGGCGGCGAGCCGCCGCGACCAGGGGCCGTACCAGCCACCGATGTCGACGGCGATACCGTCCGGCGGGCAGAAGTCGGCGAGCCGCCGGAGCTCGGGCTCGAAGCGCGGGTACAGGGCGACGGCGGCCGAGCCGACGAGGCCCCCGGGCAGGCGTGACGCCACCGCCGCGGCGAACGTGGTCACGTCGCCGAGGCCTTGAGCCGGGTGAGCAGCCGCTCGTGGTCGTCCGCCCCGACCTTTCTGCCCGAGGAGGGCAGCAGCTGCGGGATGCCGTCCACGATCGGGTAACTCAGGCGCAGCCGTGGGTTGTAGAGGGCCTCCTCTTCGGCCAGCAGGGACAGCGGGCCCTTGTCCAGCGGGCAGGCCAGCAGGGCCAGCAGCGGGTCGTCGGGGTTCATCGGGTAGCTCCTCGGTGTCGGAGGTGTCGAAGGTGTCGAAGGGCAGAGGTGGCAGAGGTGGCAGAGGTGGCGGGAGTGTCGCGGTGGTGCCGGATCCGGGGTCAGGACGGGGCCGCGGGCCGAGCGTCGTGGCGCGGCATGGCCAGCAGGACGGAGAGGGCGAGCGCCGTGCCGCCCACGCGCAGGGCCAGCAGCAGCGGATCGTCGGGAAGCGTCTCGCCGAAGGCGAGCGTCCCGAGGACCGCGGTGAACAGGCTGGTCACCGTGGTGCACACCGGCACGATGAGGGAGGCCCGGCAGCGCTGCAACGCCGTCTGCGACATCACCAGACCGGCCCCCGCCGTGAACAGCAGCAGATACGGATACGGGGACGCCAGCAGCGACCACGCGGCCTCGCCGAGACCCGTCCCGGTCAGGCGGCTGGACGTGCCCTTGATGGCCAGCGAGCTGACCCCGTAGAGCAGGCCCACCGCCACCCCGTACCCGATGCCGCTGGTCGGGACCCGGTGCCGTCTGGCCGCCCGGCTCTCGACCCGTACGTACAGCCAGACGCCCGCCCCCAGCGCGGGCACGCAGACCAGGAGCACCAGCGCCCACGGCGCGCCGCCGCCCACCACGTCCTCGCCCTCGCGCACCGAGGCGACGACCATCAGCAGGGCGACCAGCACCCCGCCCAGCGCATAGCGTTCGCGGCCCGTCGACTCCTCGCCGAGCACGGCCGACGACAACAGCAGAAGCAGCACCAGACCGGAGACGAAGATGCCCTGCGCCGCCGCGATCGGCAGCGCCCGGTAGACGACCAGCTGGGCCCCGAACCCGGCCGCCAGCGCCAGCGCGCCGACGATCCACAGCGGACTGGTCAGCAGTACCCGGACCACCCGCAGCGGCCGGCCCGCCGAGAGCGCGGGCAGCGAGCCGAGGGCCCGCTTCTCCACCACGAACCCCACGCTGTACAGCGCGTTGGCGATCAGCGCCGCGCCGACACCCCACCACACCGCGCTACCTCCGCCGCGCGTGGGCCAGCAGGATGGAGGCGGCCCCGGGCACCGAGCACGCCGCCCGGTCCAGCAGCCGCAGCGGGCGCGGCACCCCGTGGAAGGGGGCGCCCGTGATCCGCACGTCGTCGAAGCCGGACGCCGCCAGGAACGAGCGCAGCGCACGGGCCGTGTACAGCCGCAGATGCCCGACCACCTCGGAGCCGGGGCGGCCGTGGATGCCGCGCAGACTGACCTCCGAGAACACCGGCTGCACCCCGGCGAGCAGCAGCGCCCGGTTGTACCAGGCCGCCAGGTTCGGGGTGGACAGCATCAGATGGCCGCCGGGCCGCAGGACCCTCCGCAGCTCGTCCAGCGCCTGGTCCGGGTCGACCAGATGCTCCAGGATCTCGCTGAACAGCACCGCGTCCGCGCACCCGTCGGCCAGCGGCAGCCCGCCGTGCTCCAGCTCGCCGCGGACCACGAGACCCATCCGCGGCCGGGCCCTGCGCAGGGCGTCCTGCGACCAGTCGACGCCGATCAGCCGGTGACCGGCGAGGACCGGGGCCGCCGTGGCCGCCGCCGTGCCGTCGCCGC
The DNA here is from genome assembly GCF_000377965.1 of Streptomyces sp. CNB091. Taxonomy (NCBI): domain Bacteria; kingdom Bacillati; phylum Actinomycetota; class Actinomycetes; order Kitasatosporales; family Streptomycetaceae; genus Streptomyces; species Streptomyces sp. CNB091. The sequence continues at coordinate 298,612 of NZ_KB898996.1, forward strand.
ACCCGATGTCGAGGATCACCTGCCCCGGGGCGCCCAGCGCGTCGGCCAGCAGCCGGGCCTGCCGCAGGGTGCGCCCGTCGCCCGAGGCGACGGGAACGGCCGGGTTCTCGTAGAAGTCCCGCAGCCCGGGCGGGGGAGGGGCGGTGCCGGTCATGCGGTCTCCGAGGACGTCGAGGCCAGGTGACGGGTGAACAGCTCGCGCAGGCGTACGCCGTCCTCGTCGCCCAGCAGGGTGCGCGACCAGCGCAGCGCCAGATGCAGCCGGCCGCCCGTGGACGCCGTGGTGAACGTCAGCCCCCGGGGCATCCGGGCGGGCGCGGAGAACCACACGGCCGTCGCCCGGCCCGCCTCCCCGAAGTCCAACGGGTACGGCACCCGGCCGATGTTGCTCAGCAGCGTCGTCGAGGTCCACGGCCCCGCCAGCACCCGCAGCCCCCGCGTGAGGGCGGCGCGGGCGGCCACCGGCAGCAGCGGCGCGGTCAGCAGGGAGGCGGAACGGCCCAACGGGGGACGGGGGCGCGCCTTGAGCACCCGGGTGCGCTCCGCGGTCGCCCGGAGCAGTGCGGGGAGGTCGGTCCCGGGCGCCAGTTCGGACGCGGCGAAGCCGACCTCCACCAGCCGGGTGCCGTTCCCGATCGGCATCTCGGGGCCCCGGGTGCGGTCGTCGACCGGCATGGTGATCCGCAGCGGCCGGCGGTCGGCCCCCGGCCCGCCCCGCTCCCGGTTCCAGTCGGCCACCGTGAGCGCGGTGGCCACCATCAGCTGGTCGTTCACCGTGTACGGCGCGCCGGACTCCCGCTTCGGGACCGGCAGTTCGACCAGCAGCATGGCGTTGCCCGGTACCGGCGAGGGCCCGGGCGAGCCCGCCGCGATCCGGGCGGGCCGGGCCAGCGGCGCCGCGGGGGACTCCCCGACGGACGGCTCGGACGCCGGCCGCGCGGGTGCGGGGGCCGGCGGGGTGCGCCGCGCCCCGTAGACCTCGGCGGCCGTCGCCGCCAGCCGCATGCAGGCCGGGCCGTCGAGGGCGGTGTGGTGCACGGTGAAGAGCAGCACACACCCTGCGGCGCCCGGCTCCTCGACCACGGCGAGCCGCAGCGGCGGCGACGCCGTCAGCGGAGGGGCCTCGTCCAGCGCCCGCGCCCGGGCCCGGGCGAGCGCCCCGGGCGCGGACGGTGGGAAGGAGACCGGATCCGTGTCGGGGCTCCCGGTCAGCTCCCACTCGTAACGCCGGGCGAACGGGGACCGGGGGCGCTCCCGCATCAGCGCCCGGGGGTGCCGGGCGAGCGCCTCGGCGAACGCGGAGCGCAGCCGCCCCTCGTCCACCCGGCCGGGCAGGTGGATCTCGATGTGCACCGTGTTCGGCTCGGTGTCCTGCGCACAGTGCCGGGCCACCTCGTCGACCACGGGGAACGGCACCCGGGCCGGGGCCCCGGGCCGGGACATGCCGCCCCGTGCCCGGGGGTGCTGCGTGGTCGCCATCAGGTGCCCCCTCCGGGACGGGACGGCGGCGGCTGCTGACCGCCGGGCTGCCGCGTCGGACCGTCACCGCCATGGCCGTCACCGCCATGGCCGTCGCCGTGGCTGCCGCCTTCGCCTTCGCCTTCGCCTTCGCCTTCGCCCGAGCCGGATCCGTACCCGAATCCGGGCGCGGGAGGCGGAGTTCCCTGCGGACGCTTCGGGTCGGTGGACAGCGTCCGGCCCGAAGCGGCGGCGGCCTGCGCCGGCACCGTGGGCGCCTCGCCGCCCGCCGCGCCCCGGCCCCTGGCGGCCCGCCTGCCGAGCGGCTCGCGCCCGACCGTGACCAGGGCGGCGAACAGGCCGACCACCGCCAGGAACTGGGCTGTCGCGCCGAACGCGCCCTCTCCCGCCGCCGTGGTCTCCCCGGTGCCCACCGCCGCGACGACACCCGCGGCGGCCATCGCCGCGAACGCGACGGGCGCGAGCAGCCTCTGCCGGAAGTGGGCGAGCACGGCGAGGACCGGCACCGCCAGGGCGAGCGGCCCCGCGATCACCACCCCCACCAGGGTGAGCGCCACCGTGCCCAGGACCAGACCCGGACCGGGCGCGACGGGCTGCTCCTCGGCCGCGTACGGCTCCGCCCCCCGACGCCGCACGAACGCGAGCCCCACGAGCGCCAGGAGCAGGACCCCGGCGCCGATCAGACCCACCTGGTAGATCCGGGCCGGCTCGTACTCCAGGGTGACCTTGCCGCCCTCGCCCTCCGGGATCAGCCAGGCCTGTTGCCAGCCGTCGATCCGCAGCGGCGTCAGCTCCTCGCCGTCCAGGGTGGCCTTCCAGCCCTTGTTGTGGTTCTCGTGGATCTGGAGGTAGGAGGCCTGGCCCGCGCCGACGGCGATCGTGCGCCGGTCGCCGTCGCCCCGCTCGACGTCCACCGAACGCGGCGTGCTCGCCTCGGCCTCGGTGGTTCCGTTGCTCAGCGTGACGTCCGTGATGGCGAGGGGTCCCGCGTCACCCGCCTCCACGGTGGTGGACGAGGCGGCCAGCTCCACCGTGCCGCCCTCGGTGCACGGCGTGACCTCGATGGGCCGGCGCTGCGTCAGGTCCCGCACCAGGCCTTCGGCGCGGGTCTCCAGGAACGTACCGCCGACGGACAGGACCGGGCCCTTGCCGCAGGCCAGGCTGAAGGTCTTGTCCGGCTTGGGCTGCGGCGAGCGGTACTCCTCCAGGGCCGGGACGTAGACCTCGCTCAGCCCCACCGGCAGCTGCAACTGGTCGCCGGCGACCGGGTTGTGAACGGTCAGCGGCGCCTGACGCGAGATGGTGATGTCCATCCGGTCGGTCCTGATGGGCGAGAAGCGCGCCATGCCGTTCTCGTCCACCGAGGCCACCGCGGTGCCGTCGGGGGAGCTGATCTGCACCTGCTCAGGGCGGGTGGACAGGCCGCCGGCCGCCGCGAAGACGATCTCCCCGACCTCCTTCTTCTCCGGCCAGGACAGATGCAGTACGGGGCGTTCGCCCGCGATCCACGCCGTGGTCAGATCGCCGTCGGTCAGATTGCGCGGAGTGAGGCTGGTGCCCAGCCGCGCCGTGGAGTCGGCGCTCACGTCGATCTTGTCCCGCTCGCCCGTCAGCTCGAAGAGCAGCTTGTCCAGGGCCTCGCCGGGCACCGGCACCGCGCTCGCGGACACCTTGTACGCGCCCGCCTCCTGGGCGGTGAACTGCCGGTGCAGGCCGACCTCGGCCGCCACCGACGACAGACCGCCCGGGTCGCTGCCCCGCCGCAGCGAGTAGAGAGTGGAGTCCGCGCCCTCGCGCGGCGCGTCGGAGGGCAGCTCCAGCATCCGGGTCACCTGCACCCCGGGGATCGCGATGTCGGTGAAGCCGGCGCCGGTGAGCCCGGGACGCCCCTGCTGGGACTCCAGGATCGTCACCTTCAGCCAGGAAGCCTGCCCGGCGGGCGCGGCCACCGGCTGCGCCGATCCGTCCGTCCTCAGCGGGCTGTCCTTGAAGCCCCGCTCGGTCTCGACCCGGACGACGGTCGGCGCGGCCCGCACGTTGGCGCTGGGCAGCGGCGTCACCTGGAGCGAGCCCGGAAGCTCCGTCGGAGTGGTGAAGTCGATCCGCACCCACTCGTCCTCGGGAGAGCCCGGGGACCCCTCCGCCCAGCCGGTGTCCGGGTTGCCGTCGAAGGCGTTGACCGGGTCGTACTGCGGCAGATGGAACAGCCAGTTCCCCACCGACGAGGCGCTGACCTTCTTGGCGCCCCGCAGCACGGCCGTCGTCTGGTGCTCCGCGCCCGAGGTCGGCAGGATCTGCCGGGGGCTCCGGTCCGGATCCTGCGTGGCCTCCACCGCGTTGCGCTCATCAGCGGTGTACGTGTACGAGGTGTTGGAGTTGACCAGACCGAACCGGGTGTCGGCGCGCCGTAGCCCGTCGCCCGCCGCGTACAGCGACGGGCGTCCCAGACCCGGGTGCGCGTCGCCGGCCAGCACGGCCGGCCGGCCGTTCAGCGCGCCGCTCGCCGACAGCGGCAGCAGGGACTCGGGCCCGCCGCTCACGACGGCCGTCGAGGCCACCGGGGACGTGGTCGCCCGCCCCGGACGCTCGGTCCCGGCGGGCGGCTCGTAGATCTCCACGGCCCGCTGCCGCGGATAGAGGCCCTCGACCTGCACGGGGGTGTCCGCCGCGATCCGGCCGCCGGTCATCACCGGACCGAAACCGGTCACGCGCCGGTACCCGGACGCCTCCAGGGTGCGCTTCACCGTGGCCGTGGGGACGTACCCCAACTGGTCGGGATCCAGGTCGTTGCGGACCACCACATAGTGCAGCCCCGCCCGGTTGAGGTACTCGCTCAGCCCTGGCACCTCGCCGCCGGTGGTCAGCGCCTGCTCGACGGCGTCCATCGCCCGCCGGTTGCCCGGCGTGCCGAACGGCACGTAATCCCGTTGCGCCCAGGGCGAGTTCGCCAGCACGTCCAGCGGCTGGTCGATCGGGGAGCCCCAGGTGTAGATGCCGTGCGCGGTCGCGGGAACCACCAGGGCGCGGTCGTCGGCCGAGTTCTTCTTCAGCCAACTCCCGGTCGTCTCCCAGTACGCGGGCAGCTGCTGGAACGAACCCGTCTGGAGGATCGAGCCGTTGACGTACGGCCAGGCGAGACCCGGCAGCACGAGCGCGGCGGCGATCACCGGCACGAGCCGGCGGGCGCGCACCGCGCTGCCGCCGCCCCGCGCCGCCGCGGCGACGGAGGCCACCGCCGTGAGGTGCGCGAGACCCAGGGCCAGGGCCAGCGCCAGACCCGTCTGGAACTTGTAGATATTGCGGAACGGCACCAGCCAGCCGTCCAGCCAGTTCTGCACGGTCCCGTGGAACAGCCCGCCCAGCGCACCGCCGTAACCGGCGAGCGTGATGAGCGCGACGCTCAGCACAGTCAGCACCAGCCAGCGGCGCTCGGGCAGATCACGGCGCGCCAGACCCGCCAGGCCCAGGGCGGCGGCGAGCGCCGAGCCCAGGATGGTGACGGTCGCGGTGGCGACGGTCCAGCCGGCGGGCAGCCAGGCCTCGCCGAAGTTCAGATAGCCGACCCAGTTACCGCCCCCGCGCAGCACCTCGGTCGCCGACATGGTCGTCGTGGTGGTGTACGAGGACTCCACGTACGGCATGAAGTTCTCGCCGTAGATCCCCAGCAGCAGCAGCGGAACGATCCACCAGGCGGTCGCCAGGATCACGCCCGGAATCCACCAGGCCAGCAGGGCGCGCTTGCGCGGCCCACCGGGACGGGACAGCAGATACAGCCCCACCGGCAGCAGCGAGGCCAGCGTGGACGCGGCGTTGACGCCGCCCATCAGCGGGATCAGCAGCGCGGACCGGGCCGCCGCGATCCTCGGTGAGAGGCGCGGGTCCGTCAGCGGCAGCAGCACCCACGGCAGCAGGGCGCCCGGCAGGGCCGCCGCCGAGGTCGAGCCCACGACGATGGTGTACGTCGGCCACAGCGCGTACGCGACCGCGGCCGGCAGCCGGGTGGCCGGGGAACCCACGGCCAGCCGCTCCGCCAGCCGGAGCGCACCCCAGAAGGCGGTCGCCACGATCAGCGACAGCCACAGCCGCTCCGCGAGCCAGACCGGTAGGTGCAGCAGGTCGGCGGCCCCGTAGTACGGCAGCATCGGGATGGCGTAGCCGACGTACTGGTCGGCGATCCCGCCGAACCCGGCCCGGCTGTGCCACAGCTCGCCCAGGTCTCCCAGGAAGCGCCAGGGGTCCGCGACGACGCCGAGCTTGGTGTCGAACGTCATCCGGCCGGGCGACACCGCGAGGAAGGCCGCGAACACGGCGGCCCAGAAGCCCAGCAGCCAGCGCCGTGAGCGGGGCGTGGGCGGTCCGTCGGCGGGACCGGACGGCGCGGGACCCGCGCCCTCCGGGACCGTGGACCGGGGTGGGTGGACAGCGCTGGTCATGAACACCGCCGGAGGATGAGGAGGAGGTTCCAGGTGGCGAATTCCCGCAGTACGGGGATGCGCGGCACGAGCTGGGGAAGGACGGGCCAGTAGCGCGAGCGTGCTGAGACGACGGTCACGTCGGAGCGGCTCCGGACGTGGCTCAGGGTCTCCCCGACGCCGATCTTGAAGAGGTTCTCGCCGAGCCGGTGCTTGGCCGGGCCACCGGTGCGCCGCTCGTAGCGGCTCCGGGCGCGGTCGGCGCCGAAGTAGTGCCAGGGCGCCCACTCATGGCCGCCCCACGGGGAGAGCCAGTTGGTGTACGAGACGTAGATGAGGCCGCCGGGGCGGGTCACCCGCGCCATCTCGCTGAGGAAGGTGTGCGGATCGGCGACGTGCTCCAGCACGTTGGAGGAGAAGCAGACGTCGGCCGCGCCGTCGGCGAGCGGCAGCAGATAGCCGTCGGCGACGACGGTGTCCGCGCGCTGCCCGGGGCCGATCTCCGCCGGATCCGGTTCGAAGAGGTAGCTGTGCGCACCGCGCCGCCGGAACTCGCGGGTGAAGTAGCCGTCGCCGCCGCCGACGTCCACGACGACCTTGTCGCGGAGCGGGCCGTGCCGCTCGACCTGGTCGGCCGCGTCGCGGGCCAGCAGGGTGTACGCCGTGGCGGGGTCGCCCTGTTCGCGCAGGAAGGCGCGGAGCAGGGCGGCCGATCGCCGGAACGAGGGGTCCTTCACGCGCTCGCGCCGATCACCGGGGCGCTCGGGCCGCCCGCGGACCCGGCGCTCGCACCGGCGGCCGCCTCGGCGGCGACCGCGGCGAACCGGCGCACACTGGCGGCCCACCGGTAGTCGGCGGCCCGTTCGCGGGCCGCCCTGCCCATCGCCTCGCGCCGCTCGTCGTCCAGCGCGAGCGCGCACCAGGAGGCGGCGAAGGACGACGCGCCCGGGGCGAGGATCCCGGTGACACCGTCCTCGACGGAGTCGCGCAGCCCCGGCACGTCGAAGCCCAGGGTCGGGGTGGACCGGGCCGCGGCCTCCGTGACGACGAGACCCCATCCCTCCACGGCCGCCGGGTGCAGCAGCATCCACGCGGCGCAGAGCAGCCGGTGCTTCTCCGCCTCGGTCACATGACCGGCGAACTCCACTCCAGGGCCGGCGAGTTGTTCCAGCCGGGCCCGCTCGGGGCCGTCACCGACGATGACGAGCCGACCGCCGGTGACCGGCCGGACCCGCTCCCAGAGCTGGAGCAGCAGATCGATGCGCTTGTAGTCGACGAGCCGGCCCAGTGCCACGAACAGCGGGGTGGCGGACCGCGCGCCCTGCGGGCTCGGCTCCTGGACGCCGTTGTGCACCACCCGGATCCGCCGGTCGGGCACGCCCAGTTCGCGCAGGGCGCCCGCCGTGGACGGGGACACCGCGATCATCAGGTGGTCGCGGTAGGCCCGGGACAGGGCCCAGTGTTCGAGCTTGCGCCCGGCACGGGCCACCGGCGTCGGGAAGCGCATGTCCCACAGGTCGGTGTGCACGTGGTTGACCAGGCAGACCGTGGGTCCGCGGTGCCACAGCGGGGCCAGGTACGGCATGCCGTTGCAGACCTCGACGAGCAGGTCGCAGGTGCCGATCCGCCGGGCGAAGGCGGACCGCGCGCCGACGTAGTGCCCCAGGGCGGAGCCTGCCGAGACGACCCGGTAGGGCCGGCGGGCGGCCGGTCCGCCGCACAGCAGCGTGACGTCGTGGCCCTGCTCGGTGAGGCCCAGGGCGAGCTGGTCGACCAGCAGCTCGGAGCCGCCGGCGGCCGGATTGCCCAGGTCGCGATGGGCGAGGAAGACGATGCGTCGGGGGGGCGCGGGGACCGTGGCGGGCGCCGGGCCCTGACCCGGACGCGCGACGGCGTCGAGCAGTGGGGGAGGGACGTGCTGGGGCATGGGTGCTCCAACTCGGCTCGGGGGGCGGGGACTAGGGGAGCGGCCCTCGGGGCGAGGGCCGCTTGGAGCGGGGACGTACCGGGAGGCCGGGACAGGGGCGCGCCGGGCCGGGGAGCCCGGCCGCGGGGCGAGGGATCGAGAAGAGGGGATGAGGGTGATGAGGGTGATGGGCGTGTTGGGCGTGATGAGGACGTGAAGAGGAGAAGGACGGACGGGACGAGACCGGGGGGCCGTGCTCTGGTGGGGATAGACAGTTTTCGGCACGGGTACGCGCCCGGCTACTCACCGGTGCAACAACTTGCCGGTAACTCAGGTGTGCGGAATCGTCATCATGTGAGTATTCGGCGCTTCCGGCTCCGTCCGGCGGCCCCGGACGACGAGCACGACGCCCGCCACGGCGAACACACCGCCCAGCCCGGCCGCCCCGGCCGGCGCGGTCGTGCCGAGCATCGCCAGCCGGTCGCTGTCCGCCGACGCCAGCTCGACCTGCTTGAGCTGGGTCTCCTCGGTGAACTCCACCCGCTTGCTCTCCAGGAGCACGACGGCGTCCTTCTCGGAGCCCGGGGCACGCAGCGTCTTCCTCGGGCCGATCGCCGCGTTCATGATCCGCCCGGTCCGCCGGTCGACCACCAGCTCGATGCCGCTGTTGGAATACCACTCCTCGGCCAGCACCTGGGGGATCTTCTTCTTCCCCACGAGCAGCCCGGGCACCTGGCGCACCCCGGTCCTGGTGGGCTCGACCTCGCCCTTGAAGAGCAGGCCGGAGTAGCCCTGAACCTCCTGCTCACCGGCGTAGGCGAGCCGCACGACCCCGCCGAGCGTGCTGTCCCACCAGCGGTAGGAACGCTTCTCGACGTCGAAGGGGAACTTCAGATAGGCCTCCCCGTCGAACGTCGGGGATTCCTCGCAGCAGTGGACCGGCTCGTTCGTGACCCGGTCGGTCACCCAGCGCTCCAGCGTCCACTGGAGGGCGTCACGGGGGTCCGAGGCGGGCAGGGTGTCCTGGTGGTCGACCGAGGTGGAGACGTCCCACACGGCGTTGCCGCTCTTCTCGCTGTCGGCCACATCCCCGCGCACCTGGCGCGTGATCGTGATCGTTCTGCCCTCGACCGTCTCCACCTCGGACGTGTCGAAATAGCTGCCCGTTCCGGTGAAGACGGTGGTGGTGTCGATGTCGACGGGGGTGCGCTTGGCATGCGGCTGGACGTACCAGACGAGCAGCGGCGCGAGGACGAGCAGGAAAACCCCTGCCCCCAGCAGGACAAGCGACAGGGGTGAAGCGTTGTGGCGCATCCGGGCACTCCTGGGTCGAATCTCTTCGCGGAGGTGCACGGGCCCGGGCCGGTCAGCCCTTGATTGGCGTGAACAGTAAGCAAGCCCTTGACGGAATGTCAATGTGCTGTCGACACTGTGTTCCAGCCGGAGGGGCCCGGCTGACGGGGTGGGGATCGCCTCCAGCAAGGAGCTGACCCGACCATGCGCAGACTCATCGCCGCCGCTGTCACCGTTCTGGTGGCCGCCACACTCGCCGTTGGTGCGGCGGTCGGTGTCGTGGCACTGCTCGACGCCACTCCCGACCAGCCCAATACGCCCCTGATCAGCTATGACACCGCCCCGGCGGTTCCGTGACCCGCCCGGCCTGGCAGGACGTTCCCCGGTCGAAGCTCGACCGTTTCGAGGCGATCGCCCGGTCCGAGGCCCCCGAACTCGCTCAGATGATCCTGTACCAGATTCGCCAGGAATATCCCTATCTGCAGCTGGTCGAGGACGAGTCCGGGGAGCCGCTGGCCCTCGTCGGCATCCGCCGCGCCATCGAAGGCTTCGTCCACAACCTCACCGCCGGCGCCCACCCCCGGGTGCCGCCGGAGATGTTCCAGGAGTTCGGGCGCGGCGAGGGTCTTGAGGGCCGCAGCCTCGACGCGCTCCAGGCCATCTACCGCCTCGGGGTCCGGCTCACCTGGCGCAGGCTCGCCGAGATCGGCCAGCAGGCCGACATCCCCGCGCCCGCCATGTACGAGCTGGCCGAATCGGGATTCGAGTATCTGGACGGGCTCGTGGAACAGTCGGTACGGGGCTACGCCGAGGCGGCGGCCCGGCGCGCCAGCGAACGGCTCCGCCTCCAGCGCCAGCTGATCGAGCTCCTCCTGGTGGAACACCGGGGCGATGTGTCGGTGGCCCTGTCCGAGCGGGCCGCCCGCATCGGCTGGGAGCTGCCGGAGACGATCGCCGTGGGTGTGCTCATGCGCCCGGCCCGCGAGGCCGTGGCCCCGGCGGTCGGGCAGGGCATTCTGCTGGAGATGGAGAGCGAGCAGCCGCGCATCGTCATCCCGGACCCGGACACGGCGGGCCGTGCGGAGATCCTGCGGCGCGCCACGGCCGGCTGGTCCGGGGCGATCGGCCCGGCGGTCCCGCTGGCGGCCGCGGCGACCTCGCTGCGGTGGGCGGAGACCGCGGTCCAGCTGATCAAGAAGGGTCTGCTGCCGCAGGGCGAGGTGCTGTACTGCACGGAGCGGACGGAGGAACTGCTGCTGCTTCCCGCCCAGGAGCTGATCGACGCGTCCGCCCGCCACTGCCTCGCCCCGCTGGAGGGCCTCAGCCCGACCCAGGCCCGGCGTCTGGCCGAGACGCTGCTCGCCTGGATCGAGACGCCCGGCGGCGCCCCGGAGGTGGCCGCCCGCCTCGGCATCCACCCCCAGACGGCCCGCTACCGGCTGCGGCAGATCCGCGAGCTGTGGGGCGACGCCATCGACGAACCCGATCAGCGCTTCGAGATGCTCCTGGTGCTCCGCGCCCGGCGTCTGCGGGGTGATCCGGCCGCCACCGCGGGCTGAACGGCGACCGGGCGGCCGCGACCGGGCGGCCGAACGTCCGCGAACGCCCGGCCGCCCGGCCGCCGGCGCCGTCGACAGACCGCCGGGACGGCCGGCGCTCTCCGGATCAGACCGGGGTGACGTACGCCCCGGCGATCCCGCCGTCGACCAGGAAGTCCGTGGCGTTCACGAACGAGGAGTCGTCGCTCGCGAGGAACGCGACGGCGGCGGCGATCTCGGTCGGCTCGGCGAACCGGCCGACCGGGATGTGCACCAGGCGCCGGGCGGCCCGCTCCGGGTCCTTGGCGAACAGCTCCTGGAGCAGCGGGGTGTTGACCGGGCCGGGGCACAGGGCGTTGACCCGGATCCCGTCGCGGGCGAACTGCACCCCCAGCTCGCGCGACATGGCCAGGACCCCGCCCTTGGACGCGGTGTACGAGATCTGCGAGGTGGCCGCGCCCATCCGGGCCACGAAGGAGGCCGTGTTGATGATGGAGCCCTTGCCCTGCTCGCGCATGTAGGGGATCGCCGCCTTGCAGCAGAGGTAGACGGAGGTCAGGTTGACCTCCTGCACCCGCCGCCAGGCCTCCAGGCCGGTGTCCAGGATGGAGTCGTCGTCCGGCGGGGAGATCCCCGCGTTGTTGAACGCGATGTCGACCGAGCCGTAGGTGTCGAACGCGGCCTTGAAGAGGGCGTCCACCTGGTCGGCGTCGGTGACGTCGGTACGGACGAAGAGCCCGCCCGCCTCCTCGGCGGCCGCCTTGCCGCTCTCCTCGTCGACATCGGCGCAGACGACGTGCGCACCCTCGGCGGCCAGCCGCCGGACGGTGGCCAGGCCGATGCCGCTGCCGGCTCCGGTGACGACGGCGGTGCGGCCGACCAGACGGCGGCAGACGGAAGAAGTGTCGGTCATGGTGCTCAGGCCTCCGTGCTGATGAAGACGTTCTTGGTTTCGGTGAAGGCGGCCAGCGCGTCCGGGCCGAGCTCGCGGCCAAGCCCTGATTGCTTGTAGCCGCCGAAGGGGGTCGAGTAGCGCACGCTGGAATGCGAGTTGACGGAGAGGTTGCCTGCCCGCAGCCCCTGGCTCACGCGCAGCGCGCGGCCGACGTCCCGGGTCCAGACCGAGCCGGCGAGCCCGTAGTCGGTGGCGTTGGCGAGGCGCAGCGCGTCCTGTTCGTCCTCGAACGGCAGGACCACCGCGACGGGCCCGAAGACCTCCTCGACCGCTACGGGAGCCTCGGGCGAGACCCCGGCGAGGACGGTCGGCGGATACCAGAACCCGGGACCCTCGGGAGCCGTTCCGAGGATGGTCCGGGCGCCGTCGGCTCCCCGGCCGCCATCGACGAGCCCCCGGACCCGTTCCCGCTGGACGGCCGAAATCAGGGGCCCCATCTGCGTCTTCTCGTCGGCGGGGTCGCCCACCACGACGGCGGCCACGGCCGGGACGAGCGAAGCGAGGAACCGGTCGTACACGGACCGCTCGACCAGGATCCGGGTGCGGGCGCAGCAGTCCTGACCGGCGTTGTCCAGGAAGGACATCGGCGCGGCCGCCGCGGCGGCCTCCACATCGGCGTCGGCGAAGACGATGTTGGGGCTCTTGCCGCCCAGCTCCAGGGTGAGCCGCTTCACGCGCTCCGCGCAGCGGGTCATGATGTGCTTGCCGGTCCGGGTGGAGCCGGTGAACACGATCTTCGCGACGCCCGGGTGCTCGACCAGGGCGTTCCCGGCCACCGGCCCCTCGCCGGGCAGCACCTGGAAGAGACCCTCGGGAAGCCCGGCCTCCAGGGCGAGTTCGGCCAGCCGGAGGGCGGTCAGCGGTGTCGTCTCGGCGGGCTTGAGCAGGACGGCGTTGCCTGCCGCGAGGGCCGGGGCGAGACCCCAGGCGGCGATCGGCATCGGGAAGTTCCACGGGGCGATGACCCCGACGACGCCCAGCGGCTCCAGAATCGTGAAGTCGATGCCGCCCGCCACCGGGATCTGCCTGCCCAGGAGCCGTTCGGCGCCGCCCGCGCTGTAGTCGAGGAGATCCCGTACGTTGCCGGCCTCCCACCGCGCGTTGCCGATGGTGTGTCCGGCCTCGCGGACCTCCAAGCGGGCCAGTTCCTCGACGTGTTCGTCGACGACGACGGCGAAGCGGCGCAGCAGCCGCGCCCGGTCGGCGGGCGCGGCGGCCGCCCAGCGCCGCTGGGCGGCGGCGGCACGGGTGACGGCGGCGTCCACATCGGTGGCGGAGGCCGCCGGGACGGTGGCGATGACCTCGGCGGTCGCCGGGTCGAGGACGTCCAGGGTGGGTTGTGACACGTACGGACCTCGATCGGGGAGTGGTGTTCAGAGGCGTTCGAAGGAGCGGCGCAGTTCCCAGTCGGTCACCGCGGAGTCGTACGCGGTCAGTTCGACGCGGGCCATGTTCAGGTAGTGGGCGACGACCTCCTCGCCGAACGCCTCCTTGGCGATGGGGCTGGCCTCCCACAGCTCGGCGGCCTCGCGCAGGGTGGTCGGCACCTGGTCGTAGTCCCCGGTGTAGGCGTTGCCCGTACAGGCCTCGGGCAGCTCCAGCCCGTGCTCGACCCCGTACAGTCCGGCGGCGACAAGACCGGCGACGGCCAGGTGCGGGTTGACGTCGCCGCCGGGCAGCCGGTTCTCGAAGCGCATCGACCGCCCGTGCCCGACGACCCGCAGGGCGCAGGTGCGGTTGTCGACGCCCCAGGCGACGGCGGTGGGGGCGAAGGAGCCGGGCTGGAAGCGTTTGTAGGAGTTGATGGTGGGCGCGTAGAGGAGGGAGAAGTCCCGCAGGGCGGCGAGCTGTCCGGCCAGGAAGTGCCGCATCAGCTCGGACATGCCGCCCTCGCCCTCGCCCGCCATCATGTTCGCGCCGTCCGCGTCGGTCAGCGAGAGGTGGATGTGGCAGGAGTTGCCCTCGCGCTCGTCGTACTTGGCCATGAACGTCAGCGAGACGCCCTCCTGGGCCGCGATCTCCTTGGCGCCCGTTTTGTAGACAGCGTGCTGGTCGCAGGTGGTGAGCGCCTCGTCGTAGCGGAAGACGATCTCGTGCTGGCCGGGACTGCACTCGCCCTTGGCGGATTCGACGGTCAGCCCGGCCTCCTGCATCTCGTTGCGGATCCGGCGCAGCAGCGGCTCGATGCGGCCGGTGCCGAGGATCGAGTAGTCGATGTTGTACTGGTTGGCCGGGGTCAGCCCGCGGTAGTCGCGGTCCCAGGCCTCCTCGTAGCTGTCCCGGAAGACGATGAACTCCAGCTCCGTGCCGACCTGCGCCGTGTATCCGAGCTCCGCCAGCCGGTCGAGCTGGCGGCGCAGGATCTGACGCGGGGCCGCCACCACCGGACTGCCGTCGTGCCAGGCGAGATCCGCGATCAGCAGGGCGGTCCCCTCGTGCCAGGGGACGGGGCGCAGGGTGGCGGGATCGGGGACCATGCCGAAGTCGCCGTAGCCGTTCTCCCACGAGGACATCGCGTAGCCGTCGACGGTCCGCATCTCGGTGTCCACGGCCAGGAGGTAGTTGCAGCCCTCGGTGCCGTGCTCCAGGACCTCGTCGAGGAAGAACCCGGCCGCGAACCGCTTCCCCTGGAGCCTGCCCTGCATGTCCGGGAAGGCCAGCACCACGGTGTCCATCGACCCGTCCGCGACCCGTGAGCGGAGCTCGTCGACGCCGAGCGGGGGTGTGCGGTCTGCCACGGGTGCCTCCTTGGGTGAACCGGGAGGCTTAAGGTATGGCAGGGAACCATTGCTTGGGAAGGGGATCGGCCGGTGGCCACCAGGAGAAGAGCGGACGACACCCGTCCGGCGGTAGCGGCGGTGGCCGCGACGGAGGTGGTGGCTGCGGCGGCGGTCGACGCCGCCGGGGGTGTCGGGGGTGACACCGTGACCGGCCCGCAAGCCTCCGTGCTGCGGCCCGTCCGTGCGGGCAACGGCTTCGAGGAGACGCTGGAGCAGCTCCTCCAGCTGCTGCGCCTGGGGCTGGTTCCGCCGGGCGAACGGCTCCCCTCCGAACGCGAGTTGTCCCAGCACCTGAGGATCAGCCGGGTGACGCTGCGCGAGGTCCTCAAGGTGCTCCAGGACCAGAACATGGTCGAGAGCCGCCGGGGCCGCTACGGAGGAACGTTCGTCCTGCCGCGCACCGCGGCCCCCGACGGCGACGGCGAACTGCGCCGCCGCATCGCCGCCGTCGACGTGGAGGACACCCTGCGCTTCCGCGAGGTGCTGGAGGCCGGAGCGGCGGGCCTGTGCGCCGAAGGGCTCCCGGCGGACGGCGCGGCCAGGCTGCGGGCCGCGCTCGACGCGACGCGGGGCGCCAGGCTGGAGGACTACCGCCGCCAGGACACCCTGCTCCACCTGACGCTCGCCGAACTCTCCGGCTCCCGCACGCTTGCCGCACAGTACGCCGCGGTCCGGGCCACCCTCAACGAACTGCTCGACTGCATCCCGCTGCTGGTGCGCAACCTGGAGCACTCCCAGCAGCAGCACGCGGCCGTCGTCGAGGCGGTGCTCGACCGGGACGCGGACGCGGCCCGCGAGACGATGCGCGAGCACTGCGGAGGCACGGCGGCCCTGCTGCGCGGCTTCCTCGCCTGAGCAGGCCTGATCGACAGGGCGTCCCCGGGCGGGTATCCGGCGCGGAGGCGAATCCGCAACGACGCTCCGAATCCGTAACCGCTCTTTAACGCCACGCCCCTTGCGATTCCCCCCGCGTTCCACAAAGGTGTGCCGACGGACCTTTGATCGAAGCAGTTCCCACGATGAAGTCGACACCCATCTGGAGCGCCTCATGGCTCAGGGAACCGAAACACCCGCCGGCCCACCCGGTGACGCGAGCCCGGGGGCGTCCGGCACGGACGCGTATCTGCACCGCAGGACCCTGCGCCGGGGCAGTGCGGGCTGGCTACTGCTGACCGGGCTCGGCGTCGCCTATGTCGTCTCCGGCGACTTCTCCGGCTGGAACATCGGCCTGTCCAAGGGCGGCTTCGGCGGACTCGCCGTCGCCATGGTCCTGATGGGCGTCATGTACGCGTGTCTGGTCTTCGCACTGGCCGAACTCTCCGCCATCCTGCCCACGGCGGGCGGCGGCTACGGCTTCGCCCGGCGGGCGCTCGGCACCTGGGGCGGCTTCCTCACCGGCACGGCCATCCTCATCGAGTACATCCTCGCGCCCACCGCGATCGCGCTGTTCATCGGCGACTACGTCGAATCGCTCGGCCTGTTCGGCCTCACCTCCGGCTGGCCCGTCTACCTCGCCTGCTTCGCGATCTTCATCGGCATCCACCTCTGGGGAGTCGGCGAGGCGCTCCGCTTCAGCCTGGTGGTGACCGCCATCGCGGTGGCCGCGCTGCTGATCTTCGCCGTCGGCGCGTTCACCGAGTTCGACGCGGGCCGCCTCAACGACATCCCGGCGGACACCTCCGCCTTCGGCTCCTCCTCCTGGCTGCCGTTCGGACTCCTCGGGATCTGGGCGGCCTTCCCCTTCGGCATGTGGTTCTTCCTCGGTGTGGAGGGCGTGCCGCTCGCCGCCGAGGAGGCCAAGGACCCGGTCCGCTCGATGCCCAAGGCCCTGGCCATCTCCCTCGCCGTGCTGGTCTTCCTGGCCGTCATCACCTTCATCTCCGCCACCGGCGCCCAGGGCGCCGACGCCATCAAGGAGGCCGGGAACCCGCTCGTCGTGGCCCTGCAGGGGACCGGTGAGCCGACCGCCCTGAGCCGCTTCGTGAACTACGCGGGCCTCGCCGGACTGGTGGCCTCCTTCTTCTCCCTGATCTTCGCCAGCTCCCGCCAGCTGTTCGCCCTCTCCCGGGCCGGTTATCTGCCGCGCTTCCTCTCGCTGACCAACCGCCGCAAATCCCCCTACCTCGGCCTGCTGATCCCCGGAATCATCGGGTTCGCGCTCGCCGCCTGGAGCGGCGACGGCGGCCGGATGCTGAACGTCGCCGTCTTCGGCGCCACGATCAGCTACGCCCTCATGGCCCTCTCCCACCTGGTGCTGCGTCGCCGCGAACCGGAACTGCCGCGCCCCTACCGCACCCCCGGCGGCGCGCTCACCTCGTCCGTGGCCTTCGTTCTGGCATGCTCGGCGCTGGTGGCGACCTTCCTGGTGGACCGCGACGCGGCGTTCATCGCGCTGGGCGTGTACGCGGTGGCACTGGCCTACTTCGCCTTCTACAGCCGTCACCGACTGGTCGCGGGGGCCCCGGAGGAGGAGTTCGCCGCCCTGGCGGCGGCCGAGGCCGAACTCGCCCGCGACTGAGCCCCGCACCTTCCGTCCGGCCGCCCCCACCGATCCAACGAGGAGCACGTTCCATGTCCCGGCCCGTCATCGGCATCAGCACCTACCAGGATCCGGCCCGCTGGGGGGTGTGGGAGATGCCCGCGGTGCTGCTGCCCGCCGGCTATCCCCGCCTCGTCCGGGCGGCGGGAGGGCTCGCCGTGCTGCTGCCGCCCGACGACGCGCGGGACGCGGCCCGGGACACCGTCGCAGCCCTGGACGGGCTGGTGATCGCCGGGGGAGCGGACGTCGAACCGGCGCGCTACGGCGCGGTCGCCGATCCCCGTACCGGCCCCCCGGCCCGCGAACGCGACGCCTGGGAGCTGGCGTTGATCCGGGCCGCGATCGAACGGGAGGTCCCGCTGCTCGGCATCTGCCGGGGCATGCAGCTGCTGAACGTGGCCCTCGGCGGCACCCTGCACCAGCACCTGGACGACCACGCCGGCGGCCTCGGCGTCTTCGGCAGCCACCCGGTGACCCCCGTGCCCGGCACCGCCTACGCGGACGCCGTCCCGGAGACCGCCGTGGTGCCCGCCTACCACCACCAGGCGGTCGACCGGCTCGGCGGCGGCCTGGTGGCCTCCGCCCACGCCCCCGACGGGACCGTGGAGGCCCTGGAACTCCCAGGGCACGGGAGCCTGGTGCTCGGTGTGCAGTGGCACCCGGAGATGGGTGAGGACACCCGGGTCATGGCCGCTCTGGTCCGGGCGGCCACGACCCGGGCGGCCGGGGCGCGGGCGGCGCTGACCCCTCGAACCCCGGACCGGAGAAGTCGGGCCCCGCGAACGCCGGTGAGCTGAAACGGGAGCCGAGGCCCTCGCCCGCACCCGGCGTGGGCGTCGCCGCGCCGGCCAGCTCCTGGAGGAGGAACGGTCTGATCCCCCGGTCGCGCAGCGCCGCGAGCCACGTCTCACGGGCGTCGTCGACGGCGGGGAACCGGTCGGGCACGGTCGCCGCGCCGTCCGCCGACTGCTTCGCCGCCGTGCGGTACAGGGCGACGGCACTGACCAGGGCCGTGACCGCCGCGACCACCAGACTGAACGCGCCGACGCCGACGAGGGTGCCCGCCAGGGAGGGCAGCGCCCCGGCGAGTCGCAGACCGTAGCCCAGCAGCAGGAACGTCGCCGCGGCCACGGCGGCGAGCACCGGCGTCAGCACCCCGAGGACTGCCAGCACCCCGGCCCCCGGCCGCTCCTGATCGCCCGGTCCGGAGAGCGGCGGGCTTCCGGCGTTCTGCCGTCCGCCACGGGCGCGCCGCCGCAGGGCCGCGTAGCGCCGGTACTCGGCGTCGGCCGCGGGCGTCGTGCGTGCCACGGCGGCCAGGCCCCGGACGCGCAGCCGGCCGCCGGGGACTCCCGAGCGTTCGAGCAGGCGTTGGATCTCCGGGGAGGCGATCACCTCGTCGAGTGCGCGTCCGTAGTCGGAGCCGTCCTCGTCCCCGAGCCGGGTGGGTCTGCCCATGCTGTCCCTCGGTCGGCACAGGTGTGCCGACACCTGTGTGATGGATGTTCCGCCCACCGCACCGCGGGGGCGCGCACGTGCCGCGTGCGCACCTCCGCGGCTGTCCGGTGAGGCGTTCGAAGCGTGCTGGAAGGGTGTTCCGGAAGGGTGGTTCCGGAGTGGCTAGAGGTGCTGCACGACCGCGGGCATGAGGTCCTGGAAGGTCCGCCCGTCCGCCGGCGCACCGATCGCGGTCATCTGCCAGCCCGAGCCGGACCGCTGGACCTTGGCCATGATCTGGGCGGTGTGCCGCCCGCCGCCGGTCAGGGTGTACCGGGCCAGCTCCTGGCCGTTGCTCTCGTCGACCAGACGGCAGAAGGCCGCCTCGACCTCCTCGAAGGTCTGACCGGTGAAGGAGTTCACCGTGAAGACGATCTGGTCCACATGGACCGGCACGCGCCGCAGGTCGACGACGATGGACTCGTCGTCCCCGCCCTGGCCCGCCCCGCCGACCCGGTTGTCCCCGGTGTGCTGGACCGAACCGTCGTCACTGGTCAGGTGCTGGAAGAAGACCACGTCCTGCGGGGCCTGGCCCGCGAAGAGCACCGCCGAGGCGTCCAGGTCGATCTCGCGGGCGGTCAGCCGCGCCAGAAATCCCTTACGGGGAGCGGACTTCCAGCCCAGCCCCATCCGTACGACACCGAGCTCGCCGCCGCCGGACTTGGTGAGGCTGACCTGCTGGCCCTTGGTGAGGTTGATCGTCATCGTTCCGCCTTCGGTGACTGGGGGACTGGAGTGACTACGGTAGGGGGCGTGCGCCTCAGGGATCCCGACGGCTCAGAGGCTGACGCCGAAGTCGGCGACGATGCCGCTGAGGCCGGAGGCGTAACCCTGCCCGACCGCGCGGAACTTCCACTCGGCGCCGTGCCGGTACAGCTCGCCGAAGACCATCGCGGTCTCGGTGGAGGCGTCCTCGCTCAGGTCGTAGCGGGCGATCTCCGCGCCGCCCGCCTGGTTCACCACCCGGATGTACGCGTTGCGCACCTGGCCGAAGCTCTGCCCCCGGCTCGCCGCGTCGTGGATCGAGACCGGGAACACGATCTTCGCGACGGTCGCGGGCACCGAGGCGAGGTCGACCTTGACGATCTCGTCATCGCCCTCGCCCTCACCGGTGAGGTTGTCGCCGGTGTGCTCGACCGACCCGTCGGGGCTCCTGAGGTTGTTGTAGAAGACGAAGTGCTCGTTGGACAGCACCTTGCCCGCCTCGTCGCAGAGCAGCGCGCTCGCGTCCAGGTCGTAGTCGGCGCCGGTGGTCGTGCGGACGTCCCAGCCGAGACCGACGAGGATCGCGGTCAGCCCCGGGGCCTCCTTGCTCAGCGAGACGTTTCCGCCCTTGGCGAGGCTCACGCCCATGATGTTCTCCCTTGTGCGGTGACGGGTGTTCACGTGGTGGCGGCCACGCCACGGGTGACGGCGCGGACACTCTGCGACGACGAGAAAAATCTACAGCACTGTAGATTTCCGGCGCCAGGCAGTGTTCGGTCCGCCCCGGCCGGTCGCCGGTGCCTCCGCCGGCTGGATACGATTTCCCGACGCCCGGCCGGCGAGACGCCACAGCAGGGCGGCCGAACGGAGAAGCCGGGCGGACGGACGGAGAGAGGAGTCGGGCCGTGGACGCCGAAGGAGCCGGTGGCGAGCGGGAATCGCCCGCCCGCAGGCGTGGCCAGGGCGAGCTGGAGGCCCAGGTGCTGTCGGTGCTGGGCGGGGCGAGCGAGCCGGTGACCGCCGCCTGGGTGCTGGAACGGCTCGGCGCGGGCCTGTCGTACAGCACCGTCATCACGATCCTGACGCGTCTGCACGCCAAGCAGGCGGTCACGCGCACCGGACGGGGCCGCCCCGTCCTGTGGGAGCCCGTGGCGAACGAGGCGGGGCTCGCCGCCCTGCGGATGCGCCGGCTCCTCGACAAGCAGAGCGACCGGGACGCGGTGCTCTCCAGCTTCGTCTCCGTCCTCTCCTCGCACGACGAGGACCTGCTGCGGGCCCTGCTCGCCGAGAGCGGTCCCGACGACACCGGAACGCCCCCGGACCGGCCGGAGCGCTGACGATGGGCGTCTTCGTCTACCTGCCTCTCGTGCTGCCCCTGACCGCGTTGCCGATCGCGCGCCTGGCCGAACAGCACCTGCACCCCCGCAGGGCCGCCCGGCTGCTGACGACTGTCGCCGTGATCCTCGCCTCCTGCTCCCTGGTGTGTCTGGGACTGCTGGTGGTGGTGGGCACGGCCCAGCTGCCCGGCAACCCGCTGCCCGACGGCTGGTCCGACGCCGAGGTCCGCGAGGCCGTGCCGCACGACGCGTTCGCGGGCAAGGCGTCCATCCTCGCGCTAGTCGTCGTGACGGCGGCCTGCGCGGTCACCGTCCACCGCCACTACCGCTTCCGGGCGCGGGCCCACCGGACGCTCGCGGGCCTGCCGGGCGGCGACGTCGCCGTGCTGCCCGACGACGTCCCGTACGCCTACGCGCTCCCCGGCTCCCCGGGGCGGGTGATGGTCTCCACGGCGCTGCTCGCCTCCCTCGAACCGGCCGAGCACCGGGCGCTGTTCGCCCATGAACGCGCCCATCTGGCGGGACGTCATCACCGGTTGCTGCTCGCGACCCGGCTGGCCGGCTGCGTCAATCCGCTGCTGTGGCCGCTGCTCGGCGCCCTCGTCTACAGCACGGAGCGCTGGGCGGACGAGGAAGCCGCCCGGGTCACCGGCGACCGCCGGCTGACCGCACGCGCGGTCGGCAAGGCGGCGCTCGTCTCCCGCCCGGTGCCCGGCGGCGCGGCCTTCGCCGCCTTCGCCGCGGCGGGGCCCGTACCGCGACGGGTGGCGGCGCTCCTGGGCCCGGTACCGCCGGACCGGGGCTGGCCCCCCGCCCTCACCCCGGCGGGTGTCGCCGCGCTCGTCGCCGCGGCCGGGACGACCGTCTCCGCGCTGTCCGCGCTGAACGCGGCCGTCGCACTGTTCCTCGTCCTGGAGGCGGCGACACCGCTGTAGCCCGGGCGTCCCTCGGGCGGGCGCCCGGCCCGGAATCGCGAAGATCGGCCCGATGTCTGTCGCTACAGGGATGTAGAGTTCATCAGCCGCGGAACGCGGGCCCCGTCGACGGCGGTTCCTCGCCCGCCCGGCGTGCAGAATCATGCCCGGGTGCTCACCTCCCGCCGGAGTGCGTCCCACTCGAACCCATGGCTGGAGAACCCAGCCGGACAGGAGCCACGCGTTGTCCGCCAGTCCGGGCCGCTCAGGGCCCGACCCCCACAGTCACCGACCCGCGGCCCCGGGCAGGGCCGCCCGCCGCCTCCCGCGAGGGGCGGGTGACCGATGACCTCCGCCCTGCTCGGTCTGCTGGCCGTGTTCGTCCTCACCGCCGGGACCGGCTACTTCGTGGCCCAGGAGTTCGCGTACGTCTCCGCGGACCGGCTGACCCTCGGACGGGAGGCCGCCGCCGGGGACAAGAGGGCCGCCCGCGCCGTGAAGGTGCTGGAGCGGCTCTCCTTCATGCTCTCCGGCGCGCAGCTCGGCATCACCGTCACGGGACTCGTCGTCGGCTTCCTCGCGGAACCGTCCGTCTCCGCCCTCCTGCGGCCCGCCCTGAGCGGCACCGGCCTCTCCGACGGCCTCGTCTCGGGCATCTCCGTGGCGCTGTCGTTCGTGGTGGCGACCGTCATCCAGATGGTCCTCGGCGAACTCGCCCCCAAGAACCTCGCCCTGGCCGTGCCCGAGAGCATGGCGAAGTCCCTCGCGTCCTCCACCCTGATCTACCTGCGGATCGTCGGCCCCGTGGTCCACGTCTTCGACGGCGTCGCCAACCGGCTGCTGCGCCGCATCGGCATCGAACCGGTCGAGGAGCTCCACCACGGCGCGACCCTGGAGGAGCTGGGTCACCTCATCGGTGAATCCCGCGAACAGGGCGAGCTCCCGGCCGCCACGGCCGAGCTCATGGACCACGCGCTGGAGTTCTCCGAGCGGAACCTGGGCGAGGTGATGATCCCGCGCGCCGACGTGGCGTTCGTCCGCCGGGACGCCCTCGCGGCCGAGGCGGTCGAGCTGATCGCCCGGCACGGGCACTCCAACTACCCGGTGCTCGGCGACCACCCGGACGACCCCGCCGGCGTCCTCGGCGTGCGGGAGCTGATGCGGCTGCCCGCGGCCGATGTCGGGCGCACCACCGTCGGCGCCCTGGCCCGCCGTCCCCTCCTGCTGCCGGAGCTCCTCAGGCTCCCGGCGGCGGTCGCGCAGATGCGCGAGCGCGACGACGAGTTCGCCGTCGTCCTCGACGAGCACGGGGGCCTGGCCGGGATCGTCACGTACGAGGACATCGCCGAGGAGCTCGTCGGGGACATCGCCGACGAGTCCGACACCGTCGTCGAACTCGCGGTAGCCGACGGCTCCGGCTGGATCGTGGACGCGGGCCGCCGCCTCGACGAGATCGAGGAGGCCACCGGCGTCGCACTGCCCCAGGAGAGCGAGGACTACGACACTCTGGCCGGGCTGATCATCGACCGGCTCGGACGCTTTCCCACCGTGGGCGACCGGCTCACCGCCGGCGCGGTCCTGATCGAGGTGCGCACCCTCGACCGGCACGTCGCCGAGTACGTCCGCATTGAACCCACCGACCCCACCGACCCCTCCGAACGTGTCGAACGCGTGGAACCCACAGGACTCACAGGACCCACAGGACCCACAGGACTCACAGGACCCACAGGACCCACAGGACCCACAGGACTCACAGGACCCACAGGACCCACAGGACCCACCGAACAGGAGCCGCAGGCATGAGCTTCCCCATGGCTCTCTTCGTGACGGTCCTCCTCCTGATCGGCAGCGGATTCTTCGTCGCCGCCGAATTCGCCCTGGTCGCCTCCAAGCGGCACCGCATGGAACAGGCCGCCGCCCGGGGGCAGCGCGGGGCCAAGGCCGCGCTCGACGGGATGCGCGAGCTGTCGCTGATGCTCGCGGGAGCCCAGCTCGGCATCACCATCTGCACCCTGGGCCTGGGCTCCGTGTCCAAGCCCGCGATCTCCCACGAGCTGGACCCGCTGCTGGAGCGGCTCGGACTGCCCGCGGCCCTCAGCTACGGCGTCGCCTTCGCGCTGGCGATGACCGTCGTCGTCTTCCTGCACATGGTGGTCGGCGAAATGGCCCCGAAATCCTGGGCCATCGCCCACCCGGAGCGCTCCGCGATGCTGCTGAGCCCCGCCTTCCGCGCCGTCGTGGGCGCCGTACGCCCGCTGATCCGGCTGCTGAACGCGATCAGCAACGCCCTCGTGCGGCTGTGCCGGGTCACCCCGCGCGACGAACTCGCCTCGGTGCACAACCGCGACCAGCTCACCCATCTGATCGAGGAGTCCGAGCGCCTCGGGCTGATCAGCAAGGGCGACTCCGGACTGATGACCAGGTCCCTGACCGAGCCGGGGACCCCGGTCTCCGCGCTCCGGACCCCCGTGGAGCGGATCGCGACGGTTCCGGCGGACGCCGGGCTCGACCGGATCCTGGCCACCGCCGCCGAGGCCGACCGCACCCGCCTGCTGGTACGCGACGGGGAGGAGATCCTCGGATCGGTGCACGCCCGGGACGCCCTCGTGGCCCGCGCCGGAGGCCGGGACGTCCTCGCCCGCGACCTGGCCCGTCCCGTACCGGAGCTGGCCCCGGACGCGACCGCGGCACACGCGGTGGAGCAGTTGCGCGAGCGGCGGGCCACGATCGCCGTCGTACGCGACGGGGCGGGCCGGCTCACCGGGCTGGTGAGCCTGGACGACCTGCTCGCCCGGCTGCTGCATCCCCCGACGGCACCGGGGCGGGCCGGGAAGTAGCTTGGAGGCATGGACGAGGCGGCGGACCCGGTGGCGGCGGCCGACGACCGGGGATTCCCGGCGCGGCACGCGCCCTCGTGCACCGGGCTCGCCGAGCTGGACGTCCTCGTTCCCCACTGCCGGGCCTGTCCGCGGCTCGTGGCCTGGCGGGAGGAGGTCGGCGGGGTCAAACGCGCCGCCTTCCGGGACCAGGACTACTGGGCGCGACCGGTGCCGGGCTTCGGCCCGGCGGATGCCAAGGTGGCGGTGGTGGGGCTGGCGCCCGCGGCCCATGGCGGCAACAGGACCGGGCGGATGTTCACCGGTGACGCGACCGGGGACTTCCTCTTCTCCGCGCTGCACACGGTGGGCCTCGCCTCGCAGCCGTCCTCGGTCCACGCCGAGGACGGGCTCCGTCTGCGTGGCGTGCGGCTGACCTCGCCCGTGCACTGCGCGCCTCCGGAGAACCGGCCGACGCCCGAAGAACGCGACACCTGCCGTCCCTGGCTCGCGGCGGAGCTGGACCTGCTGAGTCCGGGGCTGACCGCGGTGGTCGTCCTCGGCGGCTTCGGCTGGCAGGCGCTGCTTCCGGCCCTCGCGGAGGCGGGGTGGGAGGTTCCGCGTCCGCGCCCCGTCTTCGGTCATGGCGCCCGCGTCGTGCTGCCCGCCACCGGGCGTCGACAGGAGTTGCACCTGCTGGGCAGCTACCACCCCAGCCAGCGCAACACCTTCACGGGCCGGCTGACCATGCCCATGCTGGTCGACGTGCTCCGGGAGGCGGCCACTGTCGCTGGGATGGCGACCTGAGACAGTGACTGTCGCTGGGATCGCCACCTGAGGCAGCCCGGGCGTCCGTCGTCGTCGGGTCCGGTGGCAGTTCGCGCATCACGACCCCTTCGTCCAACGGGCCGTTGCTCCTGCCGGGGCGGCGGCCCAGGACAACGTCATCGATCAGGACGGGCCGACGCGGAACCAGGCGTCGGAAAACCTCGGGCGGCCGGGTGACCCGGCCGTCTACGCTCCGTCGGTGAACACTGCGCCGGACGGAACGATCATCGACGCCCTCGACCGCGCCGACGCCGCTCTCCTCGCCCGGCGCCTCGACGCCCGCACCTGCCCGCCGGAGCTGCTCGGCCGGATGGTCCGGCACCCCGCGCCCCGGATACGGCACCTCGGCCTCACCCTCCTCACCGAACGTGCGGACATCCCGGGCACCCCGGGCTCCGGGGGCGGGGGAGAGAACGCGGCCGGAGCAGGTCATCTTGCCCCGGTGGCCCGCCTGTTGCCGGATTCCCCCGGGGCGTCGCCCGAGGAGTCCCTCCTGCTCGCGGGGATCCACACCCGGCTCGCGGCGCGGAAGCCACGGCCCCGGCTGCCCGACTGGCGTGCTGCCGCACTGCCCGCCCGGGTACGGATCGCCTGGCTGCGGGCGGAGATCCTCGGCGATCCGACCGTCCTCCGCACGGAACCGAAGGGCGAGCTCCTCTACCGGGCCGTGCGGGAGGGCGACGCCGCCGGGGCGCGCCGCCCCGACCTGCTCGTGGCCGAACTCGTCGTCACCGGGGACCCGGTCCTGGGGACCGAGGCGCTGCGGCTGGCCCGCGACGGGCTGTACGCCGGGCTGCTCGCACCGGCGTTCGTACGCGGCATGCTGGTGCGGCTGCTCGACTCGCCCGACCCCTGCGTCGTGACCGATGTGCTGCGCGAACTCGCCGAGCCCTGGGCGGCGGTCACCCCCGTGGACGCACAACCGCTGGCTCGCTGGGCGAGGGCCCTGGACGGCCGGTCCGCGGACCGTGACGGGGCGTCGGCCGCGCTCGCGGCCGCCGCTCTCCTCGCCGCGGCCCGGCACGGCCACCCCACGGTGCTGTGGAGCACGGCGGAGGATCCGGCCGAGGCTCCGGCCCTGCGCGGGCAGGCCGTGGAACTCCTGGGCGAACGGGCGGAACGCGCCGACATCGGCCGCCTGGTGGCCCTGGCCGCGACGGACCCCCTCCTGCTCGCCGGGCCCGTGCTGACCTGTCTGCGGGCACTGCACCGGCGCGGCCACTTCCCGGCGGGCCCGCACGTCGGCCCGCTCCTCTCCCTGGCCCTGGCCGACCACACGCTTCCGGCGGAGGACCTCGCCACGGTCCTCTACACCTCCCGTCGCCCGCTGTTCGACGCCCTCACCGACGCCCCGCCCACCGCCCCGGACTGGCCGCGCCGCCTGGAGCTGCTCGTTGCCCTGTCGCGGCAGGGGGCCGCGGACGTCCCCATCGGCGAGGCCGTCACCCGACTCCTCCCGGCGGCCGACGCCCCGCGCCCGTTCCTCGCCGCGATCCGCGTCCTGCGACCGGCGGCCGCCGAGGAAGCGGTGCTGGCCCTGCTTCCCACGGCCCCGTCCGCCGCCCTGGACGCCCTGGAGGCCATCGGCGGGGACCGTACGCGATCGGTGCTTGCCCGCGCGTTCGGCATCGGCGGCCCGGCGGACGGGCCGCCCACGGCCGCCGACGGCCCACCACGCCTCCCGGTCGCACCCGAACTGCGCCCCGTACGCGACCGGGCGCTGGCACTCCTATGGCACCTCACCCGCCGACCCGGGCAGCGGCAGGAGCTGCTCGCCCGGCTCGCCCCCCAGGACCTCCCGCGCGCAGTCGAGGCCGACCTCGGAGCCCCCGACGAGCGGGAACTGGCCGTCCTGCGCGCCCGTGTGGACGTGGACGACCCCGTGGGGGCCTTCTGTCGGATCGCGGCACACGCCGGTACGGGAACCGCGCCCCCGGAGGGTGTCCCCCTGGCCGACCTGCTCCTGCGCATCGTGCGCGACCTCGCCGCCGGCCGGCTCGGCCCGGGGACGGACGTCCCGGGCCCCGGCTTCGCACCTCCGGGGCCGGCCCGCCCGGGCGGCGAACCGGAGCTGCCGCCCGAGGTGTTGGAGGCGATGCGCGCCCACGGGCGCCGGTTGCGGAGGCGGCGGCGGATCAGGCCCGTCTGTCTGCTCGACGCACCGGACGACACCGGAGCGGGTCACGCGTTCCTCACCGCCACGGTGCTGGGCCTGCTGGAGCGGCCGGGGCTCACCGGCGGCGAACGGGCGGTGCTGCTCAAGGCGTTGCTCCAGGTCCCCGCGACCCCGTCCACCCGGGCCCGGGTGCACCGTCTGCTGCGCGACCGCGACCCGCACGTGCGCAAGCACGTCATCGCCCTGCTGGCCCACGACGCCTCGGGCGAGGACGCGCGGGCCCTGTCCGCGACCCTCGTCCCGCTCACCCGCGACCCGGACATCCGCACCGTGCGCGCGGCCCTGTCGGCGCTGGGCGCGGCACGGGCCCGCTGGGCGGCCGAGGCGGTCGCCGGCTGTCTCCACCACCCGAACATGAACATCAGGAAGACCGCGGCGGCCACCCTCATCGAAGCGGGCGCGCCGGCCGCCGTCCCCCATCTCCTGCGGGCGCTCGGCCGCGACGACAACCCGGGGCTGCGGTCCGCGCTGACACGGGCGCTGCGCGCCGTCGTGGGCCACGCCCACGCCGCGACCCTCCTCGCCGCCGCCGAAGCGGCTCGCGACGAGCGCACCCGCCGCCTCCTGCTCCGCGCCCTCGACCACGAGGTGACCGCCCGCGCCGTGCTCGCCCTCGACGTGGGGGGATCGCCGGTCGTCCCCGCCCTGCTGGCGCTCGTCGCCGACGGCGGGGTGCGGCTCGCCGCCGGTTCCGTCCAGGACCTGGCGGAGCCACTGGCCCGGCACGGTGTGCCGACGCCGCCGGCCGCCCCGGGCGGGCGCCCGGAGGGGGCCGCCCCCGAGGTGGCGGCTCTGCTGCGCTCCGGCTGGGACCCGGCGACCGCCCTGAGCGTCGCCCGGCGGCCCACGCCCCCGGAGACCGTTGCCGCCCACGAACGCCCGGCGGCTCGCGCCCTGTTGGGCCACTGGCTCGGCCTGGCTGGCAGCACCGTCGAGGCCGGGCTCCGCGGCCGCCTCCTGCGGTGCGCCCTGCGCCTGTGCCCGGGGCCGTGGTCCGCCGACGAGGTGACGGTGCTCGCCCGGCACGCCGATACGGTGACCGACGCGTTCGACGCCGCCGCCGGCGGGGGAGCGGCGGACGGGTCTCCCCGGGACGCAGCCGCGAGGCCGGAGGCCTGGTCGGCCGGGGAGCTGATCGACCTGATCGAGGTCCTGAACGCCGTCGCACCGCACCTGTCCGCCGGCCGGCGTTTCACCGTCGTCGAAGGACTTCGCGCCCTGCCGCCCGCCGGGCCGGACAGCCTGCCCCGGCCCGGAACCGCCGCCTCCGCCCTCACGCTGCTCCGACAGCTGGGCGCGGTGCTCGTCCGCGCCGATCTCGACCGGGCCCTGGACACCGCCCACCTCGGCGCCGACCCCTGGAGCGCCGCGCCCGCCGTGCTCCGGGAGGCGTTCGGCGTACCGGACGAACCGGCGTACGCCGATGAATCAGCTTCCTGGCGCGCCGAGTTGGCCGAGTCGGTACGGACGCCCGAAGCACTGGCGGAGTTCCGGGGACGCGATGTCTCCGCCGGTGTCCAGCCCCGGAGTGCCGCCGGTGTCCGGCCCCGGAGTGCCGCCGGTGCGGACAGTGTCGGGCGTGCTCCTGCCGCGACCGGGTCCCGAGAACTGCTCTCCGCGCTCGTCGATGCGTACCCGAAGGCCGCGCCCGATGTGCGCGGGCGGCTCGTCGACTGGATGACCGAGCTCCAGCCGATCGACGCACCCGAATGGACCATCGCCGAGACCGGGGCGGCGCGCACGGCCTCCGGCGCCTCGTCGCGCCCGGTGCGGGCGGACGATCTCAACCAGCCCCGGTCGGCCGCCCAGCGGACCCGGCTGCTGGCCATGCTGGACGCGAAGAGGCCGGAGCGCCGGACCGCCGCCGCGCGGGCCCTGCTCGACCGACCGGAGCCGGGGGTGGCGCGCGCCGTGCTGCGGGCCTATCTGCGCGGCCGGGTCGACGTGCTCCCCGACACCGCAGCCCTGGATCTCCTCGCGCGCCCGGAGGGCCACGCCGGGGCCCACCCCGACGCCCACGCCGGGGCCCACCCCGACACCCACGCCGGGGCCCACCCCGACACCCACCCCGACGCCCACCCCGGAGAGGGTGGCGTCCGGCACCCCGCCGTCGTGGAACTGACCTCCCGAGGGGTGCTGCCCGAGCGGGCGCTGCGCTGGGCGGCGGGGCTGCCCGAGGACGATCTGCCCCCGCTCGTCCCGCTGATCGTCGGGTGGTGGGAACACGGTTCGCCCGCCGTGCACGAGGCGGCCCGCACCACGCTGCGCAACGTTCCCGCGGACGTCCTCGCCCACCACCTGGCCCCGCGCGTCGAGGCGGGCGACCTCGGGCTGC
Source organism: Streptomyces sp. CNB091 (assembly GCF_000377965.1). Taxonomy (NCBI): domain Bacteria; kingdom Bacillati; phylum Actinomycetota; class Actinomycetes; order Kitasatosporales; family Streptomycetaceae; genus Streptomyces; species Streptomyces sp. CNB091. The sequence goes on from NZ_KB898996.1 coordinate 328,122, forward strand.
TCGACCTGCTGACCGGGCTGCGGGTGCTCCGGACTCCCCTGCTGACCAGGGCCGAGCGCCGGCTGCGTACCGAGGGCCGCGATGACCTGGCCGACGCGCTCGTCCTCGTCGGCGGCCCCTTGCGCACACCCGGGGCCGAAGACGAGGACGCCGCCGCGCTCGACGCCCTGCGCACCCCGTTCCGGAGCCCGACGGCCGCCCCGGCCGTCCGTCCGTCGCTGCCGGAACTGCTCGACCTCGCCCGCACGGGAACGCCCGAGCAGACCCGCCAGGCCCTCACCCGCCTCGCCGAGGAGAGCGCACCCGCGCCCGGAGCCGGTCCGGACCCGGAACTGCGTGCGCTGGTCGAGGAGCTGCTGAACCACCCGCGCGCCGGGGTGCGCCTGCACGCACACCGGACCTCGCGCGCCCTGTTCGACCCGGACACCCATGCCCGGCTCACCGCGCTCCTGCTGTCCGACCCCTTGCCCGACGTGGTGCGCATGGCGGCGCGGACGCTCGGCCGCGCCGGCTGGGAGCCCGCGCTGCCCGACCTCGTCCGGCTCCTCGACCACACGAGGCCGGGGGTCCGGAGAGCGGCCCGGGACGCGCTCGTCGGCTTCGGCGACGCGGCGGTCCCGGTCCTGCGCCGGACCGCAGCCCACGCCCGGCCCGACCGGCGGCCGCTCTACACGGACGTGCTCGCCGAGATCTCCGGCGCGGGGGCCTGACGGGGCGCCCGGCGTCACCCGGGGCGTGCGGTCAGCCTCCGGGCCCCCGGGACGCCGCCGCGGCGACCTGGTGCAGCGTCCGCCCCGTACGGGCGGACCTGGCGTGGTACGGGTCGGGGGAACCGGTCCTGCCGCGAACGGCGAGGCGGTCGTTCGCCTTGATCAGCAGCCACGCCTCGTGGCCGCCGCCGCCCGGCTCGTCGCCCTTCTGGATACGGGTCAGCGCGAACTCGCCGTGCAGCTTCGCCCCGTACAGCCAGAACGTCGCATGGCCGAGCGCCAGGGACTCGGAGAAGGGGACGGAGTCGCCCTGTCCGTCGTGCCCGAGCGGCCGGTAGGTGCCCTGGTCCCAGACGATGACCGTGCCGCTGCCGGACTCGCCGTGGGGGATCACCCCTTCGAACTCGCGGTATTCCAAGGCGTGATCCTCCGTCGGCACGGCGAGCCGGCGGTCGCTGGGGTTCTCCGACGGCCCGCGCGGCACCGCCCAGGACTTCAGTACGCCGTCGACCTCCAGCCGGAAATCGAAGTGCAGGCGTCGCGCGTCATGGATCTGCACGACGAAGTGGGGCCGCGGTGTGCCGTCGTTCTCCACGTCGTGCTCCCTTCTCGACCCCGGCCCGTCTCGCCGGTCCGTGCTTCCACTCTGCGGCTGCCCGGGACGCATCGCACGATGAGCCGACCGCCTCCAGGTGCATATGTCCATGGTGCATGGCCGCGTGCTGGGTGCTGGGCGACGGCTTCGGCGACGTCGGCCGGCCGAACAGCGGCGAGATCGATGTGGTCCGCGTGACGAGCGGCGACTGATCACCGGCCCGCCCCGGGGTGGCCCCGAAACGTGGACGGCGGCAGAGGTGCTCCTGCCGCCGTCCACCCCCGGCCCAAGAGCGGAATAGTGTGATCCTCATGGAACAGCGCACACTCGGCAGGACCGGCCGTGACGTCTCGGTCGTCGGACAGGGCACCTGGCAGCTAGGGGGCGACTGGGGCGAGGTCGCGGAGGAGGACGCGTTCGGAGTCCTCGACGCGGCCGTCTCATCCGGCGTCACCTTCTTCGACACCGCTGACGTGTACGGGGACGGCCGCAGCGAACAGCTCATCGGCCGCTACCTCAAGAACCGCCCCGACGCCGACGTCCTCGTCGCCACCAAGATGGGCCGCCGCGCCGACCAGGTCGCGGAGAACTACGTCCTGGACAACTTCCGTACCTGGAACGACCGTTCCCGCGCGAACCTCGGGACCGACACGCTCGACCTCGTACAACTGCACTGCCCGCCCAGCGGCGTCTACTCCTCCGACGCCGTCTACGACGCCCTGGACACCCTGGTCGCCGAGCAGCGGATCGCCGCCTACGCCGTGAGCGTCGAGACCTGCGCCGAGGCGCTGACCGCCATCGCGCGCCCCGGCGTCGCGAGCGTGCAGATCATCCTCAACCCGTTCCGCCTCAAGCCGCTGGACGAGGTGCTCCCGGCGGCGGCAGCGGCGGGCGTCGGCATCATCGCCCGGGTTCCGCTCGCCTCCGGCCTGCTCTCCGGCACGTACACCCAGGACACGGTCTTCGGCCCCGAGGACCACCGTACGTACAACCGGCACGGCGAAGCGTTCGACCGGGGCGAGACGTTCTCCGGCATCGACTACGCGACGGGCGTCGCCGCGGCCGCCGAGTTCGCCGCACTGGCCCCAGAGGGCGCCACCCCCGCGCAGACCGCGCTGCGATGGATCATCCAGCAGCCGGGCGTGACCAGCGTGATCCCCGGCGCACGCTCGGTGGAACAGGCCCGCGCCAACGCGGCGGCCGCCGCCCTGCCGCCGCTGCCGCAGTCCACGCTGGACGCGGTGCGGGACCTGTACGACCGGTCGATCCGCGCGGAGGTCCACGACCGCTGGTGACGGCGGGCGGGGCCGGAACGATCGAGGCCCCGGCGGGTGAGGGGGAGCGGGAGCGGGCGGGACTCAGTCGTCCTGCTCGTCGTCCCCGCCCTGCCGGCCACCGTCCTGCTGGTCGTGCTGGTCCTGCTGTTCCTGCGGGTTCTGCCCGCCTTGTTGGTCCTGCTGCTGCCCGCTGCCGTCGCCGACGTCCTGCGAGGGGCCCGAGGACGGACTCTGATCCGGCGTTCCGGCCGAGCTGGAGTCCGGGGAGAAAAGGATCATTCCGAGATACACGGCGGCCAGGAACGTCGCCGTGCCCGCGATGACGCTGGCCACCCTGGGCCGACGCCGTATCGCCTCACGGGTACTGCGACGACGGGCCGGAGCCGGTCGGGCCGACGCCTGCCGTCTTCGCCCCGTGGGCCCCGGAAGCCGGTACGTCGTCGGGCCGACCGGCGCCGGCGGCCCGGCGGGGGAGGGCTTCGGGGCCATGGGGGCGGTCGCCCGGTGGGACGTGGGCGTCTGCAGCGGGAGGGGCTCCGGCCGGCCGCGCCAGGCGTCGGTGCGGAACCAGTCGGAGACCTGCTGCGCGGTGGGCCGCTCCTCCGGCCGCTTGGCCAGCAGCCCGAGGAGATACGAGTCGAAGGCGGCGGAGATCTCCACGCCCCGCTGCCGCAGCGGGACCGGCGGGGTGTCGACATGCTGGTACAGCGTCGCGGTCGCCGTGTCGGAGCGGAACGGCGGCTGTCCGAGCAGCAGTTGATAGACGACGCAGCCCAGGGAGTACATGTCGGACGCGGAGTCGGCGGTACGTCCCAGCGCCCGCTCGGGGGCCAGGTAGAGGCTCGTGCCGACGATATGGCCGGCCGTCGTCAGCGCGGTCGAGGGGTCGTCGACGAACTGGGCGATCCCGAAGTCGCCGATCTTCACCGAACCGTCCGCGTCCAGCATCAGGTTGCCCGGCTTGATGTCGCGGTGGACGATGCCCTGGCGGTGCGCGGCGGCCAGCCCTGCGGCAGCCTGGCCCGCGATCAGGGCGACCTGTTCGGGATGGACCCGCTCCTGGGCGGCCAGCAGGTCCCCGAGGCTCTGCCCCTCGACCAGCTCCATCACGAGGAAGAACCGGTCCTCCCAGGCCCCGAAGTCGAACACGGCCACCAGGTGCGGATGGCTCAACCGGGCCGCGGTCTGCGCCTCCAGCCGGAAGCGGGCGGTCGACGAGGCGTCCGCCTGGTCCCCCAGCAGCAGCTTCACGGCCACGGCACGCCCCAGCACCTCGTCCGTGGCGCGCCACACCTCGCCCATGCCGCCACGACCGATGGGGGATACCAATCGGTACCGACCAGCTACCAGCACCTGTACACCTATCTCGAATGGCGGCCCGCTCCGGCTGCCGGGCCCCGTGGTTCCCGGTCTCCGGCGGAGCCCGGGGCGGAGCGGCGAACGACATGATCAGGATATCGGTCCGGCGGGGTCCCGATGCCCCGACGGGCCTTTCGCCGGGCTCTGCTGACGGCCCGGTACTCCTCCGCGCCCGCCCCGGCGCCGGGAGCGCCCGCCGGGCCCCGGTTCAGTCGAGCAGCCGACGGTACGCGGCATCGGCCGTGAACGCGGACTGCCCGCCCCTGAAAAGCAGTTCGGCGGTCCCGAACGCCGGGTCGGACGCCGTCCCCGGCACATAAGGGACGGCGAAGCACCGCATGCCCGCCGCGTACGCGGCCGCCGCTCCGGGAGGGGCGTCCTCCAGCACCACGCAGTCCGCCGGCTCCGCCCCCATCCGCCGGGCCGTCTCCAGGAACACGTCCGGCTCGGGCTTGCCGTGCGCGACCTCCTCGGCGGAGACGTACAGCGGGATGTACGCGTCGAGCCCGGTCACCGCTAGGACCGCCCCGATCGCGGCCCGGGACGAACCGGAAGCCACCGCCATCGGCACCCCGGCCGCGTGCAGGCGCTCCACGAAGACCCGCATCTGTGGGAAGACCTCCGTCGACGCCCCGGCCAGCTCCAGATACAGGGCGTTCTTCCCGGCGAGCAACTCCTCGACCGGGGCGTCGATCCCGTACTCCGCGCGCAGGACGGTCAGCGTCTCCCGGGTGCCGATGCCGATGAACCGGGTGTGGGCCTCCCAGTCGAAGTCCCGCACCCCGTACCGGGCGAGCAGCCGGCGCCCCGCCTCGAAGTAGTTCGGCTCGCTGTCCACCAGCGTTCCGTCGAGATCGAAGATCACCTGGGGGCGGGGCGCGGTCGCGGGGCGGGACGTCATGGCCCCAGCATGCCGCAGGCCGCGGTGGTGGGCCCGGTCACCCCCGACCGGGTGCGGGACCCGGCCGGTGCCGGTCGCCCGCCGCGCGCCCCACGGATTCCACCAGCGGCAGCACCCGGTGCGCCACCCGCTCGCGGAGCGCCACATCGGTCCGGGTCCTGACGACGCCCGGGAGCTGGATCAGCCGTTGGATCACGTCCTCCAGATGCCCGGCGTCGCGGGCGACGACGCGGGTCAGCAGATCGCCCCCGCCCGTCGTCGAGAACGCCTCGATGATCTCGGGCACGGCCGCCAGGGCGTCGCCCACCTCGACCAGATGCCCCTGCGTGACCTCCAGGTGCACGAAGGCGAGCACGGGGTGACCGAGCGCGGCGGGGGAGAGCGTCGGCCCGGTGCCGGTGATCACCCCGTCGCGCTCCAGCCGGTCGAGCCGGGCCTGCAGCGTGCCGCGGGCCACGCCGAGGATGCGCGCGTACTCCCGGACGCTGGTACGCGGCTGCTCGATCAGCAGGCGCAGGATCCGGGTGTCGAGAGCGTCCACCGCCATGATCCGCAGATCTCCTTCCGAGCCGTCCGGTGCGGCCCCGACTGTACCCAGGGCGAGGGCCCCGTGCCGCCGGGGCGGTACGACAGCGCCTCAGCCGTGGAACGACAGCAGCCAGGCCATCAGTACGGCCGTCAGGAGGTACTGGGCCACGGCGGTGCCCCAGTACCGTCCCCAGCACAGCGCCGACCCCACAGCCGCCAGCACGCCGCCGCTCACCAACAGCTCCGTTGCCGGAACGGCGGCTTCCGCACCGTTGTGCGCGGCGGCCCAGCCGCCGATGCCGACCACGAGCCAGGCGTAGCCGCCGACGAGCGCGTCGAGCGGCAGCAGAGCCAGGAACACCAGGAGGTTCGCCCCTCCGCTCCGCGGTTCGCGCTCCTTCCGGGCCCCGTCCGCGCGCATGTCCATGTCCATGGCGGCATCGTGTGCCGCCCGTCTCGTCCGGGGGATGAGTGCGCGTACTCATCCCCCGCTTCCCCCGAACCGGAGCCAGGCCGTCCGGTGCGGCCGTCCGTCGCGCGTGCGGTGGCGCCCGTCCCGGGTGGTCCGTTGGTACGCCGGTGGCCGAACGTTCACGCGATCTGCTGGGCCATTGGTACATGGTTATCCTCCCGGTTTGATCCAAGAGCCCGACAGATGCTGCAATGGATCCATCGATGGCGCTGCGGACTTCCGCGGCGCCTTTTTCATGCGAGTTCTGCGGAGACGCGGAAGGGGCGGAAGTGTGCTGAAGAGGGTGTTCGTGGCGCCGGACCCGGGGCGGGTGCGGCTGCGCTTCGCCGGCCGTGGGGTTCTCGGCATCAGCCTCGCGGTCGCGCTGTGCGGCCTCGCCGGGCACTCGCTCGTGGCGGCCATCACGGGCGGCCTCGCGGCGCTGCTCGCCCTGTTCACCGTGACCGACCCGACGGTGCGCGGTCAGGCGGTCACCACCGTCCTGCTCCCCGTCGTCGGCCTGCCCGTCCTCGCCGCCGCCGCCGTGCTGCACGACCAGCCGGTCGCCCGCGACCTGATCTTCCTCGCCGTGATGGGGGCGGGCGTGTACGCCCGGCGCTGGGGGCCACGCGGGCACGCGCTGGGCGTCTTCGCGTTCATGATGCTGTTCGCCGCCCAGTTTCTGCACACCGTGCCCGGTCAGCTTCCCGAGCTGTACGTCGCCGTGCTGCTGTCCCTGGGGGCCTCGTCCGCCGTGCGCTTCGGCCTGTGGTGCTATGAGCGGCGGCTGCCCGTCGCGGCCGCTCCCGCTCCCCCGGAGGGGCCGGGCCCACTGCGCATCACCACCCGGCAGGCCGTCCAGGCCACCCTGGGCGGGGCCTTCGCGCTGGGCCTGGGGCAGATCCTGTCCGACCAGCGGTGGTACTGGGCCGTGGGAGCCACCTGGTGGGTCTTCGTGAACACCACCTCGCGCGGAGAGACGCTCGTACGGGGATTCCGGCGGGTCCTGGGCACCGTGATCGGGATCGTCGCCGGCTTCGCCGTGGCCATCCCGCTCGACGGCGCGGGAGCCCCGACCGCCGCCATCGTCGCGGTCAGCGTCTTCGGCATCTTCTACACGGCGGCGGTCTCGTACAGCTGGATGATGTTCTTCGTGACGGTGATGGCCGGCATGCTCTACGGGGCGCTGGGAGTCCTGGACGCCGCCCTGCTCTGGCTGCGCGTCGCGGAGACCGCCGTCGGCTCCCTCGGCGCGGTCCTCGCCGTGCTGCTGGTCCTCCCCGTCACCACCCACGCCATCACCGACGCGTGGATCCAGAAGGCCCTGCGGTGCGTCCACGCCTGCACGGCGGAGGCCGCCGACCGGCTCGCCGGCTCGACGGTCGCCGACCCAGGCCCCCGCGTCGCCGAACTGGAGGTGCTGCTCGGCCGGGTCCGGCTCTCGCTCGCGCCGCTGGTGCACCCCCTGAGCCCGCTGTCGGCCCGCAAGGCGCGCGCCCGCCAGGTGATCGCGCTGCTGGACGACTGCGTGACCGAGGTCCGGGGCCTGGCCTCGATCGCCGCCGACCCGGACGCCTCGCACGACGCACGGCTGTCCGCCGCGTGCTCCCGCGTCGAGATGGCCGTCGAGGCGCTGACCGCGCCCGAAGGCTCCCGCGGCTTCCACCCGCCCGAGCTGCCCGGGGCCGCCGCCGACCCGGCCCTGGCCCACCTGCACGGCCTGGAGCGCGCACTCGCCGCGCTGGCGGCACCGCTCCAGGGCCGGGGCGGCCGGGCGCCGGCCGTGGCGCCCGAACCGGCCTGACCACCGGGGCCGCGGGCAGGCGCCGGCCGGGTCCTTCCGGCCGCATTGGTCTGGACCGCAGAGGGCTGCCTGCTACCGTCGGCAGTGAAGATCGCGGCGACGGTGAAGAGGGGTAGCGCGATGATCGGCAACAGCGCCGGGCGGGCATTCATAGGGTCGTTCACCTCGGCGGGCGGGCGCGGGATCACCGCCGCCGCCGTGGACCGGGACACCGGTGCGCTGACGGTGCTGGGGTCCACGGACGCCGTGCCCGACCCCTCGTTCCTCACGGCCGGCCCGGGCGGCACGGTCCTGTACGCGGTCGGCGAGAGCGCCCCGGGCGTCGCCGCCGCCTTCGCCCTCGACGGCGACGTGCCGGCGCTCCTGGGGCCCGTCCGCGCCGTCGACGGCGATGCGCCCACCCACCTCGCGCTCGCCGCGAACCACCTGGTCACGGCCAACTACACCTCCGGCGGTGTCACCGCCCTGCCGGTCCTCGCCGACGGCTCGCTCGGAGCGGCGGCCTCGGTGCTCCAGCACGAGGGCAACGGCCCGGACACCGGCCGCCAGGAAGCCCCGCACGCCCACCAGGTGCTCGGGGACCCCTCGGGGAACTGGGTGGTCAGCGTGGACCTCGGCACCGACTCGGTACGCGTCTGCGCCCTGGACCCCGCCACCGGCGTCCTGCGCCTGCACAGCGAGACCGCCGTGCGCCCCGGCACCGGTCCGCGCCATCTGGCCTTCCACCCCTCGGGCTCGTTCGCCTACGTCCTGGGCGAGCTGGAACCGACCCTCACCGTGTGCCGCTGGGACGCGGCCGCGGGCCGTCTCGACGTGCTCGGCGAGACACCGGTGCTGCCCGAGCACGAGGCGGCCGACGACGCGGCGCGCACCTACCCGTCCGAGGTGGTCGTCGCGCACGACGGGCGCTTCCTGTGGACCGCCAACCGGGGCCACGACAGCATCTCCGTGCTCACCCTCGACGAGAGCGGCGAGAAGGCGGCCCTGGTGGCCACCGTCGGCTGCGGCGGCCGTTGGCCGCGCGACCTCACCCTCGACCCGAGCGGCCAGTGGCTGTACGCGGCCAACGAGCACTCCGGGAGCGTCAGCTGGTTCGCCGTGGACGCCGAGACGGGCGTCCCGCGGCACGCGGGCTCCGTCGAGGTTCCCGCGGCTTCCTGCGTCGTCCTCGTCTGACAGCGGTCGCCCAGGGGCAGCACGTTCGGCAGCGGTCGCCCGGGACGGTCGTGTCTGACGGCGACCGCCTCGCACGGCGCACCCGACTGCGGCTGCCCCGGGCAGGTATCCGACACCGGCCCCCGGACAGCGCGGCGGGCCCGGACCGGAGATCTCCTCCCGTCCGGGCCCGCCGCGCTGTCCGGCTTCCCGAGCCGCCGCCCCACGGCGACGGCGTCCGGTCAGTGCGCCTGAGCTCCCTGCGGCGTCGCCGGCGTGATGCCCAGCGTCGTGGCGTACAGGGACAGCACGAGCTTGCCGATCGCCGGGTAGGCGCCCAGCGGCTCGGCCGTCGCGCAGCCCGCCTCCTTCGCGGCGGCGTCCAGCAGGCCGGGGTCGACCTCCGGACCCACCAGGTACGGCGCCAGGGCCAGCTGCGCGGAGCCGGAGCCCTGCAGCTGCTCCGCGATCGAGGCGACCGAGCCCTCCACGTCCAGCGCGGCGGCCATCACCGGCACGGCGAGCCGGGCGGCCAGCAGCATCCCGGTGATCCCGGCGGCCCGCACGGCCTCCTCGCCACCCACGGTGACCAGCACAATGCCGTCGGCGGCGGTGGCCACGGTGAACAGCCTGGCGCGGTCCGCGCGCGCCAGCCCGGCCTCCGACAGTCGTACGTGCAGGGCCTCGGCGAGCAGCGGGTGCGGGCCGAGCACATCGGTCAGCTCGGCCTGCGTACCGCTGTCCATCACGGCCTGCCGTATCCGCCGGATCAGCGCGCTGTCGGGACCCGCGAGCAGCGGGACCACGACGGCGGGCGGGCCCACGGGCTCGGCGACCTCGCGGCCGACGGCGACGGCCTGCTCGAAGCGCGCGACGCGCTCGGCGGCGGTGTGGGCGAGAACGGCGGCAAGGGTCGGGTACTCGGCGTCGTCGCCGTCGAGGTAGCCGATCCGGGCGTTGAGGCCGGGCAGCTCGGAACGGGCGATGCTGATCACCTCTTCGGCCAGACTGCGCGTGGCCGAGGAGGGGGTACCGGGAACGGCGAGAACGAGCGCGGCAGCGCCCTCGGGTGCGACCACGGGCTCCGGGCGGCGGTGCCGTCCGGACTGGCGAGGTCGCGGCATTCGTACAGGCAGGCCGGAAGCGGGCCCAGTGGGGGTGCTCATGGCGCCGCATGCTACTGGTTTTGCCTGCCCCTCTGTTCGGGGAGGGTCCGGTCGAGCGTTAACTATCCGCTTATGTCCGATGAGTGACGTACCGCCGGAGTGTCCCTGTCTGTCGGGTCGACTGTTCCGTCGGCCTTTGTTCGGCTCCCCTTCGTCCCGTCGACCGTCACCCCGTGCGGGGCTCGTCGCGCACCGTCGTTCCGCCGCGCTGTCCGCTCCCGTGCTCCCGGGGCACGAACAGCATGGTCGGATGGAGCGGCAGGCGCAGATCTCCGGCAGCCAGGGCTCGCGCGATCCGGAGTGCGCCGGTCAGCGGATCGCCCGCCGCCGAGGTCACCCCGGCCCCCGGCAACAGCCGCGCCAGCTCCTCGCGCAGGGGGGCGATCAAGGGCTCGCCCATCTTGAACAAGCCACCCGTCAGGGCCACTTCATCGCCCTCGCCGTCCTCGGCTTCCGTCCCGGCGGACCTCGGGCACACAGCCGCCGCGGCCTCGGCGATACGACCGGCGGCCTGCCGAAGAATGTCGGCGGCCACCGGGTCCGCTCCGGCGCACGCCGCCACCTCCGGGGCGAACGAGGCCAGCACGGCCGGCCGGTCGGAGCGCGGATAGAGCAGCCCGGGCAGCGCCTCGGCCGGTCCGAACACGGCCCGCACCCGGTCCAGCAGGGCGGGGGAGCCGCCGCGCCGCCCGTCGTGGGCCCGCATCGCCGCGTCCAGCCCGGCACGGCCGATCCACGCACCGCCGCCGCTGTCACCCAGAAGATGACCCCACCCGTCGGCCCTGTGCCACTCCGTCAGGTCCGTACCGAGGGCGATCATGCCCGTGCCGCCCGCGACGACCGCCCCCGGGCGCTGTCCCACCGCGCCCGCGTAGGCGGTCACCGCGTCGGCGGCCAGCGCCAGCCGGCGCACTCCCAGCGCGTCCGCGAGCGCGCCGGGCAGCTCCGACCGCAACCGATCGCCGAGCGTGGCCATGCCGGCGGCCCCGATCGCCAGCGCCGCGACCTCACCCGCCGGGGGGCCACCCATCGTGGAGGCGGACGCCCGGACCAGCAACTCCCGGGCGGCGGGCAGCAGCTGGTCCAGCAGATGCCCGGCGTCGATGCCGCCGGGCCCCGTCCGTACCGGCTCCGCGCAGAGCGTCGTCGAGAGGGGCCCCGGCAGCTCCACCCGGCCGAGCGCCACCCGCAGACCGGAGCCGCCGGAGTCCACCCCGAGGACGTACGCGCCGGGTCCGGCCGCGTCGGCCGGACCCGGGGGACGGGTCACGGGAGCCGCCAGTCCACAGGCTGCGCCCCCTGGCGCTCCAGCAGTTCGTTGACGCGGCTGAACGGCCGCGAGCCGAAGAAGCCCCGGTCGGCGGACATGGGGGAGGGGTGCGAGGACTCGATCGCGGGGAAGTCGCCCAACTTCGGGCGCAGGTTGCGGGCATCGCGCCCCCACAGGACCGACACCAGCGGCGTGCCCCGGGCGACCAGCGCCTTGATGGCCTGCTCGGTCACCTCTTCCCAGCCCTTCCCCCGGTGGGCGGCGGGCCGCCGCGGCGCGGTGGTCAGCGCCCTGTTGAGCAGCAGCACCCCCTGCCGCGTCCAGGGCGTGAGATCGCCGTTGGACGGCCTGGGCAGCCCCAGGTCCGCTTGCAGCTCCCGGAAGATGTTCTCCAGACTGCCCGGCAGCGGCCGGACGTCGGGCGCCACCGCGAAGCTTAGCCCGATCGCGTGCCCCGGGGTGGGATACGGATCCTGGCCGACGACCAGCACTCTCACCTCCTCGAACGGCTGCTGGAACGCCCGCAGTACATGAGCCCCAGAGGGCAGATACGTGCGTCCCGCGGCGATCTCCGCGCGGAGGAAGTCGCCCATAGCGGCGACGCGTTCGGCGACGGGTTCGAGGGCGTCCGCCCACCCCGGCTCGATGATCTCTTTCAACGGTCGTGCTGCCACGGCCCGCACTCTACTGCTGATACGACCACTCCGATCAACTGGCGTCAGCCGAGCCCGACCGCGCGCACGCACAGGACGTCCGGCAGATGCGACGCGAGCTGCCGCCAGCTGTCCCCGTCGTCCGCGCTGGCGTACAACTCACCGTTGCGGTTGCCGAAGTAGACCCCGGCGGGATCCGCGTCGTCCGTGCACAGCGCGTCCCGCAGCACCGTGCCGTAGTGCGCCCCGTCCGGCAGGCCCTCCGTGAGCGGCTCCCAGGTGCGCCCCGCGTCGGTCGTGCGGAACACCCGGCACCGGTGCTCCGCCGGGACCCGGTCGGCGTCGGCGTTGATCGGGAAGACGTACGCCGTGTCGCCGCGGTGCGGGTGCGCGACGGCGGCGAACCCGAAGTCCGAGGGGAGGCCCGCGCCGATGTCGCTCCAGTGGTCGCCGGAGTCGTCGCTGCGGAACACGCCCCAGTGGTTCTGCAGATAGAGCCGGTCCGGGTCGGCCGCGTCCCGGGCGACCTTGTGCACGCACTGGCCGAACTCCGGGTCCGGATCCGGGAGGAAGACCGCGGAGACGCCCTTGTTCGACGGAGCCCAGCTCGCACCGCCGTCCTTGGTCCGGAACACGCCGGCCGTCGACACGGCCACGGTCACGGCCTTGGCGTCCCGGGGGTCGGTCAGGACGGTGTGCAGCCCCTCGCCGCCGCCGCCCGGCTCCCACCGCGAGCGGGTCGGATGCTCCCAGAGCGGCCGGACCAGCTCGAACGACTCGCCCCGGTCCTCGGAACGGAACAGCGCGGCCGGCTCCGTGCCCGCGTAGACCACGTCCGGCGCCTCGGGTCCTGCCGGGTGCAGTTGCCATACGCGCTCCAGCGACGCCCCGGTGGACTTGGGGAACTTCACCGCGGGCTGCCGGGGCTCGGTCCAGGTCTCGCCCAGATCGTCGGAGTGGAAGACGGACGGCCCCCAGTGCGCGCTGTCCCCGCCGACCAGAATTCTCGGGGTGTCCCCCCGGGTGTCCACGGCGACCGAGTAGATCGCCTGCGCGTTGAAGTGCGGGCCCGTGATCTCCCACGTCCCGCCGTGCCTGCGGCCGATGAAGAGACCCTTGCGGGTGCCTGCGGTGAGCAATACGTCGGTCATGGTCCTGGACCTTCCGAAACGCCGTTGTGCCGGACAGTGCCAGTCTGCACCGGGCCACTGACAGCGGCCCCCGCACACGCCCGCCGCCCCGGTCGCGTCGGCGTGGCCTCCGCCCGGGGTGACCGTCGGCGTGGCCTCCGTCCGGGGCGACCGTCGGCGTGGCCTCCGTCCGGGGTGACTGTCCGGGTGGGGGCCGCGCCCTTGACCGGCGTCCCGCGGCGGCGGCCCTGGCGTTCAGCTGCGCAGAAAGCGCTTGCGGGCGACCGGCTCGGCGCACCGCGCGCGGTAGATTCGTCGCGCGGTGGCCTGGACGTCTGCCGGAGCTGAGAGCCGCTCCGCCAGTGCCCCGGCGGCACACACCACGCCCCGCCCCGCTCGCGCGTCCAACCGCAAGGTGCTGACATGCTGGCGGGGGGCCGGACGACGGCCCGGACACGGCCGGGGACAGGGACAGGGACACCGAGGAGACGACGATGCGCAGCGGGATCACGGACGCCGACGGCCACCCGGTGCCGGTCACGGTCACCACGGGTGAGCCCGCGCGGTTCGCGGTCGCCGCGGGGGAGCAGCCCGGCCCCCGCGTCTCCATCCGGCTCTCGCCCCCGGCCGGCGAGCTCGTCTGGTCCTGCACCTCCGGGGCGGCCCGGGAGCTGGCCGCCGTACTCCTCCGGGCGGCCGAGGAGGCCGAGAACGCGCCGGGGGAGCGTCCCGTCACGGTCGAGGCGGGCGAGCTGCGCCGCGGCGACGTGCGCGACGGCGACCGGTCCATGACCGTGGAGAGCGCCCGGACCGACGGCTCCACGGTCCACGTCACCTGGAAGTCCGGCGCCGGCCGCAGCTGGACCCAGGCGTACGCCGCCGATACCGCCATCACCCTCAAGCGGCGACTTCCCGAAGGACGTTGACGCTTCCCCGCCCCGCCAGGCCTCGCCGGATCCTCCCACCGGGCCTCCACCCGTGCCCCGGCCGGCCGCGACGGGTACGCAGCGTCGGTAGGGTGGCCCGTGATGTTCACCAAACAGGGCCCCACCGTGCGCGAACTGGCCGTTCAGGCGCTCTCCTCGACCGAGCGCGGATACGACCTCCTCGCCCCGAAGTTCGACCGGACGCCCTACCGCACCCCTGACCGCGTTCTCGACGCCGTCACCCGGGCGGTACGCGAGCTCGGCCCCTTCGACACCGGACTCGACGTCTGCTGCGGCACCGGCGCGGGGGTCGGCGTCCTCCGACAGCTGTGCCGGGAGCACGCTGTCGGCGTCGACTTCAGCGCGGGCATGCTCGCTGAGGCCCGCACCGCCTTCCCGCCCGGGGGAGAGGGACCGGCGGTGCACTGGGTGCGGGCCGACGCCCGCTCCCTGCCCTTCGCACCCGCCTTCGATCTCGCCCTGAGCTTCGGCGCGTTCGGCCACTTCCTGCCCGCCGAACGCTTCGGCCTCTTCGCCGAGGTGCACGGATCGCTCCGGCCGGGCGGGCGGTTCGTCTTCCCGATCGGCGCACCGCCCCCGGTGGGATCGCGCGCCTACTGGTCGCTGTTCGGCTTCGACGCGGCGATGCGGGTGCGCAACGCCCTGTGGCGCCCGCCGTTCGTCATGTACTACCGCACGTTCCCGCTCGGCGACGTGCTGGAGGACCTGACGCAGGCCGGATTCGCGGTGCGGCTGCTCCCGCTGACCGAGCTGGGCCCGCGCCCCGACGGCAGCCCCCGGGCCCGGCTGGTGGTGGCGACCCGGGAGGGATGACGCGGGCAGCGGATCAGCGGTCCCCGTCCCGGGCCGCTCCCAGCAGCCCCGGCCAGTCGGGGATCTTCACCGGGCCGCGCCCCAGCGACCGGCCCAGCTCCGCCTCCGCACGCTCGATCGACAGCCAGCCCGACCACTCCACCGGCCGCAGCCCCCACCCCCGCAGCACGGCCAGCGGATCGTCCACCGCCGCGCGGCTCCTCAACGCGGCCGCGTCCTCCAGGAGCGAGGCCACCGTCTCCTTGGCGCAGGAGCGGTTCGAACCGATCACCCCGGTCGGCCCCCGCTTGATCCATCCCGCCACGTACTCGCCCGGCGCCGGCGTCCCGTCCCGCAGCACCCGGCCCGCCGCGTGCGGCACTGTGCCGCGCACCGGATCGAAGGGCAGTCCCGGCAGCTCCACCCCCCGATAGCCGACCGCCCGCAGGACCAGTTGCGCCTCGACGTCCTCGTACGCGCCGGTGTCCCGGACCCCGCCCCCGCTGTCCGGAGCCGTCCGGGCGAACCGCACCCCGGCGACCCGTCCGTCGCGCTCCAGCAGCTCCGCCGGCCGCAGGAAGAACCGCAGCCGGATACGGCGTCCGGCGTCGGCCGCCGCCGGCTCCCCGGCCGCCGACCAGCCGCGCAGGACCTCCAGGTTGCGCCGCACCACGGCGGGCGGCGGCAGCGCTCCGGGCAGGCCGTCCGGAGCGGCGTACGCGGGGTCCAGCGCGAGCTCCGCCGGGTCGACGACGACCCGCGCCCCGGGCAGCGCCCCCAGCTCCCGCAGCTCCTTGGTGGTGAACCGGGCCTGGGAAGGGCCCCGGCGGCCCACGATGTGCACGTCGCGCACCTGGCTCTCCTCCAGCGCGCTGAGCGCCGCGCGGGGCACGTCGGTGGCCCGCAGCTCGTCGGCGCCGCGGGCCAGGATCCGGGCCACGTCGACCGCCACGTTGCCCACGCCGATCACGACGGCCGAGCGGGCGTCCAGGACGAACGGGTCGGTGCCGACGTCCGGATGGGCGCTGTACCAGGAGACGAAGCGGGTGGCGGAGTAACTGCCCGGCAGCCTCTCGCCCGGCACCGCGAGCGCCCGGTCGGCCGATGCCCCGACGCAGTAGACGACCGCGTGGTAGAGCTCCGCGAGCCGGGCGGGGGAGACCCCTTCCGCCCCGCCGACGCCGACGTTGCCCACGAAGGTGACCCGGTTGTCCTCCAGCACCGCCCGCAGACTGTTCTGCAGCGACTTGATCTTCTCGTGGTCGGGGGCCACCCCGTACCGCACGAGTCCGTACGGGGTGGGCAGCCGGTCCAGGACGTGCACGCGCACATCGGGCACGAGCGACTGCTGGAGCAGGGCCTGAGCGGTATAGACCCCGCTGGGACCGGAACCGACGACGGCGACGGAGAGCACGACGCACCTCTTCCCGGAGGTTCCCTCCAGGATGGCACCGCCCGGCCGATCCGCACCGCCCGGTGCACGGGGCGTTCGGCCGGATGGCTCAGTCCATCAGCCCGCGCATCCGGTCGATCTCCACGGTCTGCTGGGCGACCACGTCGCTCGCCATCTCCTCGACGATGACGTCGTTCCCTTCGGTGAGCGCCTCCGTGGCCATGGTGATCGCCCCCTGGTGGTGGGTGATCATCAGCTCCAGGAAGAGCTTGTCGAAGGCCTTTCCCTCGGCGGCGCGCAACCTGGCGAGCTGGGCATCGGTCGCCATGCCGGGCATCGTGGCGTGGTCGTGGCTCTCCTCGCGCCGGTCGCCGCTGTTCTTCTGCAGCCACCCCTCCATCGCGCCGATCTCCGGCTTCTGGCCTGCCGATATGCGATCCGCGAGCCGTTTGACGGTGTCGGCGGAGGCCCGTTCCGGGACCAGCCCGGTCATCACGATCGCCTGGCCGTGATGTTCGATCATCATCCGCGCGTAGCGGAAGTCGGCGGAGTTGGCGGTGTCCTGACCGGCCTCCTTGACGGCCTCCTCGGCGGAGAGCGTCCGGGCGGGCTCGCCCGGTCTGCCGGGCGCGACCACGCCCGGACCCGTGCCCTTGGCCTTGTCCGACGCCCCGTCACCGCTGCCCGCCTCACAGGCTCCCAGGACGAGCACGGCGGCAACGGCCGTCGCCGCGAGAGAGGTTGAGCGCAGAACTGCGGACCGGCGATGGATCAACACGGCGACCTCCTGTGCCACATGGTTTGTTGCGGACCGTCCTAACACGCTTCCACCGTGCGAAGATCAAAAACTTTTATTACGTCTGTGTTGCCATCTGTTGTTGTGTACATGAGAGGGACGATACTGCCGGGGATTCATGAACCGTTCGACCCCGAACGGAGACAAGGGAGGACGCAGTGACCTCGTTGCACACCACCCGCGTGCGGCGCAGACGTCTGGGCGCGGTGGCAGCCGCGGCCGGACTCCTCGCCACGCTGCTGACGGCCACCACAGCGGCCGCCACCCCCGACCCGGGCGATGCCCCGGCCGAGCGCGGTTCCGTCACCAAGAGCGAGCAGGCCGAGGCCAGGGCCGCGATTGCCGGTGGTGACATACCCGGCGTGGACGAGATCGTCCACAGCTCCAACATCAAGCACCTGACGAACGTACCGAAGGGCGCCCTCAAGGGCCTCAACACGGACCTCGCCTTCCAGGGGAAGTACGCGTACGTCGGCAACTACGACGGCTTCGTCATCTACGACATCAGCAAGCCGAAGAAGCCGAAGACCGTCGCGCAGGTGCTCTGCCCCGGTTCGCAGAACGACATCTCGGTCTCCGGGAACCTGCTGTTCCTGTCGACGGACTCCTCGCGCAGCGACGACTCCTGCTCCAGCACCTCCCAGCCCGCCACGGAGAAGTCCTCCTGGGAGGGCATGAAGATCTTCGACATCAGCGACAAGCGGCAGCCGAAGTACATCGCCGCCGTGGAGACCGCCTGCGGTTCCCACACGCACACGCTGGTGCCGGACGGCAAGAACGTGTACGTGTACGTCTCCTCGTACGCGCCCAACGAGACGTTCCCGGACTGCAAGCCGCCGCACGACGGGATCTCCATCATCAAGGTGCCGGTCAAGGCGCCCCAGAAGGCCCGGATCGTGAACTTCCCGGTGCTCTTCCCGGACGGCGGCAACCCCGGTGCGCCGGAGAACCCCGGTGTCTCCAAGACGACCGGCTGCCACGACATCACGGTGCTGCCCTCCAAGGACCTCGCCGCCGGCGCCTGCATGGGTGACGGCCTGCTGTTCTCCATCGAGG
This sequence comes from Streptomyces sp. CNB091, assembly GCF_000377965.1. Classification (NCBI taxonomy): domain Bacteria; kingdom Bacillati; phylum Actinomycetota; class Actinomycetes; order Kitasatosporales; family Streptomycetaceae; genus Streptomyces; species Streptomyces sp. CNB091. Next base: position 346,105 of record NZ_KB898996.1, read on the forward strand.
ACCCGGAGCACCCGAAGATCATCCACCGTGTCCAGGACAACGTGAACTTCGCGTTCTGGCACTCGGCGACCTTCAACCAGGGTGCGAACAAGGTCGTCTTCACCGACGAGCTCGGTGGGGGCGGCGCGGCCACCTGCAACGCGGAGATCGGACCGAAGCGGGGCGCCAACGGCATCTACGACATCGTCGGCAAGGGCGACCAGCGCAAGCTGGTGTTCCGCAGCTACTTCAAGATCGACCGGCACCAGGCCGACGCCGAGGTCTGTGTCGCGCACAACGGCTCCCTCATCCCGGTGAAGGGCCGCGACCTGATGGTCCAGGCCTGGTACCAGGGCGGCATCTCCGTATGGGACTTCACCAACTCCTCCAAGCCCAAGGAGATCGCCTTCTTCGAGCGCGGCCCGGTCACGCTCGACCGGGTCACCACGGCCGGCCCCTGGTCGGCGTACTACTACAACGGTCACATCTACTCCAGTGACATCGCCAAGGGCTTCGACGTGCTGAAGCTGAAGGACCGGCGCACCGATCCGGCCGAGCGGGTCGAGCTGGACGAGCTCAACGCGCAGACGCAGCCGGACTACTTCGACCGCTGATCCGTCAGGGGTCCCGCGGTCCGGTTGTTCCCGCATCCGGGGCCGGTCTCTGCCAGGCGGTCGCCTGCCCGGCAGAGACCGGCCCCGGTGCGTGTGCCGCCGGAAATTCATTGACCGATGAGCCGGGTGGGGACATGCTGGATCCCTGCGACGGCGGACTCCGCAACTCCGGTCCCCGGCGCGGTCCGCGGCCGTGTCCCACGGGGCACGCCGAGGGTGCGCCCGGATCCGGCGACGCGGGGGATCGCCGGATCGGGCGCGATCTCCGCACAGGCCTACGGTGCCGCCGAACCGCGGTTACGGCGGTCAGGCGGCGGTGCGAACGCTTCCGCCGGTGGCGGCGGCCCACTCCACCAGCAGCCGCTGGTACTCCGCCTCGTCCTGCGGCGTCAGGCACCCGCCCGAACGCTGCCACAGGTCGCGGATCTCCGTGTTGACCTGGGCTGCGGAACGAGCGGACAGGGACGACGGCATGGGGGACATGTCCACCAGGCTACGGCCACGAGCCGCTTCCCCTACCCCCTCCGCGGCGGGATATGCCTCACACCCCGGCCCGATCTCCTCTGTTCGCCGCGGGCCTCATTCCGGCACGAGACCCAGCGAACGCAGGCCGTCAGGCCGCTCCGCCACCGGCAGGTGGTCCACGAACCGGACCCCACAGCCCAGAGCGGCCGCGCCACCGTCCGCGACCCGGTCGTCACCGACCATGACCACGTCCGCCGGCTCCCGGCCGATCAGCGAACAGGCGATGCGGAACAGCCCCGCGTCGGGCTTCTGGAGCCCGTGCTCGAAGGACAGGACATAGGCGTCGACCAGGGCGTCCAGCCCGTGCGCGCGGAAGACCGGGCGCGGGTCCCACCCGATGTTGCTGACCACGCACACCGCGATCCCCGCCCTCCGCAGCCCCGCCAGCACCTCCCCGGCGTCCGGATAGGGCCGCCAGGCCTCCGGCCGCATATGGCGGTCGTACAGCGCGTCGTACAGCCCCGGATCGGGCAGGGTGACACCCCGGGCCAGACCGGTGTACGCCTCGCGGTGCAGGGCGGCGCTCAGGTCCCGGCGGGACAACACCCCGGCCAGCCTCTCGGGGACCCGGACCGGGGGCGGGCCGCCCGGGAGGGCGCCGGCCTCCGTGAGCCCGCTCACGTACCGCTCGAAATCCTCCGGGGTGACGTCGACGCCCTGCTCGCGCAGCACGGCGGCGAGCCAGTCACGGACCGGCTCGATACGGAACAGGGTTCCGGAGAAGTCGAACAGCACGCCTCTGACCATCATGGGCGCGATCCTTCCCGGTCCGTCCCCGTGCCGACAAGGGCGCCCTCCCGCGCCGCCGCGTACCGGGCGTACGCCGCGGCGCTCAACGCCACCACGGCCACCCCCAGCAGCGCGCCGCCCACGACATCGGTCAGCCAGTGCACCCCTAGGTACACCCGGGTCGCCGCCACACCGACCGCCGAGACCACCGCCACGGCCAGCACCGCGGCCCGGACGCGGGGGCCGGCGCCGTACAGCCACAGCAGCCAGACGAACAGGCCGCAGGTCACGACGGCCGTCATGGCGTGCCCGGAGGGGAAGGCCGCGTAGTGGGCCGAGTCCACCGGATCGGGCCACTGCGGGCGCTCCCGGTCCACCGCCGCCTTCAGCCCCTGCTGGAGGAGGGTGGCGACCAGGCTCGTCGCGGCCAGCCAGAGGGCGAGCGGGCGCGCGCCCCGCCACCACAGGGCGACCACCGCCGCCGCGATCAGGGCGCGCATGGTCCAGGGATCCCACACCCAGTCCGTCAGCACCCGGCTCACCCGCACCAGACCGGCATCGGTCACCGCGTGCCGGTGCAGGGCGTCGGCGACCGTCCGGTCCAGGGACATCAGCGGCGACCAGCGCGCCGCGACCAGCACGAGCAGTACGAGAGCGGCCGCGCCGACGACGGCTCCGGTCCACAGGGCGGGCGCGGTGCGGAGGGAGGGATCCGGCGAGCGGAGGCGGGAGAGGGGGGAGGACATGGGGTGATCCTCGCGGAGGACACCGCCCGAAGGCCAACCCGGGGGGCGGCCGAGGGCGTGCGGGGCGTCACGGCCCCGGTTCCTGATCCGCACGAAAGCCCTAACCCAGCGCGCGGAGCCCCGGGACGAAGGCCACGAACACCGGAACGACCGGGACCAGCGCGGCGGCGGCTGTCAGCCGGAGCCTGCGGCCCGCCGTCAGCCGTTCGACCGGGGCCAGCAACCGGTTGACCCGGAGCGGCACTTGGGCCTGCGGGGTGGGGCAGGGGCCGAACACTCCGCGGTCCTCGTTGAGTCCGACGAGCGCGAGCGCGGTCGTCAGCCGGCCGAAGCGGCGTGACGCCACGTCGTCGGCGGCCAGTTCGACCAGCCGGTGCATCTCGTCGCGGAACGCGGCGAACACCGGGATCTGCGGGAAGCCGATCGCCAGCGCCGACGAGCAGTGCAGCAGCCAGTCGTGCCGGGCCTGGGCGTGCCCCTGCTCATGGGCGAGCACGGCATCGAGCTGACGGCCCTTCAGGCGTCCCAGAGCGGCGGTGGTGATGACGAGTTGCGGAGCCGTGCCGGGCAGCCACCAGGCGTCGGGGCGTTCGCCCTCCAGCACCACGAGGCGGTCGGCGCCCGGCTCCTCGCCCGGCATCAGCGGGGAACGCACCAGCAGTTCCGCCCGACGCTGTTCACGGCGACGCCGTGCCCGCCGGATCTCCCTCAGCAGCATCGCCCCGGACCACAGCCCGCCCATCGCCAGCAACACCGCGATGACCGCCGACCACGGCCCGTACGCCGCCAGGGCGTACGCCTCGACGACGGCGTGCGGGGCGGGGGCGAAGACATGGCCGCGCACCGCCTGCCAGGCGGCGGCCGCGCTCAGCGTCATGGACAGGGCGAACGACATCAGGACCGCGGCCACCACGCACTGCCAGACCCACAGGGCCACCACGGGTTCCCGCTCCGGCCACCGGGCGCGCGCCATCACGCGGGGAGTCACCAGGGCGGTCAATGCACCGAGCAGCAGCAGCGCGAGGGAGACCAGCATGGTCTCAGCTTAGGAGGGGCGGGTCGGCCGCGGGTACGGCCGCGACCGGCAAGTGACGTAGACCACGGTTTGCCGGGGGTTCTGTCCCACTTCCTGTCTCACAGGGTGAGCAGCATGGCGAACATGCCGATGCCCATCGTCAGCCTGCACGCCGTCGTGAGCTCGGACAGTCCGTCCGACGCGCCCCCGAATCCCCCAAGGGTCCCGGGGGCGGGGGCCGCCCCGCCGGCCGGGACCGCGACGGTCCCGGGCAGCAGACGGCCGGCCGAGCCCAGCACGTAGAACGCGTAGTAGACGAGCAGCGCGCCGGTCAGCAGGGGTAGGCCGCCGGCGCCGGCGCCCGCTCCGTGCCCGGCATGCCCGCCCCCGCCGCTTTCCGTGACCGCGGGGGCCATCGCCCCGGCCATGTAGACCATGGCCAGGGAGCCGACGAGATGGTGCAGATGGTGGCCGCCGCGCAGGGCGGGGCGCAGTGCTCGCAGCGCGGCCGCGCCGAACAGCACCGCGTACACCGCCCAGGCCCAGTCCGGGGGCGACACCACCGCCGCCGGAACGGCCATCGCCGCCATGCCGAAACCCATGAGCGCCTCCGAGCGTGCGGTGCGGCGCTCCCGCGGCGTCCCCGCGCGGGTACGCAGCAGGCAGTAGGCGCCGCTCACCGCGCACAACGCCATCAGCAGCCAGCCGGTCAGGGCCCCTCCGTGCACGGCGCGCCTCCCCCCGGTCGGACGTACGGCACTGTTGCGGGTCGTCCCATCGATGCCCGGGGGGCCGCCGCCGAATCCGGCGCACGGGGGTGTGAAGGGGGTGCGTCGGGGCCCGCCGGGGGCGCTTCGGGTCGCGTTACTCTCGACCGCACGTGCGACGGCGGAGACCGTGACCGTGCGTAGGGCAGCAGGGAACGCGTATGGCCGTACAGAAGGGTGTACGGCAGCAGGGAACGCGTACGGCAGCACAAGAAGTGTGTACGGCAGCAGAGAGACGGAGCACCCCACCATGGACACCGCCACGCCCCCCGACGCGGCCCGGCTGACCTTCCGCGACGCGACCGAGGACGACGTGCCGGCGCTGGTGACCCTCATCGAGTCCGCCTACCGAGGTGACTCCAGCCGCACCGGCTGGACCACCGAGGCCGACATCCTCCAGGGGCAGCGGACCGACGAGCAGGGTGTGCGCGAGGTCATCGACGCTCCCGCGGGCCGCCTTCTCGCGGTCGAGCGCGACGGCGGCCTCGTCGCCTGCTGCCAGCTCGAACACCGGGGCGACGCGGCCTACTTCGGCATGTTCGCGGTGCGGCCGGGACTTCAGGGCGGCGGACTCGGCAAGCTGATCATCGCGGAGGCGGAGCGCACCGCCAGGGAGAGTTGGGGCGTCGGCGAGATGCACATGACGGTGATCTCGGTGCGCGAGGACCTGATCGCCTGGTACGAGCGCCGGGGCTACCGCCGTACGGGCGTGCTCACCCCGTTCCCGTACGGCGACGAGCGCTTCGGGATTCCTCAGCGCGACGACCTGGCCTTTGAACTGCTCGTCAAGAACCTTGAGGTGAGTGACGCGGGGAAGGACGCCTGAGGACGCCCGGCTCAGGCGGTGAAGCGCCCGGCGCGGCGGATCTCGGGGAAGTCGGTCGTCGCGCCGTCCAGGCCCAGCGCCCGCGCCAGACGCAGGTGGTCCTGGGTGTTCACCACCCAGCCGATCACCTTCACCCCCTCGGAGTGGGCCCGTTCGACGACCTCCAGGGTGAGGCGGCGGATGTTCAGCGCGAGGGTCGCCGCGCCCGCCGCCTTCGCCCGGTCCACCACGTCCGAGCCCCAGCGGCTGGCGATCAGGACCGTGCGCACGCCCGGCACCAGCCGCGCGATCTCGGTGACGGCCTCGTCGTGGAACGAGGACACCTCCACCCGGCCGACGAGATCGCGCTCCCGGATCACGTCCGCCAGGGCGCGGGCCGCCGCCACGTCCTTGATCTCCGCCTGGAGCGGGGAGGAGACGGCCTTCAGCACCTCCTCGAAGACGGGGATCCGCTCGCCCTGGCCGGCATCGAGCTCGCGCAGCTCCGCCAGGGTCCTGGCCGCGATCGGACCGGTCCCGTCCGTGGTGCGGTCCACGTCCACGTCGTGCATCACGACGAGCGCGCCGTCCTTGCTGAGATGGAGATCCAGCTCGATGGCGTCCATTCCGGACGCCTCGGCGCGGACGAAGGAGCGCAGGGTGTTCTCGGGCTCGACGCCCATCACTCCGCGATGACCCAGGGTGAGAAATGACAAGGCGACCTCGTTTCCGTCGGCGGCGGTCCGTCGACTGCTCCTGCCCGCGCGGAGGTGCGGCAAGCGGAGGTACGGCAATGCGGCACTGGGGAGGGTAGCGGCCGGGGCCCGCGATGTCCCCCGCTGTGCGGGCCCGGTCGCCCGTGCCCGGGAGCGACTGATTGAACTGTGCGCCTACCCGGGATACGACAGGAAAAACGGCGGTGACCATGGGGGGTACGCAGGATAATTTCCAGGGCCCCACTTGTCGGGAGGAACCCCGCACGGTTACGGTGAATCCACGCGAGGTTGTCCCGTGGAGGAAGTGTTATGACGGAAATTCTTGTGCGCGATGCCACCGACGGCGCGATAGTTACGGCCCAGCGGGTGGTCGAACACCCGGCCTGGCCCGTGCTCAAGGATGCCGTCGAGGAGATCCGCCCCTGGCAGTCCAAGGACGGATCCATCGACTTCGAAGCCGAGGGCGCCCCGTCCCCGGCCGTCGTCGAGCGGGTCCTCGACCGGGTGACCGGAGCGGTCGAGGAGCTCTCCCCGCTCCTCCCGCACGACGCCGCCTACCACCGCGCGCTCGTCACCGACCTGCGCCGCTGGGCCGCCGACGGCTTCCGCGTCCCCGACTTCCTGGACTCGCTGCTGGCCTTCCAGCCCGCGAAGGACCGGACCGACGGTCTCCAGCACCTCGTCGTCTTCGCGATGTACACGCAGAACGGCAACCCCGACCGCAACCTCGAAGCGGTCGTCCTGAGGATGGTCTGGCCCGACTGGCTCGCCGACCTGGAGGCGAACCGCTACGACAACCCGCTCTTCTGCGGCATCGCCTTCGAGGACTTCACCGCCGGCTACGACACCCACTCCGCGGTGCTCTTTCCGGAGACCATCGCCGTGCGCGAGGCCCCCGAGCGCTTCAGCTGGGGCGGCATCTTCTGCGACCGCGAGGCCGCCCGCTTCCGCCGCGTCACCGAGGCCTCCGTCGACCTGCTCGGCCTGGAACTGCCCGACGACATCCGCGAGATGGTCGGCGACCAGCACCGCTGCGAGCAGGCGTTCGTCCTGTGGGACATGGTCCACGACCGCACCCACAGCCACGGCGACCTGCCGTTCGACCCGTTCATGATCAAGCAGCGCCAGCCGTTCTGGATGTACGGCCTGGAGGAGCTGCGCTGCGACCTCACCGCCTTCAAGGAGGCCGTGAAACTGGAGTCCGAGGGCAACGCCCACGGCCGTGACGTGCAGTACGCGGTGCTCTTCGACCGGCTGTTCCGCTTCCCGGTCTCCGGCGAGCGCGTCCGCAACTACGACGGCCTCGGCGGCCAGCTGCTCTTCGCGTACCTCCACAAGCACGACGTCGTCCGCTGGACCGACAACACCCTGAAGATCGACTGGGCCCGTGCCCCGGAGGTCACCAACCAGCTCTGCGGCGAGATCGAGCAGCTCTACCGCGACGGCATCGACCGCCCGAAGCTGGTCCACTGGTTCGCCGCGTACGACCTCGTGTCCACGTACCTCGCCCCGCACCCGGGGTCCCGCTGGGCCAAGGGTCCCGACGCCCTGGACCTCACACTTCCTCCTCGCAAGCTCGTCGACGACGTGCTTCCGGACGAGTTTCCCCTGAGCATGTTCTATGAGGCGCTCGCCAAGAAGCTGAAGCACGTGATTGCCTCTGCCAAGGGAATCACCGCGGCGAACGACGAGCGGGCAGCCGCGTGAACCATTCTCCCGAGGAGGCGGTGGCCATGAACGTGAACGGCACGGGCGAGGGGACCGGTGTGCTCGAAGGAGCCGTGGTCGCGGTCGCCGGAGCGGCCGGCCCCGCCGGCCGGGCGACCCTGCTGCGGCTGGCCGAGGCGGGCGCGACGGTCGTCGGGTGCGACGCCCACCCCGAACGGCTCGCCGAGGCGGTGGACGCCGCCCGGTACGCCCATGGGGGCGCGACCGTCACCGGCGAGACCGTCGATCTGCTCGACCTCGACGCCACCCGGGACTGGGCCAAGCGCACCGAGGCGGAGTTCGGCCGCATCGACGGCCTGGTCCATCTCGTCGGCGGCTGGCGCGGCAGCCCGTCGTTCCAGGAGACCGTGCTCTCCGACTGGGACGCCCTGGAGAAGCTGCTCATCCGCACCGTCCAGTCGACCTCGCTGGCCTTCCAGGAGGCCCTTGAGCGCAGCGACCGGGGCCGCTATCTCCTGATCAGCGCCGCGGGAGCCAGCAAGCCCACCGCGGGCAACGCCGCCTACTCCTCCGCCAAGGCCGCCGCCGAGGCGTGGACCCTCGCGCTCGGCGACGCCTTCCGCAAGGCGGGGGGCGAGGACGGGCCCGCGGCCGCTGCTGCGATCCTGGTGGTCAAGGCACTGGTGAACGACGCCATGCGCGCCGAGCGCCCGAATGCGAAGTTCGCGGGCTTCACCGACGTCACGGAGCTGGCCGAGGCCATCGCCGGCGTCTGGGACAAGCCCGCCCCCGAAGTGAACGGAAAGCGCCTGTGGCTGACCCCGCAAACGTGAGGACCGACGCGCGACGTCACCACGACCCGCGGGTACGCGGCTTCGCCAGTGACAACTACGCCGGCGCGCACCCGGAAGTCCTCGCGGCCCTCGCCCTCGCCAACGGCGGCCACCAGGTCGCCTACGGCGAGGACGACTACACCGGCCACCTCCAGCGCGTGATGCACAGCCACTTCGGCGCCACCGCCGAGGCCTTCCCGGTCTTCAACGGCACGGGCGCCAACGTGGTCGCCCTCCAGGCTCTCACCGACCGCTGGGGCGCCGTCATCTGCGCCGAGTCCGCGCACATCAACGTGGACGAGGGCGGCGCGCCCGAGCGGATGGGCGGGTTGAAGCTCCTCGGCGTGCCCACGCCGGACGGCAAGCTCACGCCGGAGCTCATCGACCGGCAGGCGTACGGCTGGGACGACGAGCACCGGGCCATGCCGCAGGTCGTCTCGATCACCCAGAACACCGAACTGGGCACCGTCTACACCCCGGACGAGATCCGTGCCATCTGTGACCACGCCCACGAGCGCGGCATGAAGGTGCACCTCGACGGGGCCCGGATAGCCAACGCCGCCGCCTCGCTGGACGTGCCGATGCGGACGTTCACCAACACGGTCGGCGTCGATGTGCTGTCCTTCGGCGGCACGAAGAACGGCGCGCTCTTCGGTGAGGCCGTCGTCGTGCTGAACCCGGACGCGGTCCGGGCGATGAAGCACCTGCGCAAGCTCTCCATGCAGCTCGCCTCCAAGATGCGCTTCGTCTCCGTCCAGCTGGAGGCGCTGCTCGCCAGGGACCTGTGGCTGCGCAACGCCCGGCACGCCAACGCCATGGCCCAGCGGCTCGCCGAGGGCGTCCGGGCGATCGACGGGGTTCAGATCCTCTACCCGGTCCAGGCCAACGCCGTGTTCGCCCGGCTGCCGCACGCGGTCAGCGAGCGGCTCCAGCAGCGCTTCCGCTTCTACTTCTGGGACGAGGCGGCCGGGGACGTCCGCTGGATGTGCGCGTTCGACACCGGAGAGGACGACGTCGACGCCTTCGTCCAGGCACTCAAGGAAGAGATGGCGCGCTAAGCGCGTCGCCCTGCATGAATATGCGGTCGACCGGAAATTGATGGACTTCCGGTCGACCGCTTCGTACGCTCTCCACTCATGGAGCTGACACAGCAGTCCCCGGACATTGACGCGTATCTGGCCGCCGACGAGGTCATCGACCACGACCATCCTCGGGTCGGCGAGACGGCGACCCGCCTCGCGCTCGACGCCGACACCGCATACACATACGCGCGGGCCGCCTTCGAGTTCGTCCGCGACACCATTCCGCACTCCGCCGACTCGGGGGACCCGCGCGTCACGTGGCGCGCCTCCGACGTGCTCGCCGCCCGTACCGGCATCTGCTACGCCAAGTCGATCGCGCTCACGGCGCTGCTGCGGGCCGGCGGCATTCCGGCCGGCCTCTGCTACCAACGCCTGGTCGGCAAGGATGGTGCGACCCCGGTGCTTCACGGCCTGGTCGCGTTGCGGCTCCCCGGGGCCGTGGAGTGGGCGCGGGTGGACCCGCGGGGCAACAAGCCGGGCATCGACGCGCAGTTCTCGCTGGAGGAGGAGCGGCTGGCCTGGGTGACTCTCGAAGAGTTCAACGAATTCGACTATCCAGTAGTCTATGTTGCACCACCCGCGGTGATCCTCCATGCGCTGAAGAGCGCCCGGGACCGCTCGGAGCTGCTGCGGAACCTCCCCGCGGCCCTCTGAACGCGGTCCCGCGCCCGGACCACCGCACCCATGCCACCGAACCGAGTAAGGCAGCAAGCAGACGATGACCCTCACGTTCACCGTGTCCGACGAGGTGCGCGCCGTCGCACCGGGCTTCACTCCCCTCGTCGTCGAGGCGCACGGCCTGGTCAACGGCCCCAGTGACGCCCGTAGCGCCGCCCTGCTGGACGACGCCGCCCGCAGGCTCGCCGAGCGCCTGGAGGGCCGCGCCCCGCACGAGGACCCACGCATCGCCGCCTGGCGCGAGGTCTACTCGGCGTTCGGGGCCAAGCCCTCCCGCACCCGCAACTCGGCCGAGGCGCTCGCCCGGCGCGCCCTCGCCGACGGCGGCCTGCCCCGCATCAACCGGCTGGTCGACGCCTACAACGCGATCAGCGTCGCTCACCTCGTCCCGGTCGGCGGCGAGGACACCGACCACATCAAGGGCGGGATGCGGCTGATCCGCGCGACGGGCGACGAGCCCTTCCTCACCGTCGCCGGCGGCGAGGAGACGGTGGAACACCCCGAGCCCGGCGAAGTCGTCTGGTGCGACGACGAGGGTGTCACCTGCCGCCGCTGGAACTGGCGTCAGGGCGTGCGCACCCGGCTCACCGAGGAGTCGGTCAACGCCGTCTTCCTGCTGGAGGGCCTCGCGCCCATGGCGAACGGCGCACTCGACGCCGCGGGCGCCGAACTCGCCGCGACCCTGGAGCGGCTGAGCCCCGGGGCGCGGATCACCGTCCACGGGCCGCGGTGAAGCGACGCCGCCGTGGTTGTCGTGGGGGTGGCTGTCAGCCGAGCTCGCGTACCTCGGCGGGCGTCGGGGCCGTACCGCCGAGATGGGCCGGCACCCACCACGTGTCGCTCGCGTCCTTCGGGCGCACCGGGTAGGCCCGCTGCGCCGCCTCCAGCAACTCCTGAACCCGCTCCCGCAGCCGCCGGGTGATGGCGCCGGCGTACTGGTCGGAGGGTGCCTCCATGGGCTCGCCGACGCGGATGGTGATCGGGATGTGGCTGCGCTGGAAATTGCGCGGGCGCCCCTTCGTCCAGATCCGCTGCGTGCCCCAGAGCGCCATCGGGATCAGCGGGACCCCGGCCTCCTGGGCGAGGCGCGCGGCACCCGACTTGAAGCTCTTCAGGGTGAAGGACTGCGAGATGGTGGCCTCGGGGAACACTCCGATGATCTCACCGGAACGCAGCGACCGTAGGGCGTGGGCGTACGCGTCCTCGCCCTGGTCGCGGTCGACCGGGATGTGCTTCATTCCCCGCATCAGCGGACCGGAGATCTTGTGCCGGAAGACCGATTCCTTCGCCATGAACCGCACCAGCCGCTTCTGCGGCAGGGCCCCCAGCCCGGTGAAGATGAAGTCGAGATAACTGATGTGGTTGCTGACCAGCACCGCGCCACCGGTCTTCGGGATGTGCTCCGAACCCTGAGTGTCGATCTTCAGGTCGAGCGCCTTGAACAGGGTGCGAGCGGCGCCGATGACCGGTCGATAGACGAGTTCTGCCATCTGGATGAAGACCCTTCTTCAGCGCCTGGGGAGGGTTCTCCCGGCGGAAGTTACGCAGCCGTAGGTTTTCGGCATTGTGGCGATGGTGCCCCATGCGCGAGTCCCTGGCCAGTCCCGACGGACACGGGGCGCGAGATTCTCGTCACGTGCGCGTACCCCCGGAGCTGCGGGGAATGCATGGGCGGTGGCCGGTGCTGACCTCTTACGAAGAACTCTGATCAGGAGGCACCAGGTGGATCGCCGGACCCACGGACAGCGACTCGACGCATCCCGACTCGGTGCGGAACTCGGAGAACGCGCGACGCTCGTCCAGTTCTCCAGCGCCTTCTGCCAGCCGTGCCGGGCGACCCGCCGCACCCTCGGCGAGGTGGCCGGGATGATCGACGGGGTCGCCCATATCGAGATCGACGCCGAGGCCAGTCTCGCGCTGGTACGGCAGCTGGACATCACGAAGACGCCGACCGTCCTCGTGCTCGACGCCGAGGGCCGGGTGGTCCGCCGGGCATCCGGCCAGCCCCGCACCGTCGACGTCGTCGCGGCGCTGGGACACGCCATATGACGGACCGTGACGCTTCTCCCACATTCCGGACCGCCCTTGACTGCGCCCGCTCCGCATCGTCAGTCTGACGTTATGCCGCCAGAACTCCTTCTTTACGGCCGGGTCCATGTGGACCTCGCACGCCATGCGAGTGCGCGTTGTCCGGGTGTCTGAGCCCCCACGGACCCGTACGCCACTTCCGCAGAAGGACACGTCCATGACGGCAACGCCCGATCTCGCCCCTGCCCCGACGGCCGCCACCCCCGAACTCTTCCGCTCGGTCTTCCGCCGCCACGCCGCCGGCGTGGCCGTGATCACCGCCGCGGGGGAGCGCCCGGTCGGTTTCACCGCCACCTCGCTGACCTCCGTCGCCGCCGAACCCCCGCTGATCTCCTTCGGGATCGGTACGTCCTCCTCCAGCTGGCCGGTGCTGTCCGAGGCCGCTCATGTCGGCGTTCACATACTCGGCGAGGACCAGCGGGAACTGGCCGCGACGTTCGCCCGCAGCGGAGCCGACCGCTTCGGCCCGTCGACCGAGTGGAGCAGTGGGCCCGAAGGCGTTCCGCTGCTCGCCGGCGTGTCCGCCTGGCTCGTCTGCCGCGTCGTGACCCGTGTCCCGGCCGGGGACCACCGCATCGTCATCGCCGAGGCGGTGGCGGGCGCGCCCTCCGGCGTCGATCGCCCGCTGGTCTACCACCAGGGACGGTTCACGGCTCTGCGAGACTGAGGACGCGCACGCACAGGCCCGCCGCGTTGGCAAGGTCACAGTGCGCGGCGCTTGCCCGGGGGCAGGAGACTGGGTGTACTGGCGAGTAATATCAGGCTCGGAGCCTCGGTCGTCCTGACCGGATCCGGCCCGACAAGGCGCCTATGCTGCGTGCAACAAGGCAGCCCGGAAATGACGATGCAGTAGGAGAGCCGGCGTGAGCTTGAGGATCGTTGTCTGTGTGAAGTACGTGCCCGACGCGACCGGTGACCGGCGTTTCGCCGATGACCTGACGCTGGATCGTGAGGATGTCGACGGTCTGTTGTCGGAGCTGGACGAGTACGCGGTCGAGCAGGCGTTGCAGATCGCTGACGGGGCGGACGATGCGGAGATCACCGTGGTGACGGTGGGTCCGGAGGATGCCAAGGACGCGTTGCGCAAGGCGTTGTCGATGGGTGCGGACAAGGCGGTTCACGTCGAGGACGACGATCTGCACGGCAGTGATGTGATGGGTACGTCGCTGGTGCTGGCGAAGGCTGTGGAGAAGGCCGGGTATGACCTGGTG